>JADFIT010000104.1 GCA_022566515.1 Gemmatimonadota bacterium
CACCAGTCCCCAGCCTGCAACGCCGGCCAGCAGGATGCCCGTGAGCCCCGCCAGCGAGCCCAGGGCGAAGTACTCGGTGAACAGGATCTGACCGATTTGCCTCTTGCTCGCTCCCAGCGTCTTGAGCAAGACGCCTTCCCGGACGCGGTGAAAGCGAGACGTCGCTATCGCGCCGAGTAACACGATTATCCCGCTCCCGATGCTGAACAGTGCCATGAAGCGAATACCCATGGTGACCTTGTCAATTATGCCTTCCAGGGCTTTTTGCAGAAGTGCCAGGTCTGCCACGGAGACGTTGGGGAACTCGCGCACCAGGTCGCGTTGAAAGTCAGCGCGCTGCTGCAATTCGTCTATGCGTGTGAAGGCTATGATAGTCGGCGGTGCGGACTCGAGGGCGCGCGGCTCGAACACGAAGAAAAAGTTCAACTCGAACCGGGCCCAGTCCACCCGCCGGATGCTCGAGATCTCCACCTCCACCGGAATCCCCTGCACATCCCAGGTAATGCGGTCTCCCAACCCCACGTGGAGCTCCTCGGCGAGGCCCTCCTCTACTGACACGCCCGGCAACCCGGGGCCCGGTGTCGTGTTCCACCACTCCCCCGCAACGAGTTCCTCGGTGCCCACCATCGTGTCGCGATACGTGTGACGGTATTCACGGCGTAGGGCCCAGCGCGGTATGAACGGGCCGGCGGTGTCGGATAGGATCTCCTCCACGCTCCTTCCGTTGATGGTGCTGATGCGAGCGGGTATGAGAGGCGTGAGCCGGATCGGCGGCGCTCCGTGCTGTCGCAGCAACCGAGCGACACCATCGCGTTGGTCCTCCTGGATGTCGAAGAGAAAGAGATTCGGCGCACCGGCCCTCGTGTCGATGGCAAATGGCTCGAGTAGGTTCCGTTGCACCAAATAGATTGTGGCAATCAGAAAGGTGCCGAAGCCAAGTGCAATAATGACGGCGGCCGTTTGGTTTTGTGGCCGGAACAAATTGGCGATGCCCTGCCTGACAACGTAGCTCGCTCTGCGCGGGAAGTGCCTGCGAGTAACGCGCATCAAGAGCCGTGCGGTCAGCCAGAGCAAGAGCACCGTTCCAACGATGGCGCCTGCAAAAACCAACCCCATCGCCGGCATCGGTGCTTGCCACAAGCTGATGGCCACCACGCTCGCCAGCAGGGCCCCGCCCGCCAGGACGCGCGATCGTGTGGCACGGCTGGGCGTCTCTTCGAGTTCGCGGCGCAACGCACGCAACGGAGGGATGTCGCGAATCGAAAGGAGCGGCAACAACGCGAAGACGGTCGCCACCCACACGCCGATTACGAGGCCGGCGCCCACGGCGAGCCAGTCTACGCTCACGCTGACATCGAGGGGGAGGAAATCGCCGAGCACTCTGGGCAAGGTGGTTTGCACGGCGAGCCCCAGAACGACCCCGGCAGCGGCGCCGAGAAACCCGAGGGCCGCCGCCTGGAGGAGGTACGCGGTGAACACGGTCCTCTGGGTGGCGCCGAGGCAACGCAGCACCGCAACCGTGTTGAGCTTCTCTTTGATGAATACGTGAATCGCGCTGGCGACGCCTACGCCGCCCAACAGCAGGGCGGCCAATCCCACCAGGCCGAGAAAGCGGGTCATGTTCTCGAACGCATCGGTCAAGTTGTCGACCTGTTCGGCGACGGTGTCGTACCCGACTCGATTGTCCTCGAAGAGCTGGTTGTGCCGGTTGAGAAAATCCTGGAGAGTCTGATTGTCTTCTATCTGCATGTACGCCTGGTAGCGAACCAGACTGCCGAATTGGATCAGCCCCGTTTCATCCAGGTAGGCGGCTGGTATGTACACCCGGGGTCCTATGGCGCTCTGGAAGCTCACCTCGCCGGGAGAACTGGTGATGACGCCGGCGATGGTGAACACGACCTCACCCAACTGTACGGTATCGCCCACCTCGATGTCGAGTTGAGCGATGACGGCGGGGTCTACCACCGCGAAGCGTCCCGTGCTCAAGCGGTTCCACGCCTCGACCGGGTCGGTGGCGATCTCACCGTAATAAGGAAAACCCCCTTCCAACGCCCGCAGCTGTACGAGCCGGCTCAACTCGGTCTTCGGCGAGCGGACCATCGACGGCATTGTCGTCACATACGACACGGGAACGCCGCCGGCGGCGGCGGAGTCCAGGATGGCCTGGATGGCATCGGGAAAGCTGCGCCTGCTGTGGATCTCCAGGTCGGCGCCGAGGAGGCTCCGCGACTCCGATCGGATCGCGGTGATTATGTTCCCGCGGAAGGAGTTGATGGCCACGAGAGCGCCCACGCCGAAAGTGATGGCGCCCATGTACAGGCCGATGCGCCGCAGGCTCGAGCGACCTTCGCGCCGGGCATGCCGGAGTGCGAAGAGGAGACTCATGCGCCGTCGGTTCGCGTATCTTCGATTATCTTACCGCCGCTCAACCGTACGATGCGATTCGCCCGGGCGGCAAGCTCCGGGTCGTGTGTCACCAGCACCAGTGTGGTCGCGAAATCCTGGTTCAATTCGACCATGAGGTCGATGATATGGTGGCCGGTCTCGGCGTCGAGATTTCCGGTGGGCTCGTCGGCAAAGAGGATCTTGGGCCGATTGGCGAACGCCCGCGCGAGGGCCACGCGCTGCTGCTCACCCCCCGAGAGTTGCGCCGGGTAGTGATCCATGCGGTCGCCGAGCCCGACACGATCGAGGAGATCGACGACTCGGGCCTCGATGGGGGCGCCGTTCGGATTGCGGTCTCCCAGCAGTTCCATCGGCACCAGCACGTTTTCCCGGGCCGTGAGCGTGGGGATCAATTGAAACGACTGAAACACGAAACCCACGTGACGGGCGCGAAACTTTGCCCGCTCGTCTTCGGTTAACCGTGCGAGATTCACACCGTCGATGGAAACGGTTCCGCTGCTGGCCTCGTCCAGCCCCGCCAGCAGGCCGAGCAACGTCGTCTTCCCGCTTCCGGAAGGACCGACGATGGCGACAAACCCGCCGGCCTCGATGGTGAGATCGATATCTTTCAAGACAGCGAGGGGCCGCCCGCCGCTCGAGTAGGTTTGTCCTAATCCTATGGCTTCTATCATGGTACGTCGAAAGATACTCGCTGGCGTCTTCCTTGCACTCGCCATCGGCTGCGGCCCGGGAGCGGGAGGAAGGGAGCGCCCGATGGGGGAGCGGCAGGGCGTTCCCGGGGTCGTGAGCGGATCAGCGGTGCTCTCCGATCGTCCCGCCATCGTATTCCTCGGTACCAGCCTCACTGCGGGGCGCGGCTTGCCGAGCGATCAGGCGTTCCCCGCGTTGATCCGGGACACGTTGGAGGCGTTGGGGATCGATTTCCGCGTGGTCAACGCCGGCGTGAGTGGACAGACATCGGCGGGGGGGCTGCGCCGTATCGATTGGCTCTTGCGTCAGCCGATCGGCGTGTTGGTTCTGGAACTCGGCGCTAACGACGGCCTGCGTGGCCTCAACGTCGCGATGCTGCGGTCGAACCTCCAGGCCATCATCGACCAGACGAAGAGAGAGTATCCCGCGGCGCGCATTGTGATCCTAGGCATGGAGGCCCCGCCCAACCTCGGCCGTTTCTATACAGCCGCGTTTCAGAAGGTCTTCCCAGAGATCGCCCGAGCGAACGACGCCGCACTGGTGCCCTTTCTGCTCGACAGCGTAGCCGGCATCGCGGAACTCAATCAACCCGATGGAATTCATCCCACCGCAAGAGGACATCGGATACTCGCTCGCAACGTGTGGCGTGTGCTGGAAGGTGTGGTTCTAGCGGGGAGCAGGGAGCAGTGAGTGGCAGCCCCTTCACGTGTCTTGCGGTTCATGAGACGTGGTGCAGATTCAGCCGTTCGGAAGACAACCGACGATAATTAAGGAGTCCACATGCAGCGTCGATTTTTGCAGTTATCTGGAGTGCTGGGAGCCTGCCTGGTAGCCACACCCTTGGCCGCGCAGCGGGATTTCTCTGGCGTGGAGATTCGTACCATCCCGGTTGCCGACGGCGTGTACATGCTGATGGGGTCGGGAGGCAACATCGGCCTGTCGGTGGGTGAGGACGGGCCGTTCGTCGTAGACGACCAGTTCGCCGGCCTTACCGAGAAGATCCTGGCGGCGATAGCCGCCGTCAGCGACGGCTCGGTGCGCTTCGTGTTGAACACCCACTGGCACGGCGATCATACGGGCGGCAACGAGAACCTCGGCAAGGCCGGCGCGATGATCGTAGCCCACGAGAACGTGCGCAAACGCCTGAATCCCGAGGAGTTCCACGAGGTGATGGAACGGTCGCAACAGGCGCCGCCGGACGCGCTCCCCGTCGTCACCTTCACCGATGCGGTGACGTTCTATTGGAACGGCGAAGAGATTCGTGCCTTCCACGTGGAGCACGCCCACACCGATGGAGACGCGATCATCCATTTCGCCAACGCCAACGTCATCCACATGGGCGATACGTTCTTCAACGGCATCTTTCCGTTCATCGACTTCGCCAGCGGGGGGGCGATCGACGGCTTGATTCACGCGGCGGATCGAGTGCTGTCAATGGTGAACTCGAACACGCAAATAATTCCCGGCCACGGCCCGCTGGCTAAGCAAGACGCGTTGCTCGAGTACCGAAACATGCTGATGACGGTGCGAGACGGTATCCGCACGATGTTAAATGACGGCATGAGCGTAGATGAGATCGTGGCCGCCGATCCGGCTGCCGGTTTCGCCGACAGCTGGACGGGTAATGCCGAACGGATGGTTCGCAACGCCGCCCTGAGTCTAGGGGGGCAATAGGGTCCTTAGGTATGAAAACGCTCACACTCACACTCGGCTTCTTGGTGGCCGGGGCGCAGGAGTGCGTTTCGTAAAGGAGGTCGCATGGCTCGATCCATCACCCCGTCGACTCTGGGCTGCCTGGTCCTCGCGACCGCAGCCTGTGGTTCCAGCCTCTCGGAGACTCGACTTCCTCCGCCGGAAAGCCAGGAACTCACGGTGGAGGTGAGGAACCACAATCACAACGCGATTACGGTCTATGTCTACCGCGGTGGCTTCCGTGACCGATTAGGCTTTGTGGAAGCTGCCAATACCCAAACTTTTACGTTCAGGTGGCCCACCAATGACGTCCGGTTCTTGATCGATTTTCTGGCGCAAGGTTGCCTGCTCACCGAATCCTTGCCGGTGGAAGCTGGCGACGAGCTGCTGTTGATCGTCCGGGTCGTCGACAACCAAGACGCCAGCCAGGCCCAATGCAGGCCGGGAGTCCCATGACCCGGTCCACCTTTTTGCGACGAGTGATCCTTTTCTCGGGACTCAGGCGTCGTCCGGGGCCGACACTAAAGCGATGATCCCCCGCCCTACAAAGATCGTCTGTGTCGGTCGCAACTATGCGAAACACGCTCAAGAGTTGGGCAACAAGGTGCCGGAACAGCCGTTGCTGTTCTTCAAACCCCCTTCGTCACTCATCTCCAATGGTGATCCGATTTTACTCCCGAGGGCGTCGCAGCAGGTCGAGCACGAAGCTGAGATCGGCGTCGTTATAGGCAAGTCGCTGCGCCGGGCGGACAGAGCCGCGGCCCGTGACGCGATTGCGGGCATCACTTGCGTCAATGACGTCACTGCCCGGGATCTCCAACGCTCCGACGGCCAATGGACACGGGCCAAGGGGTTCGACACGTTCTGCCCGGCGGGCCCGGGCGTCGTGCCTTTGGCCGAACTCCCTCCTCTCGAAGAGCTGGAGGTCATCGGCCGGGTGAATGGAAACGAGCGGCAACACGGCTATGCCCGGGACATGGCCTTCGATATCGTCACGATCCTGGTCTACATATCGGGGATAATGACGCTGGAGCCAGGGGACCTCGTCGCGACCGGAACGCCGGCCGGTGTGGGGCCCCTCGAGCCAGGCGACACGGTGGAGGTGGAGGTGCCTGGGGTGGGGCTCCTGTCGAACCCCGTTATCGCTGAAAACTGATCGCGCGGGCCGCGTGTGGCCCCCGCCTCCACCCCCGCTTGCAGCCCCTCAACGTGCCATTAATCGCCGTTACCGACGCGTTCCCACTGTGGGTGAAAGACGTCTTCAATCGGGCGCTCGAACAGGTACGAGATCCTGAAGGCGAGGGGCAGGCTAGGATGGTATTTCCCTCTCTCCAGAGCGTTCACCGTCTGCCGGGAAACCCCCAGTTGCCGAGCGAGTTCCGCCTGGGACCATGACTGGCTTGCCCGCAGGATACGCAGCTGGTTTGTCATTTGGGGTCGGCCGTTTCCGTTGGACGAACCGTCTACGCCGTTGCCATTGCCGTTGCCGTTTGCCGGGGCGATCGCTGCCTCCCTCGTGGTTGCGGAAACCCGAAATTGCGTACTGAACCCGCCAATGCTGAGCGTCGTGTCGTGTGTCATTAGATGCCTCAATTCGCCTTCCTGCCTGCCGCTGGCGGTGACTTGCGCAGACAAGGTGCTGTGAAGATTCCTTGTCATACCGCCAAGAGTGCGGGCGTTCTCGGCTACTGTACGGCGTGTTTCATATTCTTTGATATATGGCTGGACAGCCAGGCATATCGCATACATGGACTGCCAAGTATATCTGGACAACCAACTTGGGTTGTCTGAAGTTCCCGGTTGTGCCAAGTGGTGGTTTCTTGTTTTTTTCTTCGCAGCCCGGCTCGGCCGAACTCCGCACCGGGCAACGTGAGGAGAACTTGATCGCATGAACATTGCAGACCTGGCGTCGACCGCCCGGGCGCTAGTCGCCAAGGGGAAAGGGATTCTGGCCGCCGACGAGAGCGCCCCCACCATAGGGAAGCGCTTCAAGGCCATCGGCGTGCCGTCCACCGAGGAAAGCCGGCGGGCTTACCGGCAACTGCTCTTTGCCACCGAGGGCATGGAGCAATTCATCAGTGGCGTCATCTTGTTCGACGAGACCATCCGGCAGAGGGCTGATGACGGCAGGCCGTTCGCCCGGGTGCTCGCCGATCGCGGGGTCATCCCCGGGATCAAGGTGGATACAGGAGCCAAGCCGCTGGCTGGGTTTGCCGGAGAGAAGGTCACCGAGGGCTTGGACGGCCTGCGCGACCGCCTCGCCGAATACCGGGATATGGGAGCGCGCTTCGCCAAGTGGCGGGCGGTGATCGCGATCGGCGACGGCATTCCCAGCCGCGCCTGTATCGGCGCTAACGCCCACGCGTTGGCTCGCTACGCCTCGCTATGCCAGGAGGCCGGGCTGGTGCCGATCGTCGAGCCGGAGGTGTTGATGGACGGCAGCCATACCATCGAGCGGTGCGCTCAGGTGACCGGGGGCACCTTGCGGGCGGTGTACGGTCAACTCTACGGTCAGGGTGTGGACCTCCAGGGGACCCTGCTCAAGCCGAACATGGTCCTCTCCGGGAAGGAGTGCCCCGATCAGGCGAGCGTCGACGAGGTAGCCGCGGCGACGCTCGAGTGCCTCAGGCAGGCCGTTCCCGCATCCGTGCCCGGCATTGTTTTCCTTTCGGGCGGGCAGAGTTCCGAGTTGGCCACGGCACACCTGAATGCGATGAACGCGTTGGGCGATCAGCCGTGGGAACTCAGCTTCTCGTACGGCAGGGCGCTGCAGGAGCACGCGCTGAAGGCGTGGGGCGGCAATGCCGAGAACGGGTCGGCGGCACAGCAGGCGTTACGCCACCGGGCGGAATGCAACGGCGCAGCCCGGAGCGGATCGTATACGGAGGCGATGGAGGCGGCGGTTTAGGACGGGCGTCAGCGCCCGACTTCCACAGGCTGTGTCACGAAAGCCGGACGCGCCGGGAAGAGGGTGAGGACTGAGGTGCCTTGATCCGGGACTGAATCGACGCGGATGACGCCGCCGTGGCCTCGAACGATGCCCATGACCGCGGCCAAGCCGAGGCCGCGGCCGGTGAACTTGGTGGTGAAGAACGGATCGAAGATTTTTGCCTTCGTCTCGGGATCCATACCGCACCCGGTGTCCTTCACCTCGAGGAATACGTATTTCCCCTGAGGCGCGTCATCACCCAGATAGGTGGTTGCGAGGTACTCGCGACTCGCCCATTTCGTCCCGGTACGAATCGTGATAACTCCCTCATCCTCGCCAATCGCTTCTGATGCGTTGGTTACCAGGTGTCGGAAAACCTGTTGTAATTGAACGGGGTCGGCGATGATCACCGGCAACTCGCTTCCGAGTTCGTATTGCAACCTAACGCGCCTTCCCTGCGCCACCTCGATGAGGTGGGTCAACTCTTTCACGATGTCGTTTACGTTGACCGGTTCCGTTTTGTAACGGCCGTTGCCGGCAAAGGCGAGAAGCTGATTGGTCAGTTGCGCCAATCGAAGGGCGCCGTTCTGTATCTCGGCTACTTTGTCGAGCACATGAGACGCTGGGGGCGGAAGCTCGCTCAAGATGAGACTCGCATGCCCCAATATTCTCGTCAGAACGTTGTTGAAGTCGTGGGCCACCCCGCCGGCGAGCACGGCCAGGCTTTCCAGCTTCTGTGATTGTTGCATCCGTATCTGCAACCGTTCGCGCTCGGCCTCGGCGCGTTTCGCTTCGGTGAGATCTTCGCATGTCGTGACGACGCCGATCGGCTGGTCCCGGGCATCGAGCACCACGTCGGACATCAGCGCCACGGGCAACAGCGTCCCATCCTTCCGAACGTTCATGCTCTCGCGCCGCCAGCTCTTCATGCGCCGTACCTGCTCGGAAGACAGCGAGCGGCGGTAACCCGGTAGGCAGAAGACGCTTACGTCCCGGCCGACGAGTTCGTCCACCGTGTACCCGTGGATCCGAGCTTCGGCCGAGTTGGTGTAGACGATCTTGCCGGCGATGTCGGTGATCGTCACGCCGAGCTGCATCGTCTCGACGGCCTTCTCTAGGCGGCGGAGTGCGTCTTCCAAATGGCCAGGCCCGGGCTTCACGTGAGCTTGCAGTGCCTTCTTTTCTTGGTCGCTCATCCTCGATTCACCATCAACTTGTCTGGGCCCCGCCAACCGGTGCCTGGAGAGGGACCGGAAGAACGCCTATAAACATATCCGCGGTACGGGCTTGCGCCATGAATCACAGTGGGATGGGCTCTCTCTGAGACCCTGGATCCGCTAGGCCGAATGACGATCCGGGGCAGCGACGTTGAGCGAGGGCTAGATTGAGTGGAGCCCCGTTTTCCTCGAGGACCGGGAGATCTCCTGAAGCGTCAATGACCGATCACGCAGCTCCACCGAACCATACCAATCGTCTGGTAGGCGAGACGAGCCCGTATCTCCTGCAACATGCCCACAACCCGGTGAATTGGCTTCCGTGGGGCGAAGAGGCACTGGCCAGGGCCAGAGATGAGGACCGGCTGATTCTTCTCTCGATCGGGTACTCTTCCTGCCACTGGTGTCATGTGATGGAGCGGGAGTCGTTCGAGAATGAGGCGATCGCCCGCCTGATGAACGAGCACTTCGTAAGCATCAAGGTCGACCGTGAGGAGCGTCCCGATCTGGACGACATCTACATGGCCGCCACGTTGGCGATGAATCACGGGCGCGGGGGATGGCCGATGACTCTGTTCCTCACGCCCGACCTCGAGCCCGTGTTCGCCGGCACGTATTTTCCACCCGAGGACCGCCACGGTCAACCGGGATTCCCCTCGCTGCTGCGACGCATCGCCCGAGCTTGGGACGAAGACCGGAAAGGGATGGAAAACGGAGCCGCGCGGCTCGTGGCGCACCTCAAGACCCAGCGCCAGGGAGGCGATTCCCTCTCCGTCGGTGAGTCTGAGTTGAAACTCGCGCTGTCACAATACGAAGCCGACTTCGACGCTACGTTCGGCGGATTCGGCCCGGCGCCGAAGTTTCCTCCGGCCACCGGGCTCTCTCTTCTGATGCGTATCCATCGCCGTTTCGACGAGCCCCACGCGCTGCACATGGTCTGCAAGACGTTGGACGCCATGGCCCGAGGCGGCATGTACGACCAAATCGGCGGCGGGTTTTCGCGCTACGCGACCGACCCTCAATGGCTCGTGCCCCACTTCGAGAAGATGCTCTACGACAACGCGCTCTTGGCGAGCGCGTACATCGAGGCGTTCCAGGTCACCGGGCAGCTGTACTACCGCCGCATCGCCGGCGAGACACTGGACTACATCCTCCGGGAGATGACCGCGGCGGAGGGCGGCTTCTACTCGGCCACCGACGCGGACTCCGAAGGGATTGAGGGCAGGTTCTTCGTGTGGACGCCGGACGAGATCGAGAGCGTGCTGGGTGTGGAGGGCGCCAAGGTGTTCAATGCGTTCTACGACATTACGGAGGTGGGGAATTGGGAGGGGAAGAGCATCCCCAATACGCCGCGTCCCGTGGCGGATGTCGCCCTGCAATTGGGAGAAGACCCAGACGCCCTGCAACGCCGCTTGGATGAACTCCGAGAGAAAGTGTACCAGGCCCGCCTGGAGCGGGTCAAACCCGGGCTGGACGACAAGGTCATCACGGCGTGGAACGGCATGATGATCAGCGCGCTGGCGCACGGCGGAAGGGTGTTCCGGGAACGTCGATACCTCGATGCAGCAAGGCGGGCGGCTGATTTTCTTCTCGACTCCTTGGTCAGGCAGGATGGCGGGTTGTTTCGCACCTACCGAAACGGAAAGGCGCACCTCAACGCATACCTCGAGGATTATTCTTTCTTGTCCGAGGCTCTGGTCGACCTCTACGAGGCGGTGGGGGAGGCCCGCTACCTCAAAGAAGCCGAACGGCTGCTCGATCGCACTGTGAACGATTTTCTCGATACCGAGAGTGGGTCGTTCTTCACCACGGCGTCAGACCACGAAGCGCTGCTGCTGCGGTTTCGCGAGGGAACGGACGGAGCCACGCCGTCGGGCAACGCCGTGGCGGCGTCGGCCTTGGTGCGCGTGTCGTACCATTTGGATCGGGAAGATTTTCGCGCTGCCGCGGTTCGGGCCATTCGAGCCTATGGCGGCGTGATGACGCGACATCCTCGGGCCTTCCCTAAGAGCTTGAACGTAGTGGACCTGCTGCTCGAGGGTCCCGTGGAGCTGGCGCTTGTCGGCAAGCCGGATTCCGCAGACCTGGAAGCCCTGCGCGGAGTGGTGGCCAGGCACTTCCTGCCGAACCGCATAGAGGCGGTCGTCGATCCCGACCGGCCGGATGGGGGGACCGCCCTACCGCTGGAGCGCGGTAAGTCGTTGGTGGACGGCAAGGCAGCGCTGTACATCTGTCGGGATTATGCCTGTCTCGCGCCGATAACGGATCCCGCCGAAGCTGCTTCGACGCTCGCCTCGTTGAAGGGTGCGCTGAGCGAGCAGACAATCTCGGCCCGGACCGAAGGCGGCGCCTCGAGTTGATCAAGTCGATGCGCGATGCGGGGTGTGAGTTGTAGGGAGGAGGGAGGAGGGAGTGAAAGGCTTCCGGTTCCCTGGCGGCGTTCCCCTCGGACACATATTCTTGCTCAATCGCTTTCCCCACTCGGAGGCTCCAATGGAACGAAGGGCCTTTTTTCAG
>JADFIT010000009.1 GCA_022566515.1 Gemmatimonadota bacterium
CCACGGCACGGTCGGCATCGAAGATCACCCGGCCCACGGCAGCTCCCGGAGAGGCGGGAAGCCCCGTCGCCAGAACATCGACTGGGGCAGTGGGGTCGATGGTCGGGTGGAGCAGCTGGTCGAGCTGATAGGGATCCACCCGACACACGGCTTCCTGCTCTGTGATGAGTGAATCGTGGACCATGTCCACGGCGGCACGTATCGCGGCTTGAGCGGTTCGCTTGGCGGAGCGTGTCTGAAGCAGATAAAGGTGGCCACGTTCTACCGTGAACTCCACGTCCTGCATGTCGCGATAATGTCGTTCGAGTGCCTCACACGTCTTGCGGAGTTGCTCGTAGGGCATGGGGAACTTTGCAGCCATGGCGTCGATCGGCTCCGGAGTCCGGATTCCCGCTACGACGTCCTCTCCCTGCGCGTTGACCAGGAACTCTCCGAACAGCTTCGGCTCACCGGTAGACGGGTTTCGCGTGAAGATGACACCCGTGGCGGAGTCCTCTCCCATGTTTCCGTACACCATGGTCATGACGTTCACCGCGGTACCTAAATCACCGGGGATGTTATTGAGGCGTCTGTAATCGATCGCTCGCCTCGTATGCCAGCTACGGAACACGGCTTCGATAGCATGCCACAGTTGGTCCCACGGGTCGTCGGGGAACGACAGCCCGGCTTCCCGCTCGACGAGCGACTTGATGGTGATTACCAGTTCTTGCAGGTCTGACGGATCGAGATCGATCGCTCGCTTCGCGTTGCGGAGACTCTTGATCTGTTCGATCGCGTCTTCGATAGGATGAGCGCCGTCCTCCGGTTTGAGATTCAAGACCACGACGGCGTACATCTGAACGAAGCGACGGTAGGAATCGTACGCAAAGCCGGGGTTGCCGGTCTGCTCCGCCAGTGCCGCGACGGTAGCGTCATTGAGGCCGAGATTGAGAATGGTGTTCATCATTCCCGGCATCGAGAACTTCGCGCCGGAACGCACGGATACGAGCAGCGGAGCTTTCGTATCGCCAAAGCCGCGCCCGGTCACAGACTCGAGTTGGAGCATGGCTTTGGTAACTTCGTTGCGGAGTTCTTCGGGAAGTTTTCGTTCGGTGAGATATTCAGCGCACAACTTGGTGGAAATCGTAAACCCCGGCGGAATCGGAAGCCCGAGCCTGGTCATTTCGTGAAGGTTGGCACCTTTACCGCCAAGTATGTCTTTCATCCGGGCGGAGCCGTCCGCCCGTCCATTCCCAAAGAAGAAAACGTGTTGCATGACTAGGATGTCTTTTTGTGTACTATCTGACAGCGGCAGGAATTGGGATATCGACCGACGATGCCTCGCTTTCCAAGTCGGGGGTTGCGATAGGGTAGTTGCCGGAGAAACAAGCGTCGCAATAACCCGTGGCGCTTCCGGTAAGGGAGTTGTGCATGCCATCCAGCGACAAGTAGCCCAGTGAGTCCACCTTGAGGTGCTCCCGTATCTGCTCTACGCTGTGTGCCGATGCGATGAGTTCGCCCCGAGTGGGCGTGTCGATTCCGTAATAACAAGGACCTGTAATTGGCGACGATGCGATACGCAGGTGGATCTCCCGCGCGCCGGCCTCGCGGATCATCTTGATCAACGCGCGAGAAGTCGTTCCCCGCACCAACGAATCGTCGACAACGACGACACTCTTCCCGTCTACGACCCCACGAACCGGATTGTACTTGACACGCACTTTTTCCGTGCGCGTGGATTGGTCCGGACTGATGAACGTTCGCCCAACGTAGTGATTACGGATCAGGCCATGCTCCAACTTGACGCCGCTCTCCTCGGAATAGCCGAGCGCCATCGCGTTCGAGGAGTCGGGGACAGAAAATACACACTCGGCGCCGGGGGCCGGATGCTCTCGGGCGAGTCGGCGGCCGAGATTTCGCCGCACCAGGTCTACAGACTCTCCGAACACTTCGCTGTCGGGGCGCGCAAAATAGATCAGCTCAAAGATACAGCGCCGGTGTGGCTTGGTCGGCAATGGGGGGAGGTCGTGGACTCGACCATCCTCGATGCGCATCCACTCGCCGGGTTGTAGCTCTCGGACGAGCGTCGCACCGATGATGTCGAGGGCGCAAGTTTCTGAAGCGGCGACGAAGCCATCATTGAGTTTGCCCAAGACCAGCGGACGGAAGCCGCGCGGATCAACAATGGCGTAGAGCGCTTTCCCAATCGTTAGAACCAGCGTGTAAGCGCCCTCGACACGTTCCAACGCGTCCAGGATCTGGTCTTCGGGCTCCCGCGCCTCCGACCGTGCGATCAGATGGACCAACACCTCGGAGTCAGATGACGTTTGAAAGATGGAACCCTTCTCGACCAGGTCGCGCTTCAACTCGGCGGCGTTGGTGAGATTCCCGTTGTGCGCGAGTGCCAGGGGACCTGTGTGGTAGTCGACAACGCATGGCTGGGCGTTCGAAAGTTCCGAGCTGCCGGTGGTCGAGTAGCGCGTATGCCCGATGGCTACTGACCCCGGAAGTTTGTCGAGAACTGTCGGGCTGAAGATGTCGGAGACGAGCCCCATTCTCCGATGCGCGTGCGCGACCTCATCATCGTCAACCGAGATGATGCCCGCTGATTCCTGACCTCTATGCTGAAGGGCGTAGAGGCCCAGGTACACCACGCGGGCCGCGTTGGGGATGTTGGAAACACCAAGAACGCCACACATGTTTAAGGCACTCGAGCCTGGTCGCCGCTTGATCCCAACGGTCGTAGAATCGCTCCGAGGCTAACCGTCTCCAATTGCTGCGACTCGAGAGCAGAGTGGCGTGCTAGACGCAGGGTGAGCGTCATTTGGTGGTGGCCTTGCCCCGCACGCCCCGAAGGACCGCCCCAAATACGCTGTGAAACATGCTGTCGTGCTCTCCGTCGAGAAGCTCCTCGGCCTCCCCAGCGTCAAACCACACGCCGGCGCACTGCGTACAACGATCGACCTCGAGGCCGTGATACTCTTCCGTCTTGAGATCGAAGCCGCATTTCGGGCACTTCATGTAATGGGTCTTGCGCTCCGCCTCGGCCTGTTCTCTCCCGGCCTCCGCACGGCGGGCCTTTAGCAGCTCGGCTTCCTTCAGGGCAAAGAACTCTTCCTCGTTGCGACTCGGCTTATCTGTCATCCGTTCAATCCGATAGTATCTGAGAAGACGACCGGTGGCGTGAATTCGGCGACTCTGTCAGGGGGTGATGAGGACACGCCGGCATACGTATGGCCGACTCCACGCACAATCGCGTCCACGACCTGACCACCTTCGAGCATCACGAGGTCGAAAGTTCCGCACGCCCATTCGCATCCGTTTCGGAAATAGAGAAAGGTCCAATTTCCGATCGTACGGTCGGCAACAGGAGCGCCCCATACCCCTATGACCTCGTCCGCCGTCATGCCCGGGCTGATCGTACCCGTCTCGGTGGGGAACCAGGCTTCCTCGCGCGCTTGGCCGGGCGTGGCCCGGGCCTCTCGCACGGGGGTCTGCTGTGGCTCCGGCTCAACCGGCTCGGGTTCCGGCGCCTGAGGTGTCGCAGCCACCGGTGCCGCTGGGGTGGGGGTCGTGTCGGGGACCACCTCGGCTTGGGCTGCGTCGTCTGCCTTCTTTCCCAAGAACGGAATCTTGTCACAGCCGAGCGAGACAAAGCCGGCCATCGCTACTATCGTAAGACACCGCCAATTCATCGCGAGCCTCCTGAAAAGAGCCCTACGCCCATAGGCACAGATACCGTGCCTCGCCATACCTAAACGGCAGTTGAAAGATAGCACCCTTTTCCCGACCGGTTGTGAACGAGGTCACATTGTTGCCAAGGCCAACGGGCCCTGGCCGAGTGGAAAAGCACCGTCATGAATGCGGCATCCGGAGCCGGAAAGCCTCCCCTGGGCGCAATAGCCCCGTGCTCGTGGCAGCACCGCCGTCCCTGCTCGGGCAACCGGAAAAGGTATGACCTGGATGCCTCGGCCGAACAGCGGCGAACACCAATTCCGGATCAGGGGTCAGATTTCCGCTGTCTCTCATCTGTCTCGTGAATCACCAGCTGGGGACGCTCGTCGATTTCGTTGCTCTCCTCATCACCCCGTTCAACGACGGCAAGGACCGCACCGCGGGCCATGCCGTAGGCGACGTACGTGATCCCCATAGGGAAGAAGAAGATGTCGCGATTGAAAATGCCGAACCAAAGGACGATGAGGTGTACCGTTAGGCCCGCGACCCCGCGAAGAGTACGCACACCGATACGTGGCAGCCTTGCGTACTCAACGTTACTCACCATTGCCAAGCTCAGAGCGATCATGAGGAAGATCATGATCTGGGACCAAGGAAGTGCCTGGAGTTGCGCCTGGTAAAACGCCGTCTGGGTGAACGGATAGTACACGGCCAAGGCCATGCCGGCGGCAGTGGAGGGCAGGCCGGTGAAGTTTCGCTTGTGACCGCTGTCGGACTGCTCGTTGAACCGAGCGAGGCGCAGCGCCGCACAGACCGCAAAGGCGTAGGAGAATACCCACGCGAAGGTCTCTTGAGGCGAAAACAGCAGGAAGAACATCAGTACGGCCGGCGCGATTCCGAAGCTCACCATATCGACGATGGAATCGAGCTGGGCCCCGAACGCCGAGCCGGTCTTGCTCACGCGAGCCGAAAGACCGTCGAGCGTGTCGAGGATGCCAGCTATCACGATCCACCAGCTGGCGCGGTAAAAGTCCCCCTGCGCGGCCAGTACCATGGACCAGAAGCCGAAAAACAGGTTGGCCAGCGTGAAGATGCTGGGAACGACCACTACTACGCGCCGCACCCGTCGCTTGCCGCGCTCTCTCTTTCTCATTGTCCCCACTCCGCGATAACTGTCTTGCCGGCCACGGCGCGATCACCCGGCTCCACGAGCACCCGTGCGGACGGAGGTAGAAAAACATCTACTCGAGATCCGAACCGTATGAGGCCGAGGCGGTCTCCCTGCTGCACAACATCACCTGGCGCGTGGTCCGTGACGATCCGTCGCGCGATCAGGCCGGCTATTTGCCGGATCAGGATCGGCCCATGAGTCCCCCGGACGCCCACCGACATCCGCTCGTTGAACTGGCTCGCCTTGTCCAATGTGGCGTTGATGAACTTGCCGGGACGATAATTGCGGTATTCAACCGTCCCGGCTATCGGGTGGCGGTTCACATGAACGTTGAAGACGTTCATGAACACCGAGATTCGGGTCGCTTTGCCCTTGAGATACTCCGGCTCGTCGACCTCCTCAATGCTCACGACTCTTCCGTCAGCCGCCGCAATCACCAGTTCGTGTCTTCGTGGTCCTGTCCGAATCGGGTTGCGGAAGAACGCGAGGACCCAAACGGCCACCGGCGCCCATGCCAGTGCGATCCACCAACTTCCGTCCCAGTTCCAGGCCCATCCCACGAGCCCGGCCAGGATTGCAAGCGCGACCGCTGCGAACGGTACTCCCTCGGGGGCGATTCTCACGGCGACCTTGGCAACTCCTCGCCTGTGATGCGCCGATACGCGTCGAGGTATCGGTCGCTCGTAACCTGTACGGTCTCGGGTGATAATGATGGTGGAGGGGAGTTCCCATCCCACAACCCGGCTCCTCGCAAACCATCCAAGTAATCGCGCAAAGGTTGTTTGTCGAAGCTCTTCTGCCCGCGACCCGGCTCGAAGTCGTCTGCCAGCCAGAAACGCGACGAATCGGGCGTGAGCACCTCGTCGATCAAGATCGGATCTCCACTGTTGGTGTGGCCGAACTCAAATTTTGTGTCCGCGATTATGAGGCCACGCTCGGCGGCCTCCTTGCTACCAGCCGAATACAACTTGAAGCTCGTCGCTTGCAGCGTTTCAGCGAGGGCGTCGCCCAGCGCATTGCGCAGGTGGTCTACGGTGACGTTTTCGTCGTGGCCGGTCTCGGCTTTGGTGGCCGGTGAGAAAATAGGCGGATCGAGTTTGGCTGATTCGATGAGACCTTTCGGGAGCGGCTCGCCGGCCAAGGTGCCCCGGGTCGCATATTCCTTCCAAGCGGAACCCGAGAGATATCCGCGCACGACGCACTCGAAGGGCAGGGGCGTCGTACGCCGCGCCAACATAGCGCGGCCGGCTAGAGCTTCCTCACACCCCGCCAGTGCCGGAACGCGGGCGATGATGTCTCCGGCGTCCGCGCTGATGAAATGGCTGGGCATGATTGCCGCCAGGGTGCGGAACCAAAACGCGCTCATCTGGGTGAGCACAGCGCCTTTGTACGGAATCGGCTCGTTCATTACCACATCGAACGCGCTGATCCGGTCACTGGCAACCAGCAAAACTGTCTCGTCGTCTACCTCATAGACTTCACGCACCTTGCCTTTGCGTAGCAGTGGCAATCGGAGTGTGCTTTCCAGCACCGGACCCACGTTCATACAGTGATCTCTCCCGCATCGGTGGTGAATTCTCGCAAGGACTCCAATAGAGCGGCCAGCGTACCTTCGCTGAATTCCATCACTTGCTCAGACGACCGACCCACGTATCGAGTCGGATCCAATTCGGCCTGTAGCGCAGCACGATCGACCTTGGCAAATGCCTCATGCTTGGCGAGTCGATCGAGCAAATCATTGCGTGAGCCGTGCTCCATGGCCTCGGTCACGGCTTGGCTCTCACGGCGAATCACCTCGTGCAATTCCTGTCGGTCGCCGCCGGCCTTGACGCCGAGCATCAGCCATCGCTCGGTCGACATGAACGGCATCACGCACTCAACATTTCGACGCATGGTTGCCGCGCGCACCTCCAATCCCTTCGTGACGTTGTGCAGCAGGATCAGCAGTGCATCGGTTGCCAAGAAAGCATCCGGTAGCACGATTCGCCGATTGGCGCTGTCATCCAGCGTGCGCTCGAGCCATTGCGTAGCGGCCGTGTAGGCGCCGTTTTCCCGCAATGCAATGACGTACCGAGATAGAGAGCAAATACGCTCGCAACGCATGGGGTTTCGCTTATACGCCATCGCACTGGAACCTATTTGCTCTTGCTCCGCAGGCTCGAGAATCTCTCCTTCGTGCTGCAGCAACCTGATGTCGGTTGCAAATTTCGACGCTGTCTGGGCAACTCCGGCTAGGACGTCGAGAACACGGCTATCGAGCTTGCGAGTGTAGGTCTGCCCGCTCACCGCTATCGACTCGAAACCGAACGCCGCTGCGACCCGCTGGTCCAGCTCGCGTACCTTGGCGTGGTCTCCGTCGAACAGTTCAAGATAGCTCGCTTGCGTCCCAGTGGTCCCTTTGCAACCTCGGAAGGGTAGGGTGGTCAGCGTGTGGTGCAAGGCCTCGGCGTCCAGCGCGAGATCCTGTAGCCACAGCGTGGCCCGCTTCCCGACGGTGGTGAGTTGCGCCGGCTGAAAGTGAGTAAAGGCAACCGCCGGCATCGTGCGATGTTCTTCGGCAAAGGCGCGTAAGGTGTGCAGCACCCCAACCAAACGTCCTAGCAACAGACGCATGCTGTCGCGCATCAGCAGCAGGTCTGTGTTGTCAGTCACGAAAGCGCTGGTGGCGCCCAGGTGAATGAAGGGCCGTGCCGCCGGCGCCTGATCCCCAAAATGATGAATGTGCGCCATGACGTCGTGGCGAAAACGTCGCTCGTACTCCTCGACCGCCTCGAGGTTCACCGTATCGAGTTGCGAGCGCATCTCCTCGATAGCATCGTCCGGAATGTCGAGCCCCAACCGTCGTTGCTCTTCGGCCAGCGTCAGCCAAAGCCTGCGCCATAGCCCAGTCCGGTGTCCAGCGTTCCAAAGCTGTTGCATCTGCCGCGACGCGTACCGCGTACCGAGCGGCGACTGGTAGGTCTCAGTCATATCGATTGCACGTAGAAATCGCTAATGCGCATGCGGCCCCCGCGCTCGAAATACGCGCGCACCGCCCTGCGACCCGCCCGCTGAAAGATGTCCCGCGCGTCCTCGGCGGTGGTTATCTGCCGGTTGTTGATTTGGAGGATCACGTCTCCAGAACGCATTCCTGTCGCACCCCGCGCCTGTTCTCCAATGGAGTAGATGAGCGCGCCGAAGCTCCTCTGGAGACCACGTTCCTGTTGGATGGCAGGCGTGACCGTGATCAGCTCGAGATCCAACACCGATATGCGCTCGGCTTGCGTCGTGGGCAGAGCGGCAATGCCTAGTCGAACGCTGCGCTCCCGCCCGCTGCGCAGGTACGTCACCGGAATGGAGTCCCCCGGACCAACATCGAGCTTGACTGCCTCCCAGTCGAGAAAAGTACGCACCGGCCGTCCGGCAGCCGAAGTCAACACATCGCCTGCACGTAGGCCGGCGTCGCTTGCCGGGCTCGGCCGCGCCACCTTCGTCACCGTCAGGCCCCCGGTCTCTTTCCAACGCCGCAAATCTTCCGATCCCCCTACCCCCAAGCCCACCCAAGCTCGCTGCACGGTGCCGTATCGCTGGAGCTCTCTCGCGACGCGTATCGCCCGCTCGATCGGAATGGCAAAGCCGATGCCTACAGAGCCACCAGAGCTGGTGAAAATCGAGCTGTTTACCCCCACCACTTCGCCCGTGACATTGACCAGCGGTCCACCGCTGTTCCCCGGGTTGATGGCCGCATCGGTCTGAATCATGTCGACGTACACACCCGGTTGGTTCCGTGACGGCAGGAGGTTGCGGCCCACGGCGCTGACCACACCCGCCGTGACGGTGGGCTCGGTGTTCCCCAGCAGGTAGGAGTACGGGTTGCCGATGGCGACCACCCATTCGCCAATGGCGAGATCGCGACTGGAGCCAATCGCGATCGTGGCAAGTCCTTCGGCGTCGATCTTGAGCACCGCGATATCCGTGAGCGGGTCCTCACCCAGAAGTTCCGCCGCGTAATCCGTTCCATCACTCGTGGTGACGATGATCTGCTCCGCGCCTTCCGTCACATGTTGATTCGTGATGACAATCCCGTCCTCTGAAATCACGAAACCCGAACCCACACCCTCTACCAGAGCCTCGTACTCGCGTGGCATGAAGAAATCGAAGACGGAACGTCTGGCGACTCGCCGTTGCCGCCTGATGATGTTCACGCTCACAACGGCCGGCCGGGCGCGAGCGGCCGCATCGACGATCGCAGAGTGACGTGCCTGGGAAACCTGCTCGTTAAGCCGCCGCCGGACCGTATCCTGTGGGACGGATCGTGGGGCAGGGACGGCAGTGTCGAGGGCAACGGCGCCCGGCGTGGAGGCGGCATCGCCGCAACCGAGGGCGGCAGCGAGACCGAGAGCCCAGATCAAACGCACGCCTGGCCGGCCGGGGCGGTAGGAATCGGCCTCATCCTTCCTGTTTCATAGATCGAGCACGAAATCATTGACTCGGCACAACTCCGAGTGAGGGTACAGTGCACCGAGCATGTAGAGGCCCTGAGGTGGTGCGGGAGCGCTGGCCTCTGCATTGCATGTTGCCGCCAGCAGCGTGGAGATATCGGTCAAAGGACGTCGTTTTCGCCCCACGTCGACCATCGCTCCAACCATGAACCTCACCATCCGATGCAAGAAACGATCGGCTTCGATCTTGAAAATAAACCCTTCTTGCCTCGGTCGCTCCTGCCAGCTGCAGATGGTCACCCCGCAGCGATAGTGGGTTTTCTCCTGCCCTACAGCCGAGAAGGAGCGGAAATCGTGCTCTCCCAGGAAGAGCTGCGCGGCGGCGGCTAGGAGTTCAGGATCTGCCGCTTCGCCCAGAGCCCATTCGTATGGGCTGCGAAAGGGGGAACGGGCCCCCGTGTCGCACCCTAGGACAAAACGGTAGCGTCGCGCCGAGGCGTGCTTCCTGGCGTGAAAGCCCGGTGGAGCCACCCCGACCTCGGCGACCCAGATATCGCTGGGCGTAACGGAGTTCAGCGCCCGCTGTAGGTCTCTTGGATGCCACGTATCGGGTACTTCGAAGCTCACTACCTGGCCGAGGGCGTGCACGCCGGCGTCGGTGCGTCCCGCGGCGTTGGTGACCACCCGTCGGTTGACCAGCCGGCCGAATCCCTCCTCCAACACCCCCTGGACCGTGCGGTTCTTCGGCTGGCGTTGCCAGCCTGCAAAACCGTGCCCCACATATTGGATTATAGCGTAAAACGACCGATCCGACATGTGGGATGAAACTACGGATGGACCTCCCTATCCACAAGCGCCGCAGCGACTTGCGTGCTGCCCAGGCTGCCGTATGGCGGCTTCAGTACTTCCGAATGACGCCGACGACGATACCCTGCACGAGCATCTGATCTTCCTGTACCCGGATGGGTGGGACGTTCTCGTTGGCCGGTTGCAGGCGAATCCAGCCGCCCGGCTCACGGTAGAACTTCTTTACCGTGGCCGAGGTGCCATCGATCAATGCGATGACCATTTCGCCGTTCTCAGCGGTATTGCGGCTGTTGACGACGACGAAATCACCATCCTGGATGTGCTCGTCGATCATCGAGTCACCCCGGACTCTCAGAACGTAGCTCGATCCTCTTCGAGGGATCAGGTCGTCGGGGACGGCTATGGTCTCCTGGGTGGTGACCGCTTCGATGGGGACGCCTGCCGCAACCTGGCCCAGCAGGGGCAGCTCGGTGGCACTCGCGTGCCCGGGTTCTGGCACAATCTCGATAGACCGACTCTCGTTGTGGCTTCTCCGGATGAACCCCTTTTGCTCCAGATTGGTCAGGTGTTCGTGGACCGTAGCCAGGGAGCTGAACGAGAAATGCTGGGCGATTTCCTCAAAAGACGGCGCATACTGCTTTTCTTCGATGTACGCCCCCAAATAATCCAGGATTTCCCGCTGTCGCTTCGTCAAAGGCATGATGCCCTCTCTATACCGAAAGTAATCCGAAGACAGTATACACCAAACACACCCCGAAACACAAGAGTCACAACCGGTTGTGATGGGGATGGGCGGTGTGGCTGGCAGCCAGCGGCTGTTGCTGGGGCAGATTGGGACGGACCGCACAGCGGAATGGGGCGCAAAGCTGCAGAATGATAGTCTGGTTCGGTCCGAATCGATCACGGCACCTGGTGTTGAGACGTGACCAACGAGGTATCCGAACACGGGCGTTCGGCTCAAACGGATGGGGGATGTGCCGCTACGCGGGTTGTGTCATTTAGTGAGCGTTATATTGCACGGCATCTGAAATCGGGAGTCCGCTTGACGCAACAGAAATTCAGGGCGTCACGACCGTTCACGGTGGGCCGAGATCCTCGAGTCTTCGAGTCGGGAGGAGGGTGAGCGTGTCAGCGCCGCACCAGTCCGGCGTGGAGCCCCTAGCCGATTACAAGGCCGTTGAAGAGCTGATTCAGGCTTTCGTGAAGGGTTTGCGGGCCATTCAGATCTACCTCCCCAACAACCCCATTTACGAGAAGGCGTGCAGCAAGGTTACCAACGCGTTCGAAGCTGTGTGGCGCGCGACGGACGAACTCATCCTGGAGGTGACGGACACGGAGATTCGGTGGGAGGAAGAGATCGTCTATTCCGAGCCGAACAAATCCGAGAGTGTGGCGTGGACGCTGTATGAAGATGGCGTGCGGTCGGTCACGATGCTCCCGGGAGTGGAAGAGGGCGAGGTGATCCGGTTTCTTGAAGTGTTGAGCCGGATTCGGAGCTTGCCTCCGGAAGGGGCAGACGATCTCCTCACCCTGCTATGGGAGCAGGAGTTCGACCGGATTCGCTACGCCACGGTCGAATTGGGCGAGGAAGACGGCAGTGCCATCGAAGGATCGGGTGGTGGTGGTGGTGAGGCAGCTCCCCCGGCGGAGGAGGTGCGTGCCGAGGTGCGGCGCCAGCTTGCCGGGCCAGCCGAAGAAGAGAAGGCGACCGAATTCATCTCAATGGAGGATGTCGACTCTTCACTCTATGAGTTGGAGCCGGATGAAGTTGCGTACCTCAAGCGTGAACTCGCTCGCGAGTACGACCAGGATCTCCGCACCAACGCTCTCGCTATCCTTTGCGATATCTTCGAATTCCAGTCGAACGCCGATATCCGGTCGGAAGTGCTCACGATTCTCGGGAGTTTTGTTCCTCACCTTCTTGCGGTGGGCGATTCTGATTCAGTCGTGTATGTGCTTCGGGAGACACAAGCGATCCGCAAGCGAGTCAAGGATCTCACCGAGGAGCAGGCGACGGCGCTGGACCAACTCCCCGCACGCTTGTCTGAGCCGGTTGCGTTTGGCCACCTCCTGACCGCACTCGACAAAGGGAGCACTAACGTCAGCGATCAAGAGTTGGAGCGGCTCTTCGGAGGTCTGCGACCTGAGGTATTCGAGACCGCACTCGAGTGGCTCCCTCAGCTCGCGACCGAGCGGATCAAGGCGCTTCTCGAGGATGCGCTCATCAAGATTGCGATTGCCAATTCGAAGGTTTTGACTGATGCGCTAGAGTCCCGCAGCAGAGAGGTTGCCCACGTCGCAGTAGGGTTTGCCAAGACGTTAGCTCTTCCCGAAGTGGTGCCGCCTTTGGGGCGGTTGCTTCAGAGCCCCGATAAAGATTTGCGGGCCGAGGTGGTGGATGTGTTGGAGGTGATCGGCACCTCCGAGGCGATGCAGGAACTCGAAAAGGCCATAGATGACCCGAATCGGGCTATCCGGCTTGCAGCGATCCGCACGCTGATGGGGCACGGTCACGACGGTGTGGTCGAGAGGATCAAAGCCAAAGTGACGGACAAGGAGTTCAGGAGCACCGACCTCACGGAGAAAAAGGCCCTTCTCGAGGCGTACGGAGTGCTTGCTGGATCACCCGGCGTCGAAGTTCTGGCGCTGATGCTCTTGCCGCGCGGTTTTTTGAGGCGCAAAGAAGACCCTCAGGTGCGCGCGTGTGCGGCAATGGGTTTGGGAAAGATCGGCACGCCGGAGGCCGCCGCCGTATTGAGGCGAGTTGCCGCAGATAAAGATGCCTTAGTGCGTAACGCGGTGAATCAAGCTCTCCGCGAAGAGGAGTGAGATGAAGGACCGCGGGCGTTCTCTCGTAGATGCAGTCGAGCGCATCGAGTCGGTACACCGCCAAAAGGGGCGGGCGTTTCTGCTGAACCTCGGCGCGGCGCTACGCAGCTTCAGACTGTATCCACTCGAAAACGAGCAAGTACAGCGGTCGCTGAACGAGCTGATGGAGTCGGCGCGTGCGCTGCATCAGGTCGATCCGGTTCTGGAGCTGCATGTTGCCGACGAAGCCGTATTCATAAATAAGACCCGGCTCCGCTTGGCCCTCGATCGCTACGCGGCATTGGGTCACGTCCTGAACACGTTCAAGGACGCGGGGATAGGCGCACTTGTCGTAGACGAGGCCGTGAGTGCCAAAGAATGGCAGAGTCTGTTCTCGTTGCTCCTCGATGTGAAGGCTCCCGAACAGGTTTCTGAAGAGGATATCGACTATCTCGGCGAGCTTCAGGACGGGCTGGCGGAGCGTGGGGTTACCCACATCACTCTGGGTCCGCCCGCCAAAGTAGGTGGAGGGGGAGGTGAGGAACTCAGCGCCGAAAACCGCGCAATACAGATCGCAAAGCGGACTTACCAGCGGTCTGTCGCAGTCTCAAAAGAGGTCGTGAACGCGGTTCGGATGGGCCGGGCGGCCAACCAGCGGAAAATCAAGCGAGCAGTCCAGAGTATGGTCGACCAAGTGCTGAACAATGAGATCTCTCTCGTCGGTCTCACCGCCATCCGCGATTACGACGAGTATACGTTTACCCACTCGGTCAACGTCTGTATCTTCGCGATTGCGATCGGGAAGCGTCTCCACCTGGGGAGGCGACAGCTGTATGACCTTGGGGTTGCCGCATTGCTGCACGACGTGGGAAAGAGTCGCGTGCCGCTGGAGCTGATACAAAAAGAAGGAGCGCTTACAGAGGAAGAGTGGCGGTTGATGCAATCCCACCCTTGGTATGGCGTGCTGGCGCTGTTTCAGATGCAGCAGTCGAGCGATTTGCCCTACCGGGGGATGGTCACGGCGTACGAGCACCACATGAAGCTAGATTTGACCGGTTACCCTCGGCCTGTTCGCCGACGCAACATCTCGTTTTATTCCAAGATCGTCGCCGTGGCAGATGGGTTCGACGCCGCAACGAGCCGCCGATCGTATCAGACGCCGATTCAGCCGGATGAGGTGCTCCGCGAAATGTGGCAGAACCGCCGCCGCGGTTACGATCCCGTGTTGGTGAAAGAGCTGGTCAACCTAGTAGGGATCTATCCGGTGGGCACGTGTTTGATCCTCGATACAAGCGAGGTTGCGATCGTTCAAAGCCGCAACCCGGAACCAGATCTCCTCAGCCGACCCCTCGTTCGGATTGCCATCTCTGCCGAAGGTGAGATCATGAAACCGACCCCCCTGGTTGATCTGACGGAGAAAGCTGCCGGAGGCCGGTTCAAGCGATCGATCGTCAAGGTGGCTGATCCGTCAAAGTTCGGTATCACGCCAGGTGACTTTCTCATCGGACAAACCTGAGGTCATGATACGAGTACGAATCACAACGCTGGTCCAGTGGTTTTCCCGGTGCCTGGCGTATGGTGGTCCAACGCTGCTCCTCGTAGCAATGGTGTTGGATACCCGCTGGGTGAGCGAGCTTCCTGCGATGGCGGTCATGGTGGTTGCCACGCTGGCGTTGCGGGCGATTACGGTGCCGCTGGGCAAGTATTCCTATGCCTCGCCGTCAGGTCTGGTGGCGGTGAGCGGCTCTTTGTTGGTCGGAGGGGTGCCGACAGCCATGGCGGTGGCGGTGGGCATAGGGGTGGCCGATTGGGTAGTTCAGCGCAAAGGTGGTTGGGCAGTCCTCGTCAACGCCGGTCGTGAAGTTATCAGCCTGCTCTCGGCGTATGGGTTTCACTCTTTTCTGCTGGACCTGTCGGGTGGCGCTTCCGCTCTCGACTCTGATGGCTTTCTGGCGAGCGTGGTGTTTGTCGGGGCGTATTTCTTTATATCGCGATCGCTGTTCTACTACAGCCTCCTCATCCGAAAAAAACTGGGTCCCGGAGAACAACGGATTATTCTGCGCTACGAAATCGTCCATGCAGCGTTGCTGATTTTGGCTTCCGCTCTGGTGATAAGCACGATCGTCGCCTTGCCTATTGCAGCGTGGCCGTTTGCTGGAGCGTTACTGATCTTCGGCGCCGTCATGGCGAAACAGATCGGGGAAGAGGTCATACAGGCCGAAGAACTGAACAAGCTGCACGCCATGGACGCGGTTATTACGGGCACGTCCGGCCTAGAGGAATCGTTCGCACAAATCGAAGATCTGGCCAACCGGACTCTGGATTGGGGCGCCTACCGGGTGTCCGGCTATCGCGAGGGAACGTTTTCCCACCTGTACCTAGGCAGGATCGGCCGGAGCGACAAAGAGGTGGCTCCTGACGGACTGGAAATACTGCGTTCCGAAGTCGTCGAGTCGGGTGAATCCATAGTCATTGAAGACACCGGGCGTGATGCACGAACGATGGATTTCCCCAACCACGTTAGGTGCGTTGCCGTGACGCCGCTGCGGTTGGGTACCGATATCATCGGCACCTTGGAGCTGGAGCACCACAAGCGTCGGGAGTATCGGCGCATTCAGCTCGCGCTGATTGAGGCGTGCGCGCAGCGCATCACAGCCGTGGTCCACATCCACGACCTCAGACAGCCACTCGTGGCCACCGTAGCGCGCATCAACGAGGAGGTCGCTCTTCTGAAGCAAGCCACCGACGCGCTGCGCGAGGCAGCTTCCGGCATGACCCAATTGACGGCGGCTATCGGGGAGGGACTATCGCAGCAAGATCTCGAAGTCGCAGCCGGGTTTGCGCATACGGAAAAGCTCTCTCGATCGTCGACCGAAGTCGTTGCCGAAGGGGCAGAAGCGGCTACCGTCAGCTCGATGGCGAGCGAGGTGGCCCGCCAGAGCCGAGAAACCATCGGTGAAGCCATCGAGAAGCTGGTCGACTTGAAAGGGTTCGTAGCGGAGAGTTCGGACAGAGTGGCAGAGTTGGAAAAGGTGACCCGGAAAATCGTGAGGTTCATCTCCTCGATACGGGAATTGGCTGATCTCACCAATCTGCTTGCACTCAACGCCGGCATCGAAGCGGCGCGGGCAGGCGAACACGGAAGAGGGTTCGCGGTCGTGGCCCAGGAAGTAGGAAGACTAGCCGAACAGAGTGCGTCGGCCGCCTCCGAGGCAGCGGAGTTCATAACAGATCTCCAGGCTCGGCTCGGCGAGGTCGTCCAGCAAATGAGAAGAGGGAACCTTGCAGTAGCCGATGTGGAGGAGGTGAGCACCGAAGGGTTGCGGGCAATGGATTCCATTGTACAAGCCACTGCAGAGGCCACCCAGAAGGCCCGGCACATTGCAGAAACGGCAGAAGGACAGCGGGGTGCCTTTGCGGAACTCCGGGAACGAATCAGCGCCATCGCCGCCATCTCGTCGCGTAACCGCGCCGATGCCACCGACGTGGTCCAAAGGGCGAAAGAGGTGGAGGCTAGACTCGATGAAATGGGACAAGTCTCTCGCGAACTCGAAGGCGTGGCGTCGATGCTCGCGGATATCACGGGCAAATTTACAGCCACCGAAACGCGGGATATTGCCCTTTGACGATGCCGGCCTGCCCCGCCTACCATTGCTCGCTATGACTCAGGACTGCATTTCGCTCAAAGCGATGCGCTTTCACACCTGTGTGGGCCTGCTCCCGCACGAGGAGCATGTTCCCCAACCGCTGGAACTCGATCTGACCGTCTGGCTTTCGCTGCGGCACGTGGGTGAGACCGACTCACCCAAAGCACTGCTCGATTACCGTCGGCTCTACCAGATGGTCGCGGAAACAGTGGGGGCGAGCCCACACAAACTCTTGGAAGCGCTATGCGAGAAGATTGCGGCGCGGGCGTTGGCGATGGAGCCGGTAGAGCGAGTGCGCATTGCTGCACGCAAGCCGCACGTCCCCATCGAGGGGCCCCTCGACTTTGTCGAAGTGGTCGTCGAGCGCGGCGGGTCGAATGCCATCGACTGAGTTGGTCTTCGTCGCGCTCGGATCGAATCTGGGAGACCGCCGTGCGCACCTCGAAGCCGCGCGGCGCAAGCTCGCGAACCTTCCCAACACTTCCGTGCTTGCCGAGAGCGCGATAGAGAAAACGAAACCCCTGGGACCGATTCCCCAAGGCAAATATCTCAACCAAATGCTGTTGTTGAGGACGGAGCTTCCTCCCAACGAGGTGCTCGAAGCCGGACTCGAAGCCGAGATGGAGGCCGGTCGAGTGCGGGCAGAGCGTTGGGGACCCCGCACCTTAGATGTTGATCTCGTCCGGTTCGGCGACCGGGTCATCCGCGAGCCACACCTCACCGTGCCCCACCCGGAACTTCCCAACCGTCCGTTCTGGTTGCGCGAACTCGCGGAGCTGCTGCTGTCCGTGAACGGGCACGGGCTGCCGGAATGGGCACGAGTGGGGGCATCGCGCCGCAACCACATCCGTCGGGTGGCCGCCCTGGTGGAAGCATGGGGCATGGCGATGAGTCGCGAACCCGACGAGCGGGCGCGATGGGTCCGCGCGGCATTCCTACACGACGCCCTCCGGGATGCTCCCGAAGACGAACTTGCCCGACTGGCAGACCGGAAATGGGACGTTTCCGGGTTGTACCATGGTCCTGCGGCCGCAAGACTCGCCGAGGAGCACGGCGAAACAGACACCGGAGTCTTGGATGCTGTTCGATACCACTCGGTGGGGTACGCACGATGGGATGATGTAGGTCGGATGCTCTATCTGGCTGATTACCTGGAGCCTGGAAGGTCGTTCAAGCGTAAGAAGCGGGCTGCGCTCGCCGCACGGGTACCTCGAAAACCCCGGGGCGTTCTCGAGCGCGTCGCACGCAAACGTATGACCAAGTCGCAAGAGAACCAAGGTCGAGTCATTCCCGAAGAAGTCGAGTTTTGGAACCATCTCGTCGGTTCTTCCTAGCACTCGTCGCCGGCGTACTCGTGTTCCTGGTACTCGGTGCCTGGTGGATGCTGCGTGTCCCGCCGGACATCTCCACGTCGCGCATTCCGGGTGAAGGGAATCGGGTCACTGTCGAGGTCCTGAACGGAACGACGGTGAATGGATTGGCCCGCCAGGTTACCCGTCAACTCCGACGCCGGGGGATCGACGTCGTCTATTTCGGATCCGCAGCAAGCCCGGACGCCGATTCTACGTTGGTGATCGCTCGACGGGGAGACACCGCCGCCGCTGGGATTGTCCGGAACGCGCTGGGTGTGGGCACCATCACCGACGAGCCGTCGGCTCAGTTGCTGCTGGACGTAACGGTTGTGCTGGGTAGGGATGCGGCGAGGTCCGTTTCCGTTCGCAATTGACCGCAGGCGGCGCTGATGTCCAGGCCGCGGCTGCGGCGCACCGTCACATTCACACCCAATTCCTTCAGACGCCGGGCGAATTGCCGGGTCGGGCCGGCGGCCACGGGCGTGAGTCCTGCGGCTCCCCCCGGGTGGAGTGGCAGGATGTTCACCAGAGCCCCCAGCGGTGTGGCGATCTTCGCCAGCTCGTCGGCATCGCGCACAGAGTCATTGGCGCCTTTTATCAGCACGTACTCAAACGTGATGCGCCGGGCAAAAGCCCGGAGCGCCTCCATCAACTTGCCGATCGGGTATTTCTTCTCGACCGGCATGATCGCGGCGCGGCGCTCCGAAACGGCGGCGTGCAACGAGATGGCAAGGCGGAATTGCTCGGGACGGGCGGCCAGCCTGGCAAGTTTGGGAACGATCCCGACAGTGCTCACGGTAATGTGCCGAGCGCCAATGCCGAAACCGTGGGGATCGTTCAGGATGGTCAACGCCTTATCGACCGCGTCCCAGTTGTGGAGCGGCTCTCCCATGCCCATGAACACCACGTTGGTCGGCTTGCCGAACTCGGGATCCAGGAGCAACTCGCGAACCTGACCCGTGATCTCCCACGGGTCGAGATGCCGCTGGAACCCCATGCGGCCTGTAGCACAAAACACGCACCCAAACGCACAGCCGGCCTGCGACGAGATACAAAGTGTGCGCCGTCGGCCCTCGGGAATCCACACGGACTCCACGGCGAGCCCGTCGTGAAGACGCCAGAGGAATTTGACGGTTCCATCAGTCGACGTCTGTCGGGTTTGCAACTGGAGGCGGCAAATCGGGGCAGAGGTGGTGAGATCGTCGATCAAGGCGCGAGGGAGTTCCGTGACTCCCGTCCAGTCCGCCGCCGGATGGGTCCACAAGCGCGGGAAGATCTGGCGCAGTCGGTATGGCGGCTCGCCTCGTTCTGCCACCCAAACGGCGATGCTTCGTTCGGCGTCGTTCGGCGTCAGGTTCAAGAGGTTCATCGCGCGATGTCGCCGTCCGAGCCTGAATGGGGCCGCCCGGTGAGAGGAGTCCCGAGCGTCACTGAAGGACCCCATCTGCATGGCAGGACGGCGCAATGGGGGCGGCTGCCCCTTCCATATATGCCCGCCGATTGTGGAGCCTGAGCGGCCACAGGACCGGGGAGGAGAGAGATGGAGCCGAGAGCCAGGACGGGTTTCATGGCTCGAAGGTTCGATGGCCGGGATGCGGCAGTCAAGGTGCCGCTTGCTGGTGTTTCTGGCCGCCATTATGTTCGAGTGACCCTAACACTTGGACGGTTGATTCGGCGTGTATTCACACAGTTCGCTGAGCCCCGCAGGTCACCGGCTCGGCTTCATATCATCTGGTCCGATCCGAAGGCGCAGCGGGTTTCGCCTTCCCGACGGCGGCGTCGGTTTCGTGGGTGCCTGTTGAGGACAGGATCTCGCCGAGTTGTCTCCATCCTTGTCCCAACCCGCCAAGCGATTGCCCTGAGATCACCATGACGCGAACGGCAATGCGGACGCACCTGTGCGGCGCACTCCGCTCGGATCACGTAGACGAGCAAGTCCGATTGGGTGGCTGGGTGCACCGCCGCCGCGATCTCGGTGGCATCGTGTTCTTCGACCTGCGCGATCGAGAGGGCATCGTCCAGGTAGTGTTCAATCCTGACTGGTGTGAGGCCGACGTCATCGCCCGGGCCCAGGGAGTGGGCGCAGAAACCGTGGTGTTGGTGGAGGGCACGGTCGCGGCCCGGCCGGTGAGCGCCAGGAACGCGGATATGGCTACGGGAGACGTCGAGGTGCACGCCACTGGCTTTCGCATCGTGGGACCTGCGGAAACACCTCCGATTCCCGTCTGGCGCACCAAGGGCGAGGAACTGCCCTCGGAGGAGCGAAGGCTGGAGTACCGCTACCTCGATTTGCGGAGGCCCGAACTCCACAGAAACCTTGCTCTGCGGCACCGTCTCCTGCAGCGGGCCAGACTGACCCTGTCGGATCTCGGTTTTTACGAGATAGAAACACCTATTCTCACCCGGCCCACACCGGAAGGTGCCCGCGATTACCTCGTCCCATCACGCGTGCATCCCGGGCAGTTCTACGCGTTGCCCCAATCGCCGCAGATATACAAGCAGGTCTTGATGGCTGCGGGGTTCGATCGCTATTTCCAGCTCGCCCGTTGTTTCCGGGACGAGGACCTGCGGGCCGACCGGCAGCCGGAGTTCACCCAGATCGATCTGGAGGCGTCCTTCGTGACGTCGGACGATATCTACACAGTGGTGGAGGCGGTGTTGGTGGCGCTTTGGGACGAGGCGGGCGAAAGCGTGCCTGCCCCCTTTCCCCGGATGTCGTTTGCCGCTGCCATGGAACGGTACGGCACCGACAAGCCGGACTTGCGGTTCGGGTACACCATCGAAGACCTGAGCGACTTCGTCCGCGGTCGTGGGTTTCAAGCGTTCGACGCTGCGTTGAGCGAAGGCGGAAGAGTACGAGGCATACGGGTTGACGAAGGGGCGAAACTCTCTCGCAAAGCGATCGACGCGCTCACCGAGGATGCCAAGCAAGCCGGTGCGGGTGGGCTGGCCATACTCAAGCGCAGAGGTGACGAGCTCAGCGGTCCGCTGGCACGCCTCGACGGCATGACGGTGGAAAGCTCCGGCCTCCAGAGTGGAGATTTGCTATTGGCAATGGCGGGCCCCGATTCGGTGACGTCGCCGGCGCTCGACCGAGTTCGCCGTAGCTTGATCAGCCGGTTGGAAGTGGCACCTCGTGAGGCACACGCGTTTACGTGGATCGAGGAATTTCCGTTGTTCGAGCGCGACGAAGAGGGCACGCTGGAGCCGGCACATCATCCCTTTACCGCACCGCACGGGGACGACGTTTCTCGTTTCGAACGAGGCGACCTGGACGGCGTGCGCGCTCTGCACTACGATGCGGTGTACAATGGGACCGAGTTGGGGAGCGGTTCGATTAGGATCAGCGATCCGGAGCTTCAGTTACGGGTGTTGGAAGCGTGGGGCTTGTCGCGAGAAGAAGCAGTGGAGCGGTTTGGATTCTTGCTGCGCGCGCTCCGGGGAGGTGTGCCTCCCCATGGCGGCTTTGCGTTGGGATTTGACCGCATCGTGATGCTCCTGGCCGGTGCCCACAACTTGCGCGACGTGATTGCGTTTCCCAAGACCACCGCCGCGCGGGCCCTCTTCGAGGACACACCGACCTCTGTGTCGCAGGACGATCTCCTGAAGCTGCATATTCGGACGGTATTGTGAACGAGCCGATTACACATCGCCTGTCTACTGAGGGGGCCGATCAGCTGACCCTGGTCGGTGTGAACGATGCAAATCTTGTTGCGTTGGAGCGCGTCACCGGAGTCAGGGCTACGCTGCGGGGGGATCACTTCACCCTGGCCGGAGACATCGATGCGGTGGAGCGTGCTACCAAGATTGCCTCCGCCATGATTGACGTGGCACGTATGGATCAAGCGTTGACACCGGATGACGTGGAACGACTCGCTGCCAACGGCGACCAAGCATTCGGAACGTGGACCGAGGGAGCGGAATCCCTCAAGATTGTGCTGCCCGGGGTGCGGCGCCCCGTTCAACCGAAGACTCCCGGCCAATCCGATTTCGTTCGTGCCATGCGGGAAAGCGACATCGTGGTGGGTATTGGACCGGCGGGAACGGGCAAGACGTACCTCGCGGTGGCCCTGGGTGTCGAGGCTCTGGCCCGCAAGCAAGTTCGCCGCTTGGTGCTTGCCAGACCGGCGGTAGAGGCAGGGGAACATCTCGGTTTCTTGCCGGGAGATCTCCAGGCCAAGATCGATCCGTATTTACGGCCACTCTACGATGCTTTGGAAGAGATGATGCCATACGACCGCGTTCAGCGCGCCATTGAGAATCGCACCATCGAGATCGCGCCGCTGGGCTACATGCGGGGAAGGACCCTGGCGGACGCGTTCGTGATTCTGGACGAAGCCCAGAACGTGACCGGCGGTCAGATGAAGATGTTTCTCACCCGGCTAGGGTTGAATTCCCGGGCGGTCGTCATCGGGGACAAGACCCAGATCGATCTCGACGATCGCGAAGAGTCTGGTCTGCTACAGATCGAGCGAATCCTCCCGGGTGTCGAGGGCGTGTCATTCTGCTATCTGGATGAAGACGACATCGTGCGGCACCGGTTGGTACGCCAAATTCTGCGCGCCTACGTCGAAGACAAGAACGGATGAACTCATCTACGACCGTGAGCGACAAGACAGGCGCGTTGGAGCGATTCCGTCAGAGCCGGTACGCGTACCATGGGGCGCGCTGGCTCCCATTGGCATGCCTGGCGTTGCTGACATACGCTCTGTTCCCGGTGGCTGCGGGCCTCACGGTGTTCGTGCCGGAGGTGGGTGACGTGTCGACCGAGGAAGTAGTCGCACCGTTCGAATTCGATGTCTTCAAGACGGAAGCGGAGCGGCAGCAAGAAGGCGATGAACTCGCCGCCCAGGTCGTCCCAATCTACGAATACCGGTCCGGCATATCGGATTCAATAGCGGCCCACGTCGGTCGGATCTTTGCCTCGTTGGACAGTGCCGATACCGCGACAACGATACTCGATATCGCTCGACGCCTGGATATGTCCCTCACCCCGCAAGAAGCGGTGTACCTCGAGGACGTCCAGGTGCGCAGTGCGTTTCGCCGTTCCATCGTGCGTATGATCAACATACATCTGGCCCGTGGAGTAGCCGCACGGAGGACCATCGAGACCGAGACTCAGTCTGAGGTTTTCCTTCGTCGTGGCGGCGACGAAGTCCGAATGCATCGCGACAGCATCACCACGCAAGCCCAGTATCTGGCACTCCGGGCATCGGAGAATCCGGATCCCAATTCCGCGGCGGCGGATTTTCTTTTTGTCAACTTGCTCAACAAGTTTTTCCGGCCTACCATCGTTCCCAATCTGCCTGACACGGAGTCCCGCCGCGAACGTGCCAGGGCCTCGGTGGATCCGGTCAAGGACCATGTGCGTGCCAACGAACGCATCATCAACAACCATGAGATTGTCACCGCCGAGGCCAAAGATAGACTACTCGGCCTGCAGCAGACACTGCTGAACATGGGAGAGCTGGACCAGGCGAGTGTCGGCCGAATCCTGGGGCAGGTGCTCACCAACGGCCTCGTCTTGGCGGTGTTTTGGCTTCTCTTGTTGCTGTATTTGCCGAACATCTACGCCGAGTTGCGGCACGTGCACGTATTTTCAGCATTGTTTGCCGTCGTAATCCTGGCTGCCGCGGCGACTTTCCGGTTCATACATACCGGCGCCGAGCTTATTCCGATTCCGTTTGCCGCGATCATCATGACTGTCTTGTTCAACGGGCGGATTGCCATGGTGGCGGCGATGGTGTTGGCGGCTCTCTTGGGCTTCCAGGTTGCCTACGGCGGGCCGGATGCCTTTTACATCGCCTTGCTGGGAGGCGTTACCGCCGCCCTGAGCGTTCGGACCATCAGTCGCAGGACGGAAATCCTCTGGTCCACGGCGCTGGTGGTTGCAGCGTTCGCAACGGCAGCGTTTACGCTAGGATTGCGAGACGGCTGGTCTGCCGCTGAGTTTGGGCTCAGTGTGCTGCGGGGTGCCGGCAACGCCACGCTGTCGGCAGGACTCGTCTTTCTCGCGTTGCCGATCTTCGAGCGTTGGGCACACATCACGACCGGCATGTCCCTGCTCGAGCTTTCGGACCCGAATCGCCCCCTGTTGCGTCGCTTGGCCACGGAGGTCCCAGGCACCTACGCCCACAGTTTGGCCATGGCCAACCTGAGCGAGCGCGCCTGCGATGCCATCGGAGCCGACGGGCTCCTGGCCCGTGTGGGTTGCTACTACCACGACATCGGCAAGCTGCAGAAACCGCTTCACTTCGTGGAGAATCAAGGTGCCGGTGGCAATCCCCACGATCGGCTACCACCCGACGTGTCCGCGACGATCATTCGAAACCACGTCATCGAAGGGCTGGCCCTCGCCAATGAGCACGGTTTACCGCACGGGCTGAAGGCGTTCATTCCGGAGCACCACGGGACTGCGGAGATCACCTACTTCCTGGACCGCGCGCGGCAGAACGGAGAGGTGCCTGAAGAATCATTATCCCTCTACCGGTATCCGGGCCCTCGGCCCCGGTCGGTCGAAACCGCCGTGTGCATGTTGGCGGACGGCGTCGAGGCTGCCCTCCGCGTCCTCGCGGAACCATCGCCGCAAAAGCTTCGCGCGGCGATCGATCACGTTGTCAATCAGCGGGTAGAGAGCGGCCAGCTCGATGAAGCGCCGTTGACATTGGCCCAGCTCAACAAAGTCAAGGAAACGTTTGTGCACACGTTGAGCGGTATGTACCACAACCGCCTTGACTATCCGGAGGGGGCCGGTGGCATCACGGCTAACTGGGAAGAAAACTCCAAGACTTGAGGTCCGTGTGTCCTTTGCCGGCGAGCGACGGGCGCTGTCGGTGCCCACGGTCCGCCGTGCCGTGACCACGGTGCTCGACGGCCAAGGGGCAGGGGCAGGGGCGGCGTCTGTAACCGTTACATTCATGTCGTCCCACCGAATGCGCGCTCTCAACCGACGAACGTTTGGACGAGACTACGCCACCGACGTCATTGCCTTCTCGCTTCCTCATGCAGGCCGTCTCATCGGGGACGTGTATGTCTGTCCCTCCCATGCGCGGCGTGCGGCACGGCGCTTTGACGTGACTCCGCGCGAGGAATTGCTGAGACTCGTGGTTCATGGCACGTTGCACGTCCTCGGCCACAAACACCCCGATGATGGGACGCGAACACAGTCTCCAATGTGGGAGCTCCAGGAGCGATACGTCCGCGTCCTGACTGGAGGGAGCGCGTGACTTCGGTTCCTATGGGCGTTATCGCCATCATCACGGCACTGGTGGCGGCGTCCTGGGCGGCACTGTTGGCCTTGGCCGAGGAGTCGCCCAAAGTGGCGCGCGCCCTGGCCGATACCACGACGGAGCGTGAAGAGCCCAGCACTCGTTACCGCATCATCCACCTGAGCCGTCTGGCCTTGCTCTTTATTGCCGGTGTATCCGGAGCGTACGCCGTCGAGTGGTGGCAAAGGAACCCCCTGCCCGCACTCGGTGTGATCATAGTCTCAGTGGGTTTCCTCTACATGATTGCCGAAGCTCTTCCCCGAGCAGTCGGTCTTCTCGCGCCGGACGTGGCGGCGGCTGCAGCTCCGGCCGCCGAGCGCACCGCCTTTGTTTTCCGTCCGCTGCTGGCGCTCGTAGCGACTGTTGAGAGAGCCGTGCGAGCAATCCTTCCCGACCGGCGGGCCGGCGAAAGCGGCTTCCGATCCACGCAACGAGATCTCGTGATGGGAGTGTTCTCCCTGGGTGAGACTACGGTCGGGGATATCATGACGCCACGCCTGGACATCGTTTCCCTCGACGACCGAGACGAGTGGCACGACGTCGTAGAGGTGGTCAGGCGCAGCGAGCACGCCCGCATCATCGTCTACAGGGATACTCTCGACAACGTTTCGGGTGTTCTCTACGCCAAGGACCTCGTTCCGGCCGTGGGAGGCTTGGCATCGGTACCGGATCCATGGCAGAATCTCCTCCGGCCGCCTCAGTTCGTGCCCGAGTCCAAGCCGCTCACGGCGCAGTTGCGCGACTTCCAGCGCGGCCCTGCACACATCGCGGTCGTGGTCGACGAGTTTGGTGGTACCGCTGGGTTGGTAACGCTCGAAGACATCCTAGAAGAAGTCGTGGGCGAGATTCACGGTGAATACGACGCCGACGAGAAACCCCCAATAGAGCGCGAGGGGGCAGACAAGTTCTGGGTCGACGGAGGAGTCACGCTCGACGAGCTGGGTGCCTTGCTGGAAACCGACCTGCAACAAGACGACGTCAGTACGGTTGGTGGACTCGTGTACTCCGAGCTGGGTAGGGTGCCGAATCCCGGAGATGAGTTCCGGTTGGGAGACTTTCGAGTGGTGGTGGAGCGGGTGATCCGGCACCGCATCCGTCGCGTCTATTTCGAGCGGCTGGTGCAACCGGAGGCCGAGCCCGCAGATGAAGGTGGTTCGGAGTGATCGGGTGGGTTCTGATCTCGGGCGGGTTGGCCGTGGCAGCACTGGGAACCACGGTCGCCGTGGGAGCGGCGGCGGTGGGACGGCTCGAACTCATGCGATGGATATCGCGGCACCTCCGTGGGGCCGCGGTCGCCAGCACCTTGCTGGCGAAACCGGGACGAATGCTTCGCACCGCGACCGCTGCCGGGACGATTGGCCTGCTGACTGCCGCAATGGGACTAGCGGCAGTCCTGCCGAGTACGACGGTGCCGGTCACGGCGTTGCTAGTTCTCTTGGGGGCGGTTCCAATTGTCTCGATCCTCGCGTACGCCGTGCCACGTGCCATCGGACAGCGATGGTGTGAGCCTGTGGTGAGGCGGATGGGACCTTGGATGGAACGTTTGGCGGCGCTACTCCGCCCGATCTTGCCCGGATCACAGAGTGCTCGTGGCACCGAGTTGGCCGATATCCTCAGGGCTGGAAACGCCGAAGACCTTCTCGAGCCCGGTGAGGTCACAGTGATTGCGGGAGTGCTCGATTTTACTCGCCGGCCCGTCCGGGACGTGATGACACCGCGGCCCGACGTCGTGGCGCTCCCCGAGGGTGCGTCCCTCGAAGAAGTCGGGCAGACATTCGCGGACTCGGGGTATTCGCGGTTGCCGGTCTATCGAGATTCGCTCGATCATATCACCGGTATGATCTATGCCTTCGACCTGCTCAAGGTGGCACCTGCGAGCGAGCTTCCCGTCCGGCCCGTCACGGTAACTCCTGGATCGAAGCCGTGCGCCGAGGTGCTCCTGGAGCTGCAGCGTGAGCGTCGCCAAATGGCGGTGGTGCTGGACGAATTCGGGGGAACCGATGGAATCGCGACAATAGCGGATCTCCTCGGGTTGCTCGTCGGCGACATTTTCGAGAAAACCGAGCCTTCCTATACACTCGATGCGACGGCAAACATCTTGGAGCTGGACGGTGCCGCACCGAGCAATGAAGTCACCATCCGGTTTGGGGTATCTCTCCCGGGCGACTCGGAAACGATCGGCGGATTCCTTGCCCGTGCCGCCGGGAGGATTCCACATTGCGGCGATCGGTTTACCTTGAACGGACTCGAATTCGATGTCATCGCGGCCTCACCGACCCGAATCGAACGAGTCGTGGTGAGGCGCGGGCCCGTCAAGACCGTTTCGCTGAAGCGCAGTTTGACGGATTGATCGCCGTCGGTCACTGAACGACCGGCACCTCCACAAACGCCAACCATCCTCAAACCGAACGCCGGCGAATGTCTAAACCCATTCAGGTCGTGGAAGAACTCAAGCGCCTAGCGAAGGCGGGAGACGTGCAGGCGTTCCGCGCAAAGGCCGAGCAGGTTCACGCCTCCGATTTGTCGGACGCGTTTGCTGCGCTGGATGACGAACTCCGGGTGCGACTGATCCGGCAGCTGCCGCCGGAGTTGGTCTCTGGGGCCTTGGCCGAAATGGAGCCTGAGGAGCGGCCTTCCGAAGTGCTCGAGGCGCTTCCCGATGAGCATGCCGCCGACATAGTCGAAGAGTTGGCGGTGGACGACGCGGCAGACGTCATTGCCGAACTCCCACCCGATCGCGCCGACACCATCCTCAAGTTGGTGGACGATCGACGGGAGATCGAAGACCTCCTGCGATACGACGAGGACTCGGCTGGCGGCATCATGACCTCCGAGATCGTGTCGGTCGATCAGGGCGCCACAGCCGCCGAGGCGATAGAAGAGATACGACGACAGAGCGAGCAAGTGGAGGACTTCTATCAAGTCTACTGTGTCGATGCCGATCAGAGGCTGGTAGGCGTTCTGCCCCTTCGTCGTCTCGTTTGCACTGCGCCGAACACACCCGTCGCAAACATCATGGAGGCTACGCCCGCGGTGGCTAGCTCGGACCTCGACCAGGAGGATGTAGCGCGGTTGATGTCGCGATACAACGTCGCCGCCGTGCCCGTGGTAGACGAGGTCGGGCGGTTACTGGGCCGCGTCACCTTTGACGACGTGATCGATGTGGTTGAAGCGGAGCAGACGGAGGATCTGCTGAAATTCGGCGGTGGGTCCGGCGACGAACAGCTGGGCGGCGGCTGGTTCAGCGCGGTTCGCAAGCGGCTCCCGTGGCTGTCCGTCAACCTGCTCACGGCGCTCCTCGCAGCCCTCATCATCAGGTACTTCCAGGACACCATCGAAGCTATTCTCGTGCTGGCAGCCCTCGGCCCCGTGATCGCCGGTATGGGTGGCAACGCCGGAACCCAGGCGCTGGCCGTTACCGTGCGAAGGCTTGCGCTCGGGCTGGTTTCGCGGGAACAGGCGGCCCGGGTGATAGGCAAGGAGATCCTGGTGGGAGTGATCAACGGGTTGGTGATGGGAGTGGTCATGGGGGCCATGACAGCTTCCGTTCTGGGAACCGGATGGACGCTCGGTGTGGTCGTCATGTTGGCCATGTGGGGCAACATCATGGTGGCGGGTATGGCTGGAGCTGCCATCCCGCTGCTGTTGGACCGCTTGGGAATCGATCCGGCCGTGGCCAGTTCGGTTTTCGTGACCACCTTTACGGACATTGTCGGCTATTTTCTCTTCCTCGGCCTGGCATCCGCTTTCCTCCTCTAGGCCCTCCCCGCATCGACGCCGGCCGGTTCACTAGTACGGCGTGTCACAAGTACGGTGACATGTTACCGCAATTCCGGCCCGGAGTACTGCCCGGCACCGGTTTCCGCCGGAGCTGTGCAAAGGCCCTGCCCTGAGACGTCATACAAGTGAACCCGCGGAGGGACGCGGCCATCCGTCGCCCTTCCCGCCCGCTCAACAAAGGAGTGTTCAAGGTGTTACGCATCATACTCTGCACAGCACTCGCCCTCTGGCCAATGTCAGCTTGGGCCCAGGCACCCGCCCGGCAGATGCAATCGACAGCAGCTGATCGGCGGGATATCGCGATCACTGTCTACAACCAGAATTTCGGCCTCGTCCGGGAGGTGCGCGATCTTGTCCTGGGCAACGGGCGAGTGGCCTTGGAATTCGGTGACGTGGCGTCGCAGATCCAGCCGGAAACGGTTCATATCAGAAGCCTGGGGGGAACCAACGGCCTGAGTATCCTGGAGCAGAACTACCGCTACGATCTGCTCAACCCACAGAAGCTCCTCGAGAAGTACTTGGGCCGAACCATCAAGGTCTATCGGTACAACTCGGTCACGGGTCGAGAAGAAGAATACGAGGCGGAAGTGCTGTCGGTGAACCAGGGAACCATTCTCAGGATCGGGAATGAGATCACGTACAACTTCCCGGGCCGCTTCGCGTTTCCTGAGATACCCGACAACCTCATCGCCAAGCCTACATTGGTATGGCTGCTGGACAGTCGCGAGGCGCGGCAACAGGTGGAGGTCTCCTACCTGACGCGCGGTCTCAACTGGAAATCCGATTACGTGATGGTCCTCAACGAAGACGATACCCTGGCGGATCTGACCGGATGGGTCACCCTCACGAACCAGAGCGGTACGTCATTCGAGAATGTTCGTCTCAAGCTGGTGGCGGGCGACGTGCAGCGAGTTACCCCCCAAGTTCGCCGGCGCATGGGAATGGACGCATTGCGGGCAGTGCCGGAGCAGCAGTTTCAAGAGGAAAGCTTCTTCGAGTACCACCTCTACACGTTACAGCGTGCCACGACCCTCAGGCAAAACGAGCAAAAGCAGGTCACGCTGCTCGAGGGTTCGGACATCGGCGTCGACAAGCGCTTGATCTTCTACGGTGCGGCCCAGTACTATCGCGGATCGTACGGGCAGGTGGTATCCAATCAGAAAGTCGGCGTCTACCTCGACTTCCAGAACAGTGCGGCGAACAATCTGGGTGTTCCGCTTCCTCAGGGGATCGTGCGCGTGTATAAGGCCGATCCGAGCGGTGCTCAGCAGTTCATAGGCGAGGATCGAATCGACCACACGCCGCGTGGTGAGCGGGTGCGCATCAAGATGGGAGAGGCCTTCGATGTAGTGGGAGACCGCCGCCAAATGGATTACGACATCATCAGCGGCTGCGTCTCGGAGAGCGCGTGGGAGATAACCCTGCGCAACCACAAGGACCAAGCTGTGGAGGTCGAGGTCGTCGAGCCAGTGGGTGGTGACTGGGATCTCATCTCCTCGAGCCATCGAGCCGAGAAGCTGGACGCCCACACATTTAGATACATTGTGACGGTTGGGGCGCGCGACGAGGCCAAGATCGAATACCGCGTTCGAGTGAGATGGTGTTGACCCATCTGTAATAGCTTCACGGGAGCGAACTGCATGCTTGATCCACGATCCGAGAGATCCAGCGCCCCCGGCGAGTCGTCTGGGAGATCGCCGGGGTAATGGATGGAGCAATGGGCAGCGATCCGGGCATCGACAAGCTGATCGTTGAGTTCCACGACCGCAGCGTCCGTGCTCTCGCGAGGACGATTTCCATTGTGGAAGACGGCCGCCCCGGCTTCGAGGAGATCCTGTCGCGACTCCATCGGGATTTGGGGTCCGCCCACCGTATCGGGATCACAGGGGCGCCCGGAGTGGGCAAATCGACCCTTGTCGAGCGACTCGTGCAACATTATCGACGGCTCGACAAGACCGTCGCTGTAGTTGCTGTGGATCCCACGAGCCCTTTCACTGGTGGTGCGTTCCTGGGCGACCGAATTCGCATGGGGTCGGTTGCACTCGATTCAGGGGTGTACATACGATCCATGGCCACTCGCGGGGCGTCGGGCGGATTGGCCATCACGACACGTGAGGTCTGCGATGTGCTGGACGCCTTTGGATTCGATCGAATCTTGGTAGAGACAGTCGGCGCGGGACAGTCGGAGCTGGCCATCGCGGGCGCTGCAGACACGGCTGTCCTCGTCCTCGTGCCCGAGTCCGGGGACGGCATCCAGGTTCTCAAGGCCGGCGTCATGGAAATCGCCGATCTCTACGTCGTGAACAAGTCCGACCGCCCGGGGGCAGAGCAGATGGTGACCGAATTGCAGGGCATCCTGTCGATCCGGGCCGAAGTCCCGACATCGAGGGGAATCTCCAATCCTCCGAAGTGGAACCCGCCGGTGCTTCGGACCGTTGCAACTGAGGACGAAGGCATAGAGGAATTGGTGAACGCTTTGGAAGAGCACGTAGAGGCCATGCGAGCAACAGGCGTGCTGGGTCAGCGCCGGAAAGAGCGTCTCATCAGGCACACTCGTGATGTGGTAGATAGGTCTCTCAAGCAGCGTGTATGGAAAGCCTCAGACGGACAGCAACGGATTGCGGAAAGCGTCGATCAGGTCGTTTCGGGTGCTATGAGTCCGTATCAGCTGGCGGAATTGATCATCGAAGCAGGACTACGACGAGTCGGCGACTGAGTTCTTCGGGCACGGTTCTGGTGCCAACTTGTCTCGCCTCTCAGGCGGTACTAGCTTCCCCCACGATGGAACACGCCGCGAAAGCGAGTCTCGTTGACTCGCATAAGCACTCCCGCTCCCGCCCCATTCGTGTTCTCGTCGCCAAGCCAGGGCTCGACGGACACGACCGGGGCGCCAAGGTCGTGGCGACGGCACTTCGTGACGCCGGCATGGAGGTGATCTACACCGGATTGCATCAAACGCCGGAGATGATTGCGGATGCCGCCGTCCAGGAAGATGTCGACGTGGTTGGACTGTCCATCCTGTCGGGTGCCCACCTGACCTTAGTTCCCCGTGTCCGTGAGCTTCTCGAGGAGAAAGGGCGAGGGGACGCATTGCTCGTGGTAGGCGGCATCATACCACAGGCGGATATCCAACAGCTCGAGGAACAAGGCGTGGCCAAACTCTTCGGACCGGGAACTCCCACCGGTGAGATCGTGAGCTTTATTGCCGCCTGGGCGGAGCATCGTTCCGAGTGACCGGCTCTCCATCCACGTCGAAGAAGAACCGGCTTCGGGAACTCACCGACGAATATCTCGAGCTGGCCATCCGGCTGCGTCAAGGCGGTGGCGCGGCCAAAATAAAAAAGCAACATGGCCAGGGAAAGCTTACGGCCCGCGAGCGCGTCGCGCGCTTATGCGATCCGGATAGTCCCTCGCTCGAGATCGGGTTACTTGTGGCGTACGACAAATACGATGGAGCCGCACCTGCCGCAGGTGTCGTGACCCTACTCGGAGTCGTCAACGATCGTCCCGTCATGATTGTGGCCAACGATGCGACCGTGAAGGCAGGATCGTGGTGGCCGGAGACGATCAAGAAGATTTTGCGTGCCCAGGAAATTGCTATGCGCCAGCGCATACCGATCGTATACCTGGTCGATTCCGCCGGAGTCAACCTTCCCTATCAGGAGGGTGTCTTTCCGGGACAGTACGGCGCGGCGCGGATTTTCTACTATAACTCGATCATGAGACGGTACCTGCGCGTTCCCCAGATCAGCGCCGTCATGGGTCCGTGCATTGCGGGGGGAGCGTACCTCCCGGCATTGTCCGACGTGATCTTCATGGTGGATGGGACGGCTTTCATGGGGCTGGGTGGATCAAACCTGGTCAAGGGTGCGACGGGGCAGGACGTCGACGGCGAAGAATTAGGGGGGGCACGCACCCACACGGTCAAGAGTGGCGTGGCGCACTACTGCGTCGAGAACGATGACGCGTGTATCACCGAAATTCGAAAATACCTAGGCCGCCTCCCCAAACCGGCGTGCGCCTCACAGGGTAGGACGGCAGGCAATTATCGAAGTGGCAGGGCCGCTACTGACTTATATGACATTCTGCCCGGTAATCACCGCATGGCGTATGACATGTTGGAAGTCTTGGCCTGCTTTCTCGATGACGGTCGGCTCGACCAATTCCAACCCGAGATAGCGGGCGAGATACTGTGCGGGCACGGCGCAATTGAGGGATATCAGGTCGCGGTGATCGCGAACAAGCGTGGCATCGTCAAGGATACGAGGGAAGGACCGGCGCGATTTGGCGGGATCATCTATACTGAAAGCGCCGAAAAGGTTGCTTACTTCATCGAGAACGCCAGCCGAGAGGGCCTGCCGATCCTGTTTGTGCAGGACGTCAGCGGGTTCATGGTCGGGCCGGAGGCGGAACACTCGGGAATTATTCGGTCGGGTGCTCGGTTTGTCGAGGCGATGGCAACTGCAGTGGTGCCGAAAATCGTGCTCACGATAAACCATGCGTCGGGAGCGGGGTACTACGCGATGGCCGGCCAGGGGTTCGATCCGGATTTCATCCTCTCCTGGCCGACTGGACGCATGGGAGTCATGGAGGGCGAATCCGCAACGTCGGCCGTATTTGGTGACAAAGTGAATGATCCCGAATTCACGGATGCAGTGCAAGAGATGCGAGATGATTACGAACATCAGCTCGATGCCAAGTACGCAGGAGCCAGGGGGTACGTGGACGCGCTCGTGGCTCCCGAAGAGACACGAGAAGCGCTGGCGCTGACGCTGCGAACCGCGATGCAGTACGACGGTCCCCACCTCGGCGCGTTTGTACTTCCACCTTTGGACATCAACCAGCGGTGAAGAAAGACAATGCAATTTAAGGAATATGGCGCCTGGGCCTTGCTGGTAGTGTTGAGCGCCGGGGCATGCGCCAAACCCGGAGCGGAGTCTCAGGAACCCACACCTACCGAAGCCGCCGACGGTGCCGACCCGGAAGAAGAGCCGGCCCCGCGGCGGCGGTCGGAACCATCGGTCGAGCCGCGCGTTGCGAATCTGGTCGGTCTCATGCCCCTGTCGAGCACGGGAGTCGACGAATTCCTTCAGCGACATCCGACGTGGGACGGGCGAGGGGTGCTCATTGGAATCCTCGACAGCGGCCTGGATCTCGATCTGCCGGGTTTGGATCAGACCACGACAGGCGAGCCCAAAGTGCTTGACGTTCGCGACTTCTCGCGCGAAGGCCGAATAGAACTCGAACTCATCACGGTCACCGGAGACACAGTCTACTTCGGTGGTCAGACGCTGAGCGGCTTCGGGCGAGTGGCGGCTTTGGCCAGCCCGCCGTATTACGCCGGCATCTTCCGAGAGCTGCCGCTAGGGAAGGTTCCCGCCGCCGACCTCAACGGCAACAACAACAACACCGATGAGTTCGTCATGCTCGTGGTTCGAACCGTGAGCGGCTGGGCGTTGATTACCGATGTGGACAACGACGGCAGGCTGGATGACGAAGCACCCATACACGATTACAGTGTCGCCTCCGAGCGGTTCAGCTATGGACTCAAGGACGAGGAGCGGGACAAGGGTCTGATGACTATCGCGGTGAACTTCAGCGAGGTCGACGGCCGTCCCGTGCTGGATCTGTTCTTCGACAACTCCGCACATGGAAGTCACGTCGCAGGCATCGCGGCCGGTCACAACATGTTCGGCAGGAAGGGATTCAACGGTGTGGCTCCTGGTGCGCAGATCCTCGCGATCAAGATCAGTAACAACGCTCGCGGTGGACTCTCGGTCACAGGGAGCATGCTCCGGGCCATGAACTATGCCGCCGATTACGCGCAGCAACGCGGCATGCCGCTCATCTTGAATATGAGTTTCGGGGTTGGAAATGAATCTGAAGGCGAGGCGGCAATCGATTCACTGGTCACCGAGTTCGCGCTGAAGCACCCCGACGTGTTGTTTGTCATCAGTGCAGGTAACGAGGGCCCGGGCATATCCACTATTGGGTTCCCCGGATCGGCCGAGCACATCTTGTCCGTCTGTGCGCTATACCCTGGTGTGTTCTCAGGCTCCCGTCCAGCGGGCCTGGCAATCGATGCCGACGTGATCGCCGATTTCAGCGCTCGGGGCGGCGAAACTGCCAAACCCGACGTCTGCGCACCCGGCGTCGCGTTTTCTAATGTTCCACGGTGGAATCTTGGAGGGGAAATCTCTGGCGGCACCAGCATGGCCGCTCCGCAAATTGCCGGCGCCGCGGCGCTCTTGCAGTCGGCGCGGCTGCAGGCCAACCGTGCTGCCCGCGCCACGGATTTGCGACAGGCCCTCATTGCGTCAGCCCGACGCTACCGCCATGCCACCTTCCTGGACATGGGAGCTGGCGTTCCCAACGTCAACGCCGCCCACGAATGGCTCGTCGCGGGTCATCAGGCCGGCGTGTATTCCATCCGCGCCCAGCCGGACGGCGGGAATACGTCCCTTATGGAGGGCGCCTATCGTCGCAACGGATTGGCGTCGCCCGCCGACACCCTTCAGCGATTCGTCATTCGATCGGTGGCCGGGCAACCGGCGGCGCGCTTTCTGCTCCGTTCGGACCAGAGATGGCTTCGTGCGCCGGAGGTGCTGGAACTGAGCGGTGGCCCGGCAACCGTAGAGGTCACTTACAACACGCGCCGGCTCCGCACTCCCGGCCTTTACGTCGGTACGGTGTACGCCACCCCGGCAAGCGACACACTGGCAGGACCGGCCTTCCGGCTCGTCAATACGATTGTCGTTCCCCAGCTGTTGAATCAGCCGTTCGTGGAAGGCAGAGACCTGGGACCCGGACGGTTTCAACGCTACTTCTTTGCGGTGCCGGAAGACGCAGGCGGTCTCACCGTCGAGATGGAGGTACGCTACCGGACGCAGCGCGGCTCGCTCTTTTTGTTCGAGCCGAGCGGCCAACCGTTCCGCGGCGGTAGCAAGGAAGAAGCCAGTGCCGGCTCCAACGTCGTCCGGATCGAGGTTCGCGGAGAGGACCTCATCCCGGGTGTCTATGAGGCCGTGGTCGCGGCCCCGGATAACTCCGCACTGTCGTACGACATCCGTGCAGCGCTTCCGCGGTACACGGTGGACCAGATCGGCACAGGGCCAAGCGCTGTGATTCGCAAACGCGCCGATGTGCCCGAGCTGATTCAAGACGCCGCCGTCTTCCAACGTTCGGACAGCAGCGCCAACACCACCGACGACGTTCGCGTTACGGCGACTGACATCGGCGCGGTTACTACGATTACCGTGTCGGGTACAGGAGACACCCCGAAGCTCCTCCCGGTAGAGGTACCCGAGTGGACCCGGGATATGATCGTCGACGTGCGCCTTCCCGACGGTGCATGGAATCAGTTGACCGATTTCGGCGTGACGTTGTTCGATTCCGCTGGGGCGCAAATCGACATTGGACCACTGAGCTTTGGTTTCGGGCGGCACGAGTTCGAGCTGTCGCGCCGCCACCGGGGTAAGACGCTCCAACTCGAGTTCTTCCCTGGGTACGCGCATTTGCAACCGCCACCATCTTGGCAAGCAGAAGTCACCATCTATCTGATCGCGAGGGCGCCTGCGAAGCTGGACGCCGCCGGTGCGGACACCACGGCGGTCGTACTGGACCCTGGCGAATCCACCGGACTGCAGTTCCTGCCGCCCGAGACACGCGCAATGCCCGATGGGTTTGTTCCCCTTATCGAGGTCGTGGCAATGCCTGCCGGCGGAGCACCGATGACACGCTGGGGCAGGCTTAACTGAAGTGAGCAAGAACACCATCCGCATCGCCTCGGGGCAGGGGTTCTGGGGCGATTGGCTCGAAGCGCCGGTTCGGCAGGTGGAAGCCGGGCCGATCGACTATCTCATGATGGACTATCTCGCCGAAGTGACGATGTCCATCATGCAGAAACAGCGTTCGCGCAACCCGGAACTCGGCTACGCCAAGGATTTCGTTCCTCTGATGCGGCGATTACTTCCCACGCTGGTTCGCAAAGGGATACGCGTGAGCGCAAACGCCGGAGGTGTGAATCCCAGAGCGTGCGCCACCGCAGTGCTGAACGAGGCCCGCGACGCCGGGCTCGCAGGCAAGGTGGCGATCGGTGTCATAACGGGAGACGACCTCATGCCCCGGCTCGAGCAGCTGCTGGCGGCCGGGCATGAGCTGAAGAACATGGATACGGGCGAGCCGTTGGAGACGGTGCTCGATTCGGTGCAGAGCGCGAACGCCTACCTCGGCGCGTGGCCGCTCGTCGAAGGCTTCCGCAGGGGTGCCAACATTCTCATCACAGGTCGGGTGACCGATACGGGACTGACCCTCGCACCGATGATCCACGAATTCGGATGGGCGCCGGACGCGTGGGATCTCTTGGCTGCCGGTACGGTGGCCGGCCACATCATCGAGTGCGGCGCCCAGTGCAGCGGAGGCAACTGCATGTATCGGTGGGAGCGGATCCCCAACATGCACGACCCCGGATATCCGATTGTCGAGGCGCGTCCGGATGGTGGTTTCGTGGTCACGAAACACGATGGGACCGGAGGACGGGTGTCCGTGCAGAGCGTCACGGAACAGCTATTGTACGAAATGGGCGACCCGACGGATTATATCACGCCGGACTGCATCGCAGATTTCACGACCGTTTCCTTGAAGAAAAGCGGCAAGGATCGGGTTGAGATTTCCGGGGTACGCGGCCGGCCGGCAACGGATTTGCTCAAGGTGTCGATCTCCTATTCGTATGGCTACAAGGCGATCGGAACCTTGGTATATGCATGGCCCGAGGCGGTCAAGAAAGCGCGGGCGGCCGACAAGATCATCCGCGCACGCCTCGATCGTTTGGGCTTGAATTTCGACGAGACGGTCACCGAAATCATCGGAGCGGACGCGACCCACGGCCGGCTCGCCGGCAAGCCGGATCCGGACATAGCTGAGGTGCAGCTCCGCATCGGCGTGCGAGGGCGCGAGCGGACGCCCGTGGAACGCTTCTCCCGAGAGATCGCACCTCTCATCCTCAACGGCCCGCCCGGCGTCACCGGCTTTGCCGGCGGTCGACCGAAGGTAGAGGAAATCGTGGCCTATTGGCCCGCGTTGATCCCGAAATCCGAGGTCTGCTCGCAGGTTGAGATTCTCGAGGCGTAGGCTCTAGTCACCGACGCGATGCCGAAGAAGAAATCACACAAGGTGAAGAAGCGTATGGCAACCAAGAAGGTACGGCTGCTCGAGCTGGCGCACGCCCGCAGTGGGGACAAGGGAGACACCGCGAACGTGGGGCTCATTGCGTTGAAGGCCGAGTACTACCCACTCTTGAAGCAACAAGTCACGGCAGCCCGGGTGGCCAAGCACTTTCGCGGTGTGATACAGGGCGGCGTGGAACGTTTTGAGCTACCCAACCTCCGGGCCTTGAATTTCCTGCTGCATGGTGCGTTGGGTGGTGGTGGTACTCTATCTCTGAAGACGGACGCCCAGGGCAAAGTGTTTTCGACGGCTCTTTTGAGAATGGAAATCGAGGTGCCACGGAGTTTGCGTGTCTGACAGGCTTGTGCGTCAACTGGGCGAGAACGGCGTGCTCACGCTGCGGCTCAACCGGCCGGACAAGCGCAACGCCATCGACACGCTCATGATCGACGCGTTGCTGACCGAACTCGAAACCGCGGATCTGGATTCGACCGTCAACGTGGTGGTGGTCCGTGGGGCGGGGAAGGACTTCTGCTCAGGAGCCGATCTGGTCGAGTTGCTCGCGTCGGCCGACCGGACGCCGGAGGAGAACGCCGCGGATGCGGCCCGGCTCGGCGACGTGTTCATACACATGCGGGATCTTCCCAAGCCGGTGGTAGCCGTGGTGCAGGGTAGGGCGCTGGCTGGCGGATGCGGATTGGCCACCGCCTGCGACATCGTCCTGGCCCACGAAGACGCCGTGTTCGGATATCCCGAGGTCCAGCGTGGCTTCGTGCCCGCCATGGTCATGGCCATGCTTACGCGTGCGGTCGGGGAAAAGGTCGCGTTCGACCTGGTCGCTACCGGACGCATGCTTCCGGCCTCCGAGGCGCTGGCCATAGGGTTGATATCACGTGTGATGCCGTCGGCGAACTTCGAAGCGGACGTGGCTAGCGTTGTCGAGCAGCTGGCCTGTGCGGGTTCGACGACCCTCGCCCTCATCAAGAAGCAGTTATACGAATTGGACGGCCGGTCGTTTCCCGAAGCCGTCAAGCTCGGCTCCGAGGTGAATGCCATAGCCCGCAGCACGCCGAGTTTCAAAGAAGCCGTCGCACGGTTCTTGAGCAAAGAGTGAACCGATGACACTCATCCCCTGTCCGGAGTGCGATCGCCCGGTGTCGGATATGGCGTCGGCGTGTCCCAGCTGCGGCTTTCCTGTTGTGGCAGGCATCAGACACGCGGTGGACCAAATCACGGACGATGAGAAAACGAAATCGGCAAGGCAGCAACATGCGGCCGCAAAACTGCAGAGTTGGGGCGAGCGGTACAAGAGTTCCCGTCAGGTGGATCCTCTCACCCGACAAGGGGACACATTCCTGGATCGCCATTGGAAGGGGATTCTGTTCGTCATCGTGACGATCATCCTGATCCTTCAGTTGACCTGGCTGCTGTCGATGTATCGGTGAGAGGTGGGGAGTATCACACGCGTCAGCGTTGATCTGATCCCTGCTGCAATATTTCGGTAAAGCACCGCCGGCGTCGCGTCGTCATCGTTGTGCCGTGTGTACCGTTGAACGTTCACTCTCCGCGGCGCGCAGAGTGCTGTCTCGGGTGTGGCGGTATGACGACTTCCGCTAGGCTGCAAGGGCCCGGGTCGCCACATTAGGCTCTCTATTCACCGCTGAGACCGCCGAGGGCGCAGAGATGAACGGGGTGAATGAGCTTACTAACGAAATCATCGGGGCTGCGATCGAGGTGCATCGTACACTTCACAATGGGCATCCGGCGCCTCGTCCATGAGCTTCCAGAATAATCTCTGCGATCTCCGCGTGCTCGGCGGTGAATACGTCACCGCAATTCGGGCCGGGAGAACTAGTCATAGGCGCGTTTCCAAAAAACCGAAAGGTCGGCCACCATGGCTGTTCCAGAGTGGCAGAAAAGGTCTTCGAGAAGATTCGGCAGGCGCAGCTGAGCGCCCATTCCGCTAGGCCGTTGACGAGCCCATGCCAGAGATCTCACGTTTCCTCGGTATCGTAGTCGGCATGTTCTACAGCGAACATGGGGTCGCGCACTTCCACGCCGTCTACGGGGAGCAGGAAGTTTCGGTCGAACTGGAATCTGGGGCGGTTCACGGTACTTTTCCTACACGAGCGCTCCGACACGTTCTTGAATGGGCGGAACTTCACAAGGCAGAATTGTTGGCCAACTGGGATCTGGCCCGGCAGGGCAGGCCGCTCAATCGGATTGCTCCCTTGGAGTGACGCTATGGACTATCACGTTGTAGAGGCCCGGTACGTTGGCGGACATGTCGTGTGGCTTCGGTTTCGCGATGGCACGGTCGGAGAGATTGACCTCGGCCCGGCGCTGCGTGGCCCCGTTTTCGAGCCACTCCGTGATCCGGATTACTTCAAGACGTTCACGGTTCATCCAGAGTTTCACACGCTCGTCTGGCCGAACGGCGCTGACTTTGCACCCGAGTTTCTCCACGACACCGTGCGGGTGACGGCCTAACAATAAGGATTGTATCCGGAGTGCTCATGAGCCGTGAGCCTGAGCGGCGTTGGTGCATGGCTCGAGGTTGAGGTCAGGGTCGCCCTACTCCCCGGGCATAGGGATCACTCCAGCTGGTAGCTGTCGGGCATCCCCAGACGGGTCATCGTGTTGAGAATCCTGCGCCCGAGCTGCGCCGCCACACCGGCGTGTATCAACAAGTTGGCGAGAGAGGCGCAAACACGACGGCGATACCGCTGTAGGGGGCGTTGATCTGGTTCCTGCTGCAATATTTCGGTAAGGTACCGCCGGCGTTGCGTAGTCATTGTTATGTCGTGTGTACCGTTGACCGCTCACTCTCCGCGGCACGCAGAGTGCTGTCTCGTGTGTGGTCGTATGATGACTTCCGCTGGGCCCAGCGACGCGTGATACTCGGCGCGCTGCGCGGCAGGGATGTGCTGGCCGTGCTGCCCACCGGCGGGGGGAAATCCCTCTGCTTTCAGGTGCCTGCCCTCGTGCTTCCGGGCACGACGATCGTCGTCTCGCCCTTGATTTCACTCATGCAAGATCAGGTGTCCGCACTGCAACGTCGCGGTGTTGCGGCGGAGTATCTGAGCAGCTCTCAAGAGCCACACGAGCAACGCGAGGTGTGGAAAGCCTACACCGAAGGACGGCTGAAGCTCCTGTATGTGGCACCGGAGAGAATGGCACAGCTCATCGCCCGCAAACCCGATGCGCCAACCCCACTCCTTGCCATCGATGAGGCACACTGTATCAGCGAGTGGGGTCACGACTTTCGGCCTCACTACCGGGCTCTGGGCCAACATCGGATCGCTCTGGGACGTCCGCCGACCATCGCGCTCACCGCGTCCGCCACGCCTATGACTCGCACCGACATCATTCGCCTCCTCCGGATGCGCCGGCCCGTGGTGGCCCTCAACTCCTTCGACCGGCCCAACCTCCACTTCAGCGTGAGCCGTGCTACAAGTCAGATCACGCGTTTGCGCGAAACAGCCTCGTTGCTCAAGCGGCATCCGGAAACAGCCATCGTGTACGTTCCAACGAGAAACCACACCGACGGAGTGGCGGCCGTTCTCCTGCGGTGGGGATTCCGGGCCGCGCCGTATCATGCCGGGTTGCCGCCCAAGGCTCGTACAGAACTCCTCGAGCAGTTCTTGGACGGCCGAGTGCGCGTCATGGTCGCGACCAATGCCTTCGGCATGGGCATCGACAAGAGCGACGTTCGCTTGGTTCTCCACCTCGGCATTCCCACGCGCCCGGAGGCCTACTACCAGGAAGCCGGCAGGGCAGGGCGCGACGGTAACCAGTCCTGGTGCCGCCTCCTCTGGCTCAAGGAGGACTTGCGGCTGGCCACCGCGATGGCTCTGAAGCCCGGTACGCCGAATGTGAGCCAATCCCCCGATCACCTTCGGGCGAAGAAGGCAGGGCTGAAGACGATGCGGGAGTACGTGCTGAGCCGGCGGTGTCGGAGGAGAATCCTGCTGGGTTACCTGGGTGAAGAGATCTCGACCTGTACCG
>JADFIT010000239.1 GCA_022566515.1 Gemmatimonadota bacterium
GTCGCGTGGGTCTGAGAGCGCCCCCGACGCCGATCGCGATTCCAATCAGCGCCATTGACACTCCCTGCTTGAGCACCAGCCGCAGCACCCTGCCACTGCCGGAGCCAAGCGCCATGCGCACGCCGATTTCCTGGGTTCGCTGCGCCACCGTGTGTTCCGAGACAGCTCACGTGTCAGCACATGGAGTTTACATCCCGTACCAAGGTACGAACGCAAGTGGGGAGTGGGATGCAATGGGCTGCCTTCGCCCACTCCCCGAATATCCAATATTCATCATTCGATATTCATCATTCGATATTCATCTCCAACGTACCCCTCCTTTTCCAGGTAGAGTATGATCTGCTGAGCTTCTTCTTCCGGCGTGGCATCCGTCGCACCGATGACCACCTCGGCGTCATCGGGTTCCTCATATGGATCTGAAATGCCCGTAAACTCTTTGATGATTCCGGCCCGCGCCTTGGCATACAACCCTTTGCGATCTCTCTGTTCGCAGACCGACAAGGGAGTGGCCACGTGGACGAGGATGTAACCGCCGAGTGGTGCAATCAATGCTCGGTTTTCTTTGCGGATGTCGTCATACGGCGCAATAGGCGCGCAGATGGCGATTCCGCCATTCTTGGTTATCTCGGAGGCGACGTAACCAATTCGACGGATATTGATGTCGCGATGCTCCTTGGAGAAGCCAAGTTCAGACGATAACTGTTTTCTCACCACATCCCCGTCGAGCAGCGTGACAGGTCTCCCGCCCATCTCCAAGAACTTGGTTCGCAGCACGTTGGCGACGGTCGATTTGCCGGAGCCGGACAGGCCCGTGAAGAACACCGTGAAACCCTGCATGTGACGGGGCCGATGACTGCGACGTAGCTCGACCGCCACTTCCGGGAACGTGAACCATTCGGGAATTTCCCGTCCTTGAGCCAGTCGCTCTCTGAGTTCGGTGCCCGAGATGCTCAACGATCGCGCACCGTCGGGCACTTCGTCCACAGGGAAGTACGAATCCTTGTCCTCCACGTAGACCATCATCTTGAACGGGACCATGGTCATGCCCAGTTCTTTTTCGTATTGGCGGAGCATTTGTTGCGCGTCATACGGCCCGTAGAACGGCGTGCCGCTGGAATCATTGCCGGGCCCGGCGTGGTCTCTCCCGACGATGAGATGCGTGCAACCGTAGTTCTTCCTGATGATCGCGTGCCACACCGCCTCGCGGGGGCCGCCCATGCGCATCGCCAGCGGCAACAGCGAAAGCTTCGCCGTGTGCTGAGGGTAGCGGGGCAGCAACGCCTGATAACAGCGGACTCGCGTGTAATGGTCAACATCACCCGGCTTGGTCATTCCAACCACCGGATGAATCAAGAGGTTTGCCTCCACCTCCTTGGCCGCCCGCAGTGTAAGCTCCTGATGCGCCCGATGCATCGGGTTGCGCGTTTGAAACGCCACCACCTTACGCCATCCGAGCTTGGAGAAGGCTTCCCGCAATTCCACAGGCGTATGACGGATTTCCAGGTAGTCGTAGTGAACGGGTCGTTGGATTCCTTCGAGCTTCCCGCCGACGTACACCGGGTTCGCCTGCTTGAGCAGATGGGCAACACCGGGATGCTCGGCATTGTCAGTGGCGAAGACGGCGCTCGCTTCGGCCTCCAGGTCCGGCCGCCACACTTCTTCGACGTGTAGGGCGGCCAGTATCACACCCTCGGCATCCCGCAAGGCCAAGGTTGAACCCGCACTCAGCGTATCGGCCAGTTCTTCGGAAACATCCAACGTGACGGGGATCGGCCAGATTGTTCCGTCCGCCAGGCGCATCGAACTGCAAACTCCTTCGTAATCCGCCTGGGTCATGAAACCCGTCAGTGGCGAAAACCCGCCGCTCAACAGAAGTTCGAGATCGCAAAGCTGACGCGCCGTCAAATCCCACGATTCCCAATCGCGAGATGCGTCTTTGAGTTCGCCCACACGTTCAGCATCGACCAGCAAATCGATGAGCGTTCCGCCGTGAGGGGCTATGAGATGATCGGTCAAGAAGTTCTCCTGGTCCGATACAACTGCTGGTCAACAGCAGCCGCCATCCGCTCGATGTCTAGCCTGCCACCCAAGAACTGGTTGATCCGCGTCGCCTGCTGAAGCGGATCAGCCAGTACGTCCTTGTGGTTCACGTCGATCGCGTCGAAACACGACCGCGCGGCGATGAGATTTTTCGACTTCTTCACCTCCTGTTCGAACAACGTCAAGAGGCGATCGTCCGATGTCTCGTTGGATTCACCGCGTTGCTCGAGCATCTTGTTCTGCGAGGCGATCACCTCATGCAGGTTGCGGTGCATGAAGATGACGCGGTAGTTGAGCGTTTGCGGCATGAACCGGAGCAGGTACGAGATGACCTTGATGGCTTTACCGCGAGCATCGTGTAGCCATGATAAATCGGTGGTCTTGCCGAGTTCTTTTACCTTTTCCAACTCGTAGTAGCCCTCTGGATTGCTGTCGTCGGCGGTTCTGATTCCGTCGGTGACCAATTCCAATCCTCCCTCCGACAGCATCTTCATCGTCATCGAGGTGCCCGATCGTGGCAGGCCCGACACGACCACGATGGGCTTTCCGAAGCGGATCTTTCGGTATAGGTGGTTGATTCCCATTCCTAGTCCTTGCCGAACCTCCGAACCGCGGTTCAATATGGAGCACAATCCGACAGATGCACACGGCCTGACGTCCCCAATGCCAGCGCCCGGGCGGCATGAGAGGAGGTATCCTGTGCAGGTTCCTGCTCATACGTCTTGGATCACACGCGGAATCGCTTCGCTGGGGCTGTTGTGCCTCGGCTGCGGCGGTC
>JADFIT010000105.1 GCA_022566515.1 Gemmatimonadota bacterium
GTTCTCATTGAGGGTCGGTGTCGGCTGGCACTGCCCGCGGCACCTTCCACTAACATCTGGCCTCGAATCAGGAGCACGATGCCGTGAAATCATCACCCAATGCTCTCCTCCGGACTTCGGCCCTTCTTCTTAGTGCCCCCCTGCTGGGACGAAGGACGGGATCCCTGCCATCGATGACCCGAAGTTCATCTCGGCACGCGAAGCCAACCGCTGGCTGAAGGACCGCGAGCCAGTGAAACCCTGGAGGCCAAACCCGCACCTTCGACCTTTCGGGACCCCGTGATACCGGAATCCACGGACGCCCAGACTGACGCGGCAGGAGATGCAAGCAGTGTCACCACAGCCGGTTCGATGGTCGGTGACCTTCTCGACTCGCGGCTGAACAATCTGTGAGCCCAAACCTCCGGCCAGCGATCGTCGCACTGGTGGTCGCACTCCCGGCCCCACTTCACGCACAGTGGACCCAGGGAGAGATCGGCAAGGTGTGGGTGAAGAGCACCTTCTTCTGGCAGAAGACTGATCAAGAATTCGGACCGAGCGGCGACAGGCGACGCGAGCCAACCGGCGGTGAATCGAACTCCCGCGCCATCTACACCGAAATCATTGTCGGGCTCCTGCCAACTCTCGACCTCTGGGTCCAGATACCCTACCTGGACCTGAACTTCACGAGCCCTTCCGTCACTGAGACCAGCCAAGGCTTGGGGGATTTGCGCTTCTGGCTTCGGTGGCAGGTGCTGAGTCTGGACAACGGACGAACGCCGGTATCGCTCAGAGCCGGTGCCAAGGCGCCGCTTGGCTTTGCACCGATCGATGCACTGTTAGTACCGCTCGGGGATGGGCAATGGGACATCGAGTTGTTCGGTGAGATCGGGCATTCGTTCTGGCCGGCACCGGCGTACGCCGAACTGTGGCTAGGGTACCGCCACAGGTTCGAGAACACTGAGACGAGAAAGAACCCCGGAGAGGAGTTCGTTTTCCTCGCTGAGTCTGGTGTGAACCCGACCCCCTGGTCGCTGCTGAAGGTGACGCTGGACGGGTTCGTCGGCGGGAATTGGATCGTGGAGGGAGTCACCACCGCTACAGTGCGTCGAATCCTCACACTGCAACTCGCCGGAGGCGTGAAGATCCTCGGCGGATGGCTAGAGAGCGGAGTACGACTGCCTCTCAAGGGTCAGAACTTCCCAGCCGGACCGCAACTGATCATCGGGGCCAGTGGCTCCTTCTCGGTCACCAGGTAACCGTCAGTCGGTAGCGAAGATCTCCGCCATCCGGCTTCGGCCACGGTGCTGCCGCTGGAGCGTTCCGTGAACCATCATCAACTCACCGACATTTTCGAGCGTCAGCAGGGGTGTGCGAAGAGGAGCTTAACGTGAGCAACGCGCCCCACACTCGCCAAGAACCCCTCCCCCGCGCGCACGTATCATCATAGGAGCCGCTGCCGAAGGGGCTACCGTAGTCAACGCGACTTAACGCACAAATCGGCCAGGAAGCCCCGAACGCCGCTGGGACGCTCGGGGCTCATGAACACCTCCCGTCTTACCTCGAGTAGCTGGCGATCGGGATCATGAGATGGACGTAAGGCGTGTCCGGCCACATGAGCCACGGTCCGCCATTATGTGGATCGGTGGAAATGTTACGCAGGGCGTTCTTATCGGGAACGAGCATCATGAGGTGTGCCCCGAGGTCTTCAACCCAATCCGCATCGTTGGTCTTTTCCGTCGCAGCCGGGTCCGTGTTGCTTACCGGCGTATCGCCCATGAGCATGTACGCGGTACCCAGAGTTGTGTAGTTCGGCTCTCTGCCGTTGAACAACGCATCGATGAAGCCGAGCCACGTCTCGTCTACACACCACGGATCGTTCCCGGGTGTGTCCGGGCGATCGGGCAGGCAGGTCCACCCGTTATTCCCCTCCCGTACGACCGTACCATCCCATGTCGTGATGCGCGCGGCGTAGGAGATAGAGAGAGGACCGGCGCTCATCGCGCTGAGAATGACATCATCCTGAGCCATGAGTGACGAGGGGCAAGCTATAGCTACCGCTATCAGAAGCGTTGTACCGCGCATGAGATCCTCCTTTGCCTGAAGGGAACGGCGGGGCCAGCATCGGCCACCACCTGAGAGACGACAATGAAGCGAGGTGCATGGGGCCGCAAGAGCGAACCGACGGCCACATGCGCTCGTCCTCTCCCTGCCTGGCCGTCCAAGACCCGAACATGTATTCTTGAGCGTCCCCAGCGGGGCCAAAACGGCAGTGACAGACCGCAAGACGCTTTGCAAAGGTTACTCGTTGGTGCTCGACCATATCACCCGGCTCATGATCCAATGCCGCTCATAGAATGCCCCGAGTGTGGTCAGAAAGTGGCGAGTGTTGCGTCGGCGTGCCCGAGATGTTCGTGCAATCTCAGCCTCCAGAAGCCCGCCGATCCCAGAAGAAGTCATAGCTCCTGGCCAGTCCCGGTACTCGTGGTCGTAGTGCTGGTCTTGTTTGGCATGCTAGGGATACGGAACAGGGGCAATCTTCGGGCACCACCGTTGCCGACTAGCACTTCGAGCCAGTTGACACCCCAAGCCGCTGCCTCCCCACCCGCTGAAGCACCCCAAGCCACCAGCCCGAGCACCCAAACGAAGTGGACATCGACCTGGGTGAATGTCAGAGAAGGACGCGGAACCGACACACGGATCGTTCAGATCCTCGATCCGAGACAGCCAGTAGAGGTCGACAGCCTCCAAGGGCGCTGGTGGGGCTTGTACATAGACGGCAAGCGCATCGGATACGTCGCTAACTCGGTCCTCCAGAACGAATCTCCTGGTCGGTAGCGTGAACTCAACCGCCAATCCAGCAGCAGCTCGGGAGAGAGTCCCCTCGCTTGCCGCCTGACGACCAAAACCGCATTCTAGGACCGTCGCCACCGGGGCCAAAACGCGCAGTGAAGGGACCCACCTCCAGCATTGAGCAATGAACGACTTCTGGAAAGACCTTCGCTACGGCCTGCGAATGCTGGCCAAGACGCCGGGCGCATCGCTGGTGGCGATCGTGACCATCGCCCTCGGCATCGGGGGCGTCACGTACACGTTCAGCGCGGTGTACGGCATCATGATGCGCGGCCTGCCCTTCGAGGGCGGGGACCGCCTCATGAGTATTTCGCAGTACGTCGTGGCGGACGACATCACGAGAAACGCGCCGATCCACGACTACGTCGATTGGCGGGAGCAACAATCGGCGTTCGAGGACCTGGCAGCCTTTGCCTTCCGTACCATCAACCTCGCAGATACGGAGCAGCGCCCGGAACGGTATCTGGGTACCGCGGTCACGGCGAGCATGTTTGCCGCGGTGAGCGCTCGGCCGTTGCTGGGACGCGTGTTCCGTCAGGAAGAAGATGCCGGTGACCTTGCCCCGACCATCGTTCTCTCTTACCGGGTATGGCAGGCGCGCTACGGCGGTGACCCCGAGATCATCGGGAAAACGATTCGCGCCAACGGCCGTACCACGACCGTCATCGGCGTCATGCCGGTGGGCTTCCGATTTCCCTTCGATAACGACCTGTGGATACCTCTCGGACTCACCCCCACCGAGTTGCCACGGGGACAGGGCTCTCTTCTGTGGGTCATCGGGCAGCTCGAGAAAGGTGTGAGCCTGGGGCAGGCACGGTCTCACATGGGGGCCATCGCCGAACGCCTCGCCGTCGAGTATCCCGAGACCAACCGGGGCGTCGGCACCGTCGTTGTCTCATACCCCGACGCACTGCTGCCATCGGAACTGGGCGCTATGAGCTGGGTGATGCTGGCCGGCGTGTTCGGCGTGCTGTTCATCTCGTGTGTGAATGTGGCAAACCTGCTGCTGGCCCGCGCCGCCGTCCGAGCCAAAGAGATGGCGATTCGCTCCGCCCTGGGGGCGCGGCGCGCGCGCGTGATCCGTCAGCTCATGGTCGAAGCCGCCATCATCGCGCTGATAGGTGGCGCCCTGGGGGTGATCCTAGCATCTGTGCTCATCGACGTTTACACCTCCATGATACAGGATATTCAAACGCCGTACTGGTTCGACATCCGGTTGGATGCTCCCATGCTGCTCTTTGCCCTGGCGGTGACCCTGGTCGCCAGCGTGGCATCCGGCATCGTACCTGCCATCAAAGCATCCGGGATCGACGTGCACGAGCTGCTCAAAGACGAGAGCACCGGATCGTCCAGTTTCCGCATGGGCCGAATCAGCATGGGTTTGGTGATGACCGAGATCGCGCTGTCCTCGGCGTTGCTGGTCCTTGCCGGCATGGCGATCAAGAGCGCGATGAATCTGAAAGCCCTCGACATGGGGTTCGAGACCGCGAACGTGTTCACGGCGCGCCTCACACTCGTAGAGACCGATTACCCCGACCGTGAGAGCGTGCTGCAATTCTACGACCGGCTGCGGCAGGGGCTGGAAGCGCTGCCGAGCGTGACATCCGTCGGATTCGTGAACCGTCTTCCTGGTACGGGGGCCGGGCAATCGCGGTTTGCGGTGGAGGGTGTTCCCTACCCGACCAACCAGGACTATCCCGTCGCCAACCGAGCGACGATTACGACGGGGTTCTTCGACACGTTCGGCGTGAATCTCCTGGAGGGAAGGGATTTCGGATCCCAGGATCGCGACGGAGGCCTCCCGGTTACCATCGTGAACCAGAGCTTCGTGCAACGGTACTTCCCTCAAACGTCGGCGGTAGGCCAACGGCTGCGTCTCGGTCGGGCCGGATCCCAAAACGCCTGGATGACCGTTGTCGGCGTCGTGCCGGATCTCCACGTGGGGGACGACATCGCCGGGGGCATCCGTAGCGGCGGCGTCAGGACAGAACAATTCTACACGCCGCTTGCGCAGGGCACCTCCCGGGGCATGAACATGGCGATCAAGACCCGCGACGACCCCCTTGCGATCGCGCCGCTCGTGCGGGATGCCGTTGCCGCCATCGATCCCAACCTGCCTATCTACCAGGTTTACTCTATGGACGACGTCATCCGGACCGCAACGATGGCCATTGGCATCTTGAGTCAGACCTTCGCCGTATTTGGCGCGATCTCGTTGTTCATGTCGGCGGTCGGCCTCTACGGGGTCATGGCGTTCTCGGTCAGTCGCCGCACTCAGGAGATGGGCATTCGTATGGCCCTCGGCGCGCAAGGCAAAGACATCATCGGCCTCGTGCTCAAGAAGGGCATGACGCAGCTCGGCATCGGCATGGCACTGGGGTTGGGCTTGGGGCTCGTGATGGCCCGGCCGCTCCAGGTCGCCCTCTTCCAGGTGAACCCCAACGATCCCACCGTGTACGCGGCGATCGTCGTCACCTTCACCGTCGCGGGGTTGATCGCGTGCATGGTTCCCGCCGTGCGCGCGACACGGGTGAATCTGGTCGAAGCCTTGAGAGCGGAGTAGCCCCCCCACCCCGACAAGGGTCCCCACTTCACCTAGGTCTCGCGTTTCGACGGCTCGGCCGACATCTCAATGGTGATGGCTCTTCTCGACCTCACCATCTGTTTCGCCCAACATGTGCTTCGCGATCGCGTCCCCGTCTTCGGCAAGGTACACCTCCGGCGCGCGCATTCCCAGCACCGCACCGCCCGCGCAGCGCTCAGTGTCGTAAGGGTGACCAGTGTCACTGAAATTAGCGAGCGCCGAGCCTAAATAGACGGGACACCCTGGAGATGGTCGGTCACAGGGTATCGGCAGATCGAGGCTGAGTCCAAACGCAAATTGACAGGCGCACAATGCGCAGTAGTGGATTAGGAAATTTCACTGTGAGGTATATAGAGTTGAACAGAACGAAACGATGGGCCATCTTAGGGCTAAGTTCCTTGCTCGCTTTCACACTTCCTGCATGCAGTGACGGCAGTGGACCGAACGATTCCGAAACCCAAACCTGGGTATTCAGCGCGTTGGATAATTCCGGGAATGTAGTCACTGCAGCCACGGCGGAGTGTCTCCCGGGTGGGGCATGTTCGGCAAGCTCGTGGACGCTCTTGGAAACCGCAACTTTCGGCTGCACACACAAGGTAGACTTTGCCGTGCAGTTTTCCGGTGACCAAGTGAGACTGATGACCTTCACAAAGACCTTCGACTCCGACTGCTCCAACACGAGCACAGTCGGCAACGGTACGGGCGTAGCTAATGCGGCTTATCCCAATGCCACTGAGGCCACGGGAACGGTGACGCTCAATACGACTTCCCCGATTGGCCCTGGGGGCGGTACAGGTAACTGGTCGGCCCGCCTGATTCAGTGAGGTGCGAGGCCTGGGACCGTTCCGTGACTGGCCCCTAAGCAGCTCCACCACTTAAGGAACGCCCCGCAAGTACTCGGTGACTGCGGGGCGTTGTCATATCAGAACTGTCAGCGGAGGCCGGGTGGTGTCCGAGTAGGAATTTCACGCGGCCGTTGCCACGTTACCTCCGCGGAGCGCTGCCGAACCCGGGCACCCCAAGGAACCCCGAAGCCGTGATCCGGGGCCCGGAGAGGTGGGCGCTGTAGGCTCTAAGCTGAAACGCCTGCGGCGCAAACCCTGCTGGGCTCGCGCGGGCGGGGCACGGGAACGGCACCTCGCAGCCGCGTGATGCGTACCAGCCATAGTAGCGCTGGAGCACTTGGCACTTGGCCGGGATATGGCTAGTGACCCGAGCCAGGAACTCCAGGACGTCCATTGTCTCGCTGCCCGCGGTGGGACCCGTCGGCTTGTCAGAGTGGTAGGTGACAGTGGCGTTGTCTGGCTGATACTCCAGCCGGCTCAACGCCACGGGGTTTCCATCCGGCCACCTCCTGCGAGGGTTTGGGCGGCGGATCGGCCGGGCGCAATCGCGCGCCAGCGTTATCATAGGCCCCCACGCTTATTGAAGCAAGCCGGGTCGTCAGTAACTCAAGTCCGGGCACCACAGTGATCGGTTGTGACGTCAATTCCAGCTTGCCGCCATGTGTCGTAGCATTCGCTGCCTAACGCCCGGCCGTAGACTGGGTGAGCGTGAGGGTGGCCCATCCACATCGCTCCGAACAACCACCCTCGCTCCCAGAACGGTTCGCTAAGACCGGCGGTCCTCCTTCTTCCTGATCAGTTCCTCGAGATACTTCGCCACAACGTCCCGTGCGCCCAATCCCACGGCGAGTGCGGCGGCGAAGGAGGCCGCACCCAACAGCACCAGGAAGCCGTTCGTCACGATGTCCCGGCCGATGCCGAGCTGCTCGAGTGCGATCGCAAAGGTGAAGATGATCATCGCATAGCGCGAGATCGCGGCTACGAACTCGGCCTGCTCGATACCGGCGTTGGCCACAGCCGTTTGCACGATGGCGGAGACGAAGTTCGCCGCGTAGAGGCCGACCGCTACGACGATGACGGCGACGATGATGTTGGGGATGTAGAACAGGATCTGATTGAGCACCGTTGACGCGGCCTCGAGCTGCAAGGCGCTCACCGCCGCAACGAGCACGATAAGCATCACCAACCAGTAGACTAGTACGGCGATCAGGTCCGTGGTGGACTTCTCCACGCCGCCGGTCTTGAGGAAATCGTCAATTCCCGCCTTGGCGGTCAGCGATGGAAATCGGATTACCCTAAGCCCTCGGCCAACTGCCATCTTGAGCAGCTTAGCGATGATCCACCCCACAATGAGGATGACGATCGCCGCCAAGATGTTGGGGAGGAACTCGCCGATCCCGCGAAGGAAGGCGCCGACAGAGTCGCTGATGATGTCTTGAATGGGCATTGGGAGCCTCCCGACGGTGGAAGTGCCTGGGGCTACCGGTCTTGCGGCCGGTCTACACGGTGCACGCGCTCGCTAAGTTAGGTGTTCCCATCGGGCTCGGCCAGTGGCGGCGCTCACCGAATGGCCGACGCCACCGCGATCGCCTCGACGAGAACGTCGCGCATTCTCATCAGTGCCGGGTACGGGACGATTCGTACAGCGCCGCGCCACGCAGTACGTGCTCGTTCGGAGCGTCCCCCTTACACCACCAGCCGACTGGCAAAAAGTTATTTCGTGACCCTCCCGAAAAATTGAGCGCAAAATTATATGAAACCGATTCCCGAAATGCCGCACGGAGGGACGCGGAACCCGTATAACGGGGTGGGCCGGTGGTCGGGGGGCCTGGGGGTTGCCGGGTTCTGTGGTCGATCGGTCTGGTGGATCGGGCTCGACGCCGGCCGCCCCGATAGAACGAATCGCGTTCCTCTGTTGCTGGCTCCCGGCTCCGCGGCTCCCAGGCTCGCGAGTGGGCGTATACGCATCGGGCGTCGGGCTAGTCCTTCGGTCGCGTCAGTTCTCCACCTCCCCCCTGTCGCTGCTTTCCCGTCAGCCGGCGCTACGGTTACTCAAGAAGGCTCGGCTGATTCGAAGCGTTGGGAGACTTAGTGCTCTTCTTCCCGGACGAAGGCGAAGCAAGTGCCCCTGCCGCGCTCAACTCTTCGACAGAAACCGTCGGGCCCGAGCAAATCCGTTCGAGCATGGCCGCTTGTGGTCCTTCAAGTTCCACAAGCAGGCCGATCACATTGAGCACGTTGATGAGTTCGGTCGTATACTCCGCGAGCCAGCGATCCGGCTGAATGTCTCCCAGCGGTGACGGCGGTCGCCGATCGCCAATGATCGGCCGCTCGCGGCTTGCCTTCCGATAGCTGAACCACTGGCGCAGTACATGCTTACCAGAAACCTCGTAGGACCACGCTTCTGGAGTCACACCCGCGACGTACCCCTGTCCCACCATCAATCGGCGCTTAGAGCTATCGTAGTCAATTGTGTCTGGAAATGCCGCCGGGTCCTGAGAGATCGCGCCGGCTGCGGGGATCCGCGGTGCCAAGCTCGAGGCGAGGCGCGGAGGCCGCGCCGGCCGATCACGGCTCGGGTCTGCGAACCGCTCACCGAATGAATGAAGCCAGATTACGTTGCGCCCCATCTCGGCCGCGACGGCGAAGAGCTCTCCGTCGTCGGTTAGCGGTATCCTCAGACCTGGGGTCACGAGATCGGATTGGAAGCGGGCTGTGAAAGCAGGGTGTGCCGCAACCGCAGCGACATAGGCCAAGAGATCCTCCGAGCTGACTGCGCTCCCGTATCGCTGGCTGAGATAGCTGAGTAGGTTGGTGCCGACGTTGGACTTGGTCGCTTCACGGTCGCGCCAGAGCGGGAAGACGCGCCCGCCCCGCCCGTTGTAGTGGTGGAGGTCCGGGATCAATCCCGTCACAGTGAGCGCGGGGCCGCTCGAGGGTGATCTATCCGCGGGAGCCGTCAAATAGACCTGGCGTCCCGAGTGCCACTCCCAGAGCTGTGGGTTGGGCCGGTTGATTAGCCGGTTGTCGGGGATAATCCACTGCCGGTCGAATGACCGGAACCCGTAGCGTACTGGCGCGGTGCACGGACCCTTCTCGTCACCAACAGAAATGGCGTGCGGCTGGTAGCCTGGAAGTCCCTTTGTTACTACGCGTTTGCTGTGCCTATCACCTGGTTTTCCTTTCGAAAGATGCGGGTGGAACAGCAACTCCTTTCGGTCGCCGTGTGCCTCGATCAGCGTCCGCCACCTCCGCTCGAGGGATTCGGCATCGGGAGCGATGACCCACGTACGGCCGGGCATCACACCGGAGCCGTCGTATTCGAAAAGATCCTTAAGCTCAGGATACGTGGACCATGCACCTGTTGATTTCGGCAGGAACGGAGCACGCCAATCCGTCGGGCACTCGGCCCAGTCGTCCCTGTCCAGTGACAGACGTGCCAGAGCATCGAACTTGACCTGGCGTTTACCCTTGGGGAGTGCCTGAAAGCGCACTTTCGCAGGCGTCTCGGAATCGGTGTGGGGTGACCGTGAGGCGAGGACGATGCATACCGGCTGCTGCACGCCCTCGAAGATTCTCGTGTTGACCTCGGGCTGGTGACCCTCCGGCGAGCAGTCGATCACCCATATCTCATCGGTCTTTCGACGAAGGTAGTCACGCATTCTCTGGAACCCCGGCCCGTTGAGGAAGCCGGCTACCGTGATGAAGCACACGATCCCGGCGTTGGCATCTGGATCGTGATCGAACACCTTCCAGGTTGCCCAGCGCCAGAAATACACGTAAAGATTGCGCAGGTGCTTCGCGTGCGCACCGACGCCCCACTCAGGCGGAGGAAACCAGGCCGCGAGCGGCGCTGGCTCGGGTGAGTTATCACTGCCGGTCTCTACCCAGCCGCCGCGGTTCTTTGCCTTCTCCTTATACGGAGGATTCCCAATTACAACCGTAATCGGTTCCTCCCTCTTGACCTCATCCGCCTGCCGCCGCGATTCGGCGATCGGGCCTAGGATGGCAGGGAACCACTCCTGCTCGACGTATGGATTGCTCAGAGTATCGGTGACGAACATTCGCAGCGTTGCTGTTGGTACGGCTGCCATGAGGTCGGCAAGTTCGGCGAGGACGCGAAGTTGGGCTACCGCGAAGGGCCCGAGCTGAATCTCAAAGGCAATCACGCGCCCCATGGCCGAAGCGATGGCCGCGGGTACCGCACCCGGACCTTCATCTACCGCGACGGTATCGGCGATCCGACGGAATATGCTCAGTAGGAACGTACCTGTGCCGACTGCAGGATCCGCGACGGTGACTGTGGGTGACGCCAGGCCCTCAGAGAGGTTGAACCGCTCTGGACTTCGGAGCGTCTCGTCGACCAGCCGGACCATCGCGCCGACCACCTCGGGCGGCGTGTAATACGACCCGGTCTGCTTGCGTAGTTTGTTGTCGTAAATCTCAAGAAAATCCTCGTAGAAATAGAGCCAGGCATCGGGATTCCCCTTGCTGATGGTCGGCCAATGGACGGCATCAAGTACACGTATCAGGGTGCCAATGGAGGTTTTCAGCGTCGCTTGATTCTCCGCGTCGTCCGTCAGGAGACGCAGGGCGGCGCCGATCAACGAGTTCGTCGTGCCCAGTTGCCGGGCAACCTGGTCGAGACCCGTGCTAAGCCGGATCTCGCGCGCGCGGGCCATCAACATGCCAAAAGTGACTGCCTGGGCATACCCGTCGGCGAACTCCGCGTCGGATGCTTCGGGAAAGAGTAGCCGCCTCCAATCAGTTGCGAGGGCCGTCAGCGCCGGACTACCCAGTGCCAACTGCTCAGTTACTTCCTCCCGCAGGAGGCGGCACAGCCGTGCGGTGATCGCAGCCAACTGTTTCGCATCCCGCGGTGGAACGGGTTCCCATTT
>JADFIT010000106.1 GCA_022566515.1 Gemmatimonadota bacterium
TGCAGCAGGCGACTATACAGGCCCGTCGATTTCCTCCCGCTGGCATCTTCTCCTCCCGCTGGCCGTGATCGTCCTCTTCCTGGCGATGGGAAGATCGCCCACACGCGCGGCGTTTTGGGGGGTCGTTGCCGCGGCGGTGGCGATTCTTGCCCGCAAGACCTCGCGATTGAATTGGTCCGGAGCGCGTCGGGTGGTCCTGGCGGCCGGCTCGGGAACGGTGCAGGTTGCCGCCGCCTGCGCAGCGGCCGGGATCGTGGTCGGCGTGGCATCTCTCACCGGTATCGGGCTGAGGATGTCGGAGTTCATCATCACCCTGTCGGGCGGCCATCTCTTTGTCGCGCTCGGTCTCACGGCTCTGGGATCGATCGTACTGGGCATGGGTCTGCCCACCACCGCGGCGTATGTCGTCTTGGCGGCGCTCGGAGCACCGGCCCTCACTCAACTCGGGGTACCGCTCTTGGCGGCCCATCTCTTCATCTTCTACTTCGGGTGTATCTCCAACGTCACGCCACCGGTGTCGTTGGCGGCGTACGCGGGCGCGGGGATTGCTGGCGCGCCGTTGATGCGCACGGCATTTACCGCGATGGCGCTGGCGGGTGCCGGATTCATCGTGCCGTTCATGTTCGTCTACGATCCAGCCCTGCTACTGGCCGCGTCACCGATCGCCGTGTTAGTATCTGCCGTGACCGGAGGACTTGGGCTGACGGCGCTCGCAGCCGCGGCTGTCGGGTTTGGGACACGACCGTTGGCCGGATGGGAGCGCTTGCTGGTCGCGGCGGGAGCGATTAGCCTGCTCACGCCTTTCGTCGTGGGTGATGCGCTCGGCATCGCCACAGTCGCCTACGTATGGCGTCGAGGGGAGAGGGGAGGGAAGAGGATACATGAGGCATAACGGTTGGCGGCTGGTCTTCGCCATGAGTCTTCTGGTGGGGGTGGGCGTGGGCGCGGGAGCGTGCCAAACCCAGGGTGCAGACAATCCGCGCCGCTTCATGAGCATAGGAACCGGCGGGACCGGAGGGATCTACTATCCCCTGGGCGGTGCCATTGCCAGTCGGTTGTCGATAGCAGATTCCAATCGGCAATACACGGCGGAGGTGACCGGTGGATCGGTGGAGAACGTGAACCGTGTGGCCAACGGAGAGATGGATCTCGGGTTTTCGATGATGACTACGATATACCGGGCGTACAACGGGCGGAGCGACTTTCCCGAGCCGCTGAGCAGGCTGCGGTTGGTAGCACCGGTGTACCCGAACAGGGTTCACATCGTCGCTGCCCGCAACTCGCCGGTGCAGTCGGTGGCCGAGCTTCGCGGGCGCCGTGTAGCCGTGGGGTCGCCGGGAAGCGGGACAGAACAGGTGGCGCGGGAAGTCCTTGCAGCGTACGGGATCACGTACGACGACATCGACGTGCGGTACCTGTCGTTCAGGGAGTCATCGGATGCGTTGCGAGACAGAGCCGTCGACGCGGCGTTCTTTGCGGCAGGGTATCCGGTATCGGCCGTCCTGGAAGTGATGACGAGTCGGGCGGGCCGGCTCTTGCCCATCGATGAAGAGCACCGGCGAATACTCGCCGAGCGCTTCTCGTATTACGGTGAAGGGAGGATTCCGTCGGACGCCTATCCCGGCGTTTCCGAGGATGTTCCCACGGTCGTCGTGATGAATTGGATAGTCGCACGGGACGACCTCGATGCGTCCGTCGTCAGACTCGTGCTCGACCTCATCAGGAATCACCGGTCATACTTGGAGCAGGTGCACAACATCGCGCGCCAGATAGATCTGGACGTGCTTCTGCAGCCACCACCGATTCCCTACCACGCAGAAACCGAACGCTGGATTGACGAGGTATTGCGGAACTAAGACGGATCAGAGCTTCACGTCACCGCCCGGATCTCGTTCCTTCAACTCATCCAGGATTTTCCGGGCCTCATTGCGCGCCTCTTCCGTAGCCTCTTGGTCAATCCGTGCCTCGTTCCAGTCGGGGGTGCCTGAGCTGTCGACTGGTATGAACAGGACCATCCCTTCCTCGGGTGTAACACCGAGTCGGTTCTTTGGTATCGCAATGGTATTGCCGTTCTCATCTATGAGCACGGCCGTAGCCGCATTGAGCCGGTCTACTGTATAGCGTTGCTCAGTGGACATAGCTAACTGCAGGAACCTCCCTTTGGTCTTGCATGGTTGCACTCGTGGCCCGGCCGGTGCTGACGACGAACGTTCCGTCCTCATTCCCCTGAATAGTAACATCCCCATGCAGGTCGGTGCGATAGATGGCGTCGCAGGCGGCGCGGTAATAGCGCATCGCCCAGTCGTGAGGATGTCCGTAGGGATTACCGCCACCGACGGAGATCACCACCACTTCCGGTTTGGTCCTCGATAGCCACGCCGGCGAAACAGCGTCACGACTTCCGTGATGAGCGGCCTTCAGCAGCGTCACATCGGACACATCCAAGGACATGAAGTAATTCAGCTCTGGTATCTCTGAATCACCGGTGAACAGAGCCTTGAACTCACCGTATTCCACCAGAAGACCGATGGACTGGTTGTTAAGCTTGTCCCCCTCGGGCATCGGGGGGAGTACGTGAATGTCGACGCTGCCCAGTTCGATGGTGCGAGCCGTGGCTGCGAGGTAGGTAACGTCGGAATTCCTCACCGCCCAGAGCACATTCCTGTAGGTGGCCGTGGTGTGGGGAATGCCGTTGTCCATGTAGAAGCGAACGGGAAACCCCGCCAGCACGGCTGGCATTCCGCCGACGTGATCGGCATGGGGATGACTGGCTATGACGATGTCGATGGAGTCGATGCCGTGGCGGCGGAGCAGGTGCACGATCCCCGGGTCGTTGCCGCTGTCGATGAGCGCGACTTTCCCTTCGGGGGACCGGACCACTATGGCGTCCCCTTGGCCCACATCGAGGAATATGACTTCTACCGAACCCGTTTGCGCCGAGTGCCAATCAGCGCCGCAAAGCACCAGAACGGCGGCCAGCAGGATGCTTCGCATGCGCTGAAGATGGCGCTACGGACGGCAAGGCGGTAGGTCCTGCCACCTTGCCGTCCGTCGTGACCTTCTCCCCTTCCGTCCTTCCGTCCTTCCGTCCGTCAATTAGCTCCCGTCCGTCGTGACCTTCTCCTGTTCCTTCCCGGGGTTCTTCACGTAGAGGTCAAGCCACGCCGTCCAGCGCGCCCACAGGTCCAGCAGGGTTTCCTCTGTAGCCGGACCATGCTCCTCGAACGGGTACACGTACAGCGACGCGGTTTTATCCAGCGCTTCCAACGCCTCGAACAACCTCCACGAGTGAATCGGGAACGTCCCGACGTTCTGATCGTCGGCGCCGTGATACATGAGCAGTGCGCCGCTCATGTGGTCGGCGTAGAAGAACGGGGACATCTCGAGGTAGAGTTCCCTTGCTTGCCACAGCGTCCGCCGCTCTGACTGGAACGAGAACGGCGTGAGCGTCCGGTTGTTGTTGCCATCGCCTGCGATGCCCGCCTTGAAGAACGGTGTGTGCACCATCGCGTTGAAGGTACTGAAGGCACCATAGCTGTGGCCGCCGACAGCCATGCGCTGGCGGTCGATGATCCCTTCTTTGTCCAAGAAGTCGATCACCGCCGCAAGGTTGTTGCGCAGGTCGTGGACGTAGTTGTCATTCATGCGGCCGGTCTCGCCGATGATGGGCGCATCCGGCTGGATGACGGCGTAGCCCTCCAGGCTCAAGATCTCCATGGACCGCACGCCGATGTTGGGGAACCGGTTCTTGTTGTACGTCTCTCGCACTCGCTCGTCGTAGTTGTCCTGGTCCGTGTACTCCCGTGGGTAGAACCAGATCATCCCCGGTAGCCGCTCGCCGTTCCAGTCCGCCGGCAGCGTCACATTGACGGCGATCTCGAGGCCGTCCACGCGCTTGATGTTGTAGCGCCGACGCTGGGCGTTGGTGAGGCTCGGCGTGTAGTCGGTGTTTTGCGTGAGCTGGCGCAACTCGCCGCTGGACACGTCACGGAAGTAGGAGTCGGGCACTTCGGTCAGCCGTTCGCGCGATACGATGAGCTGCGTAGCGTCGTCGTTCAGCACCGCGAGCACTCGCTCGAAAACGCCGTCGTTCTCACTCTCGTAAAACCGCGTCTTGTCACCGGTCAGGATCTCGACCCGATCGATGTATGACTGGGGGCCGTCCTGCATCGGGTCGTCGTGGAACTCCGTGCCGGACAGAAACACACTGTTCCCGTCCTGCGAGACCCGCACCACGGACGTGCCGTTGCCCAGTCTCTTCGTCATGAGAGAAGGCGTGCGGCCACCTCCCCGGAAACCGCGGCCGCGGCCGCTCGCCCGGCGGCCACGCCAGATGGTGTGCTTGGTGGACGTGTCGCTCAGGAAGACGGCGAAGTCGTGACCGTTTTGCCCCTGCTGCTCGGTGAGGAACAGCGTCTGCGCGTCCTGGGAGTACCGCACGTTCTGGAGCCGCGTGTTGTTCTCGTAGACCGTGGTCATCGAAGCCGAGTCAAAGGGCGGCAGCCACTGGAAGACGCGATCCTTGCGGCGCGACCGTCCGCGTCCCTCGCCCTGGCTCTCCTCCGCCTGGGCGGTGTCGCCCGGCTGGCGGGGTGCCATCAGGAGGAAGCTCAGCCCCTGGCCGTCGGGCCGCCAAGTGATGTTGCGTTTTTCCGGGTCGCCGTTGGTGGTGTCCCGAGGCGATCCGTCTCGGAGTTCTTGCTCGCTCACCAGCGCTAGGACGGAGCCGTCCTCGAGGCTCCAGATCTCCGTGGCGCTGCCGAACTGGCGCCGCGGCACGATGTAGGAGAACGGCCTGCGCATCGTGGTCACCTGGACGTGCATGCCGTCGGGCGAGACGCTCACGCCGCTGATCATCGCCGGCTGCCCGATCCTCCGGGCCCGGCGCCGCTGCACGTCGATCACGGCGAGTTGGCCCGTCGTGTAGTACTCGAGTAACTCCTTCTCGTACGGGCCCTGCAGCAAATCCGGATAGGTGCGGATGCTGTTCGTTCCGGGCTTCGTGAGGCGCACCTGAGGGGTCGTCGGCACCGCGGGTTCCGCCGGCGCGTCGCCCCGGTTCTGTGGCAACAGTACCGTCACGATCGACCGCGAGTCCGGCGTCCACGCGATCGACGTGTGAAGCGTGGCCAACACGGGCGAGCGCGTGACCTGCCGTGACCTGCCGTTGGTGGGATCCGCCACGTAGATGCGCGTCTCGTTCGCGAAGTGGGCGAAAAACGCGAGCTGGGATCCGTCCGGAGACCACGTGGGTGATGTCACCCGAGCGTCGTCGGGCACCCGGATCGTCGTGGTGGCTCCGGTCTGTGCGTCCGTCACCACGAGCGCCTTGCCGCTACGTGTGGTGAGGGTCCGGGAACGGTTGGCCTGCCAGTCGATAACCTCGCCGGCCAGACGGTAGAACGGCTTGGCGAACGTCGCCATGCTTGGCGGACCGTCGCCCTGCTGCTGTACGAAGAACCGTCCATCGGGGCTCAGATTCCCCAGCGTCACGTTCAGATAGCGTGGCGCCAGCACCGCGTCGGCGATCCGGTCCGACGGTCGGAGGAAGGCCTCGGTGGTGAGAGCTGCGTTGGTCTGCTCCTGCGCGTAAACTGGAACGGCTGTGGCGATCAGGAGGGCCGCCATGAGGAGGGCGGAGCGAGTACGCGTGAAGATCATTTGGTGTGCCTCGGATTGGCGGGGGCCGTGCGGCCTCCCGACTGGGTTCGGAACGAGAGAGTCACTGAAGATGCGGCGCGTGACGGGCTGGATCAAGGCGTAACACCTCCCACTTCCCCCACCTCCCGCCTCCTACCCGGGGAGAGGGGAGAGGGGAGAGGGGGCTCAGTCTATGGTGTGTCCACGCCCTTGATTCTGTGCCACGAGCCAGTCATACAGCGGCTCGAAGTAGTCCAGCATGGCCTGCGCGTCCAACGACCTTCCGGTCGTTTCTTCGAGCACCTCCCTCCAGGGACGGCTGGCGCCCGGGGACATGAGGGCCTTGAGGAAGCTGCCGACTTCTGCGCTGCCGAAGTAATCCGTGTCGTGGGGATCCTGGCGCAGGATTTCGCGTGCGATATGGTCGTGCATCTGGAAGAGGAGCCCGTTGGCGATGGCGTAGTCGTAGTACTGGCCTGGGTCGTCGTTGATATGCGTCTTGGTGAGCGCATCGGCGTAGCGTTCGTCCCGCGGAGACGGCGGCTCGACCCCTTGATATCTGCGCACCAACTCCCACCACTTGGCGTTGAATTGATCGGGTGACAGGTTCTCGGCGTAGAGGGCGTGCTCGAAGCGTGTCATGGTACCGGCCGAGAATGGAATAAAGACGACATAGTTCAATGCCTCCTGCAGCAGCTTTGCCATTTCATCGACGGTGGCGCCGGCAGGGGCGAGCCCGCGATTGGTGAGAAAGCGGTGTTGCGTCGCGGCGAGTCCGATCATGCTGCCGATGGCTTCGTGATACGCACGGTTCGCACCTCCGCGCAACACCAGGGGCACGTCTGGGTTGGTATAACTCCTGTAGTAGTAGATGTGGCCGAGTTCATGGTGTGCCGTCTCGTACCAGTACGCGTTGGGTTCCACGCTCATGAGCGATCGGACGTCTTCTGCCAGATCGAGATGCCAGGCGGAAGCGTGCGTATTCTTTTTATATGGCGCGTCGGCTTCGAGTGGATAGAGGGACGACTTCTCCCAGAACGATTCCGGCAGCTCGTCGAAGCCGAGGCTGACGTAGAAGGCTTCCCCCTGTCTCACCACCCATTCTGCCGTGTGCTCTCCCAGCGCGGCGTCGGCATCGATGCCCTCCACAGTCACTAGGGCGCTCCAGTCTTGCGCCCAGCGGTTGGGCAACCAGTGCGCCGGAATGAAGTCGGGCACCGGTTCACCGAAACGCCGGGCGAGTTCGTAGCGCGCCCAGGTGTGGAGTTCCCGGTAGAGGGGCCGCAGCTCCTCGATCAGACGATCGCTGAGCGCCAGCATCTCGTCCGCCGTCATTCCGTAATCGGAGACCTGATACGACCAAAAGTCGGGGTACCCCAACGCCTGCACTGTGCGGTTCCGAAGGTCCCGCAGTCGAACGATGCCACTCTTGAGAACGGGTCCCACTTCTTTGGATGCTTCCCAAGCCCGGCGCCGCTCCACCAGATCGCTACTCGTGCGCAGGATCGCGTCGATCTCGTTGGGTGTCACCGCCCGCCCGCTCATGTGGTACTCGAAGCCGTACAGACGTTCGTTTTGTTCGGCCTCCGCGGCGACGCGGTCGCGCACCACGTCGGGCACGGTTTGCGGTCCTTGAGCGGCGTCGTAGAGCATTCTCTCCAGTTGCCGCACTTGCAACGGGGCGAGTTGATCTCGCTGGGCGACGTAGCCGCGGATAGCATTGATGTTTTCAGTGGAGCCCACGAACGCCAGGTACGCTTCATGCGCCGCGCGCGTTCGGACGGCGTTCGTGCTGTCCCCCTCGACGATGTGCGTGTTGGATGCCCACTCCGCCTCGCTCCATTCGTAGGAGAGGCGTTGGTATTCAGACTCGTACGATCGGAGGAATGCGTCCACTTCCAGACGCAAGCCGACGTCGACACAGCCAGTCAGGAGCATGAGAAGTGTCGCAGATACCGGAAGATTACCTGTTTTCATGTTGCTACCTCGTGTGGTTTTGGAGGCACTAGTCGAAAATTAGTCCGTGATGATTTCTGGGGGTAGGGTGGTCCCTCCTCCCACCTCCCACCTCCCCAGGGCGGTGGGCGGTGGGAGGTGGGAGGTGGAGCCCCTTGCCTCCCGGTGCACCCAGCTCCAGCTTCACCCACTCAGAATCATTCTAAAGGGGTCGCCATGACGCGCAGTTTCTTTGCAGGCATCACTGCCACTTTTCTGTTCCTGGTGCCGGTTTACGGCGTTGACGCTGCGCCGGCCGTTTTCTTCTCCCAAGATCAGGCATCCAACGACACCACCAAGCAGGAAGGCGAAGGCCTCCCCCTGGAGCCGGGCCGCACCCTGTCTTACGTGGCCACCGAGGGTACCTGGATTTCGCTGGACGTCAGCCCGGACGGGCAGACCATCGTCTTCGACCTGCTGGGCGACATCTACACGATGCCGGCTACAGGTGGCGAGGCGACCAGCATCACGCAGGGCATGGCGTACGACGTGCAGCCCCGGTTCAGCCCCGACGGCGAGCGCATCGTCTTCGTGTCCGACCGGAGCGGTGCGGAAAACCTGTGGCTCATGGCCGCGGACGGCTCCGATACGGTACAGGTGACGAAGGAGAAGACGACTGACTTCATCTCCCCGGAGTGGACACCGGACGGGAAGTACATCGTCGTCTCCAAGGGGAGGCGCAACCTGAAGCTTTGGCTCTATCACGTGGACGGCGGCTCGGGCGTGGCGCTGATCACGGAGCCCGACGACCTCCACACGGTGGGCGCCGCGTTCGGGAACGACGAGCGCTACGTCTGGTTCGCCCAGCGAACGGGCCGGCACCAATACAACGCTGCGTTCCCCCTCTACCAGCTCGCCGTGTACGACCGCGAGACCGGAGAGGCCAACACCATGACGTCGCGCTATGGATCGGCGGTTCGGCCGACGCTGTCGCCGGACGGCAAGTGGCTGGTGTATGGCACCCGCCACCGGGGCGAAACCGGTTTGCGGGTACGCGACCTGGCGAGCGGCCAGGAACGGTGGTTGGCCTACCCGGTGCAGCGCGACGACCAGGAGTCGGTGGCACCGATGGACGCGCTACCCGGCTTCTCTTTTATGCCGGACTCGAAGCGAATTGTGGCGTCGTTCGGGGGCAAGATCTGGAGCGTGCCGGTTGAGGGCGGTGAGCAAACGGAGATTCCCTTCCGGGCGAACGTGGAGGTCGGCGTCGGTCCTGAGGTGCGTTTTGACTACGAGGTGGAGACGTCTCCCACGTTCATTGCACGCCAGGTCCGCGACGCGAGGCCTTCACCGGACGGAAAGCGTCTCGCCTTCGTGGTGTTGGACAAGCTCTACATAATGGATTACCCGGACGGCACGCCGCGGCGGCTGGCCGAAATGAGTGCCGGCGAGTATCAACCCACGTGGTCGCCTGACGGGCGGTGGATCGCATTCGTAACGTGGGACGATGCAGAGGGGGGACAGCTCTACAAGGTGCGGGCCGACGGGCGGGGCGATCCCCGGCGCTTGACGCAGGTGGCTGCGTTCTACCGAGGGCCGGCGTGGTCGCCCGATGGAGACCGCATCGTGGTGGAGCGGGGCTCGGCACGGGATGTTCAGGAGGCCCGGGGCGGATTCCGGGGAGCCCTGGGCGCCGAGTTCGTTTGGGTTCCTGCTGACGGCGGATCTGCGACGCGCATCACTCTCACCAACGGCCGGCGTGGGGCCCACTTCACATCGGCCTCGGATCGGATCTACGCCTACAGCCGACAAACAGGACTCGTGTCGTTCCGCTGGGACGGCACTGATGAAAAAGAGCACGTCAAAGTGGAGGGGCAGCGCGTCGGCGGTGCACGCCAAGCCCCGGCGGCGACGGCGGCCTTCATGTCACCCGCGGGCGACCAGGCGCTGGCACAGGTTGGAATGGATCTCTACGTGGTCACCGTGCCTGTGGTGGGTGGTGAGACACCCACGGTGAAGGTGGGAGGATCCGAGAGCGCGTTTCCGGTACGGAAGTTGACGGACGTGGGCGGACAGTTCCCGGCGTGGAGCGCGGACGGCCGCCGCGTGCACTGGTCCATAGGCAATGCACACATGGTGTACGACCTCGACGCCGCCAAGGCCTACGACGACAGCGTTAAGGCGGCGGGCCGCAGGGAGGCGGAGGCGGAGGCCGATACCACGGCGCAGAAGGACTCGACGGAGGCAACGGAAAAACGCTACGAGCCCGTCGAGCACCGCATCGAGATCGAAGTCACCCGGGACATTCCCCGGGGCGTTGCTGTGTTGCGCGGCGGGCGGGCGATCACGATGAGGGGTTACGAAATCATCGAGAATGCAGACATAGTGATTCGCGACAACCGCATCGAGGCCGTGGGTGCCCGGGGCAGCGTGACGATTCCCGACGGTGCCCGCATCATCGACGTTTCGGGCAAGACGGTGATCCCGGGGTTTGTCGACACCCATTACCACACCCAATGGCTCATCACCGATGTCCACACCAACCAGGTATGGCAATACCTCACGAATTTGGCGTTCGGTGTTACCACTACCGAGGACGTGCAGACCTCCAGCACCGATATCCTTACATATCACGATCGCGTCGAGGCAGGCGATATGATCGGCCCGCGCATCTATCACACCGGTCCCGGTGTGTTCTCCGGCGAGAACATTCGCAACTTGAAGCACGCGAAGACCGTGTTGCGGCGCTACAAGGACTACTACCGTCTCAACACATTCAAGATGTACATGTCGGGAAACCGGCGGCAGCGGCAGTGGCTCATCATGGCTGCCCGGGAGCTGGAGTTAATGCCCACCACCGAAGGCGGCATCGACTTCAAGCTCAACATGACACACGTCATGGACGGCTACTCTGGTCTCGAGCACTCGTTGCCCATCGCTCCCATTTACAGTGACGTGGCGCAGCTCTTCAAGACGAGCCAGACCACGTACACGCCCACTCTCATCGTTTCGTATGGCGGCCCGTGGGCCGAGAACTATTTCTACACGCGGTTCAGTCCCCTCGACGATAGCAAGATGCGGCATTTCACGCCGTACGAGGACCTGGAGTCGAAGGCTGCGCGCCGCGTGCGAGGCGCCGGGTGGTTCCGCGACGAAGAGCACGTGTTCCAGAAGCATGCCCGGTTTCTGAAAGACCTGATCGCCGCGGGCGGACGCACGGGGGTTGGCGGGCACGGTCAGCTCCACGGCATCGGATACCACTGGGAGTTGTGGGCGATGCAGTCGGGGGGAATGTCAGAGCACGACATGCTGCGCGTCGCGACGATTTACGGAGCCGAAGCGATCGGGTTCGGGAACGACATCGGCAGTATCGAGGCCGGCAAGCTCGCAGACCTCGTGATCTTGGATCGCAATCCCCTCGACGACATTCACAACAGCAACTCCGTCCGCTTCGTGATGAAAAACGGGCGGCTCTATGAAGGAGATACGCTCAACGAGATATGGCCCCGGGAGCGGACGTTGCCGAGCTATTACTGGCAGCGGCAAGTACCGGAT
>JADFIT010000107.1 GCA_022566515.1 Gemmatimonadota bacterium
CAAAATCGCGTGGAGCTTGCCGGCAAGGAGAGAGGGGCGGTCATGGTGCTGCAGGTTGAGGAGAACGTGCCGGCGCAGGATCGTGGTCGCCAGACCCGCCCCCGACGGCGGCTTCGTGTCTAGCTCGATCCGAATGCGCAATCGCTGGGACGGGTGGGGGGAGACCCCCAGCTCGTACAACACTCCCGGAAAGGCTACCATGAAACTGGAGACCACCGGACCCGTCTTGGGCTTCGTTACGACCTGGTAGCCTTCCCGTTTCAGTTGAGCAGCCACTCGTTGGCCGACCCCGACGAGGTCGAAGCCGCTGCGGCCCGGGCGCTCGAGGGTGAAATCCAGGTCCTCGGAGAAGCGCGGCAGGCCGAACAGAAAGCGCAGCGCCGTCCCGCCCTGGAAGGCGAGCGGGATCATGGCCCCAGCGTCCTGGAGCGCCAGCAGTATCCTCGCCTGGAGATACTCGCGCACCAGGTTCACGGCCGCTCCTGGGGGGGAGGAATCGGCGCCTCGAATGATTGTGCGGAGCTGCTCCTTCATCGCCAAGTCTCCCCGTCGGGGACGGACTCCTTCATACGGAGGATGTTCTCGACCGCCCTCGCGATCTTGCCTTTGCCCCATCTGCGGGCATGGTTACGGAGATCCTGCGTGCCGAGGGTTTCGAGGTCCTCCAACCGGAGGGATTCGAGGTGCGCGGTGGCCTCGCCCCCCGGAGTCAGGTAGACCAGATCGAGGAGGGCTTTCGCGGGATCCGCAACCAGGGCGTCTTGGTCGCGGAAGACGGGGAGCGGGCCGTACCCGAAGAAGGCGGCCGGCCGGACGTGGCGGTACACGTAGCGGCCGAGCGGTGTCTCGAACGTCACGGGCCGACCCGTCGTGACGGAGGTGGTCGACGGCACGGCTTCCGGGATCATCCCGTAGTGGGCCAGCGCGGACTGGAGGCTCACGTAGGACGGACGGTTGAGTTCGTTGGCGATGAGGAACGGGTGCGGCTCGACCCGACGCCACGGGGCGGCGAGTACGTAGACATTGCGGCGGAGCTGGAGGACCCTGCCGGAGGCATTCCACCGGGCGAGCTGGCGCCGCACGTCAGCGGGATCCCGGTCGCCGGCAAGGAGCAGACTGCCGCGAAAGAGCGGCAGGCCACCCACGGTATCAAGAAGCTCGGCGAATTTCATAGCACGAAGATGCCATAAATGGCACTTAGATGCAATGCTTTCCCAGCCCCTCCACCCTTCTCCGGGGGAGAGGGGGAGCGTTCCATTGAAATTTCATGACAATCCATATATCTTATTGGTGTCAATATAATTAATGAGAGTCAACAGTGGCTACCAAGACTTTGAGTGCCTCGCTGGATCCCGCTATCTACAGAGCTGCCCAGCGCGCAGCCAAAGAAGAGCGGCGCTCCCAGAGCTACGTGGTGGCCGAAGCGCTGAAGCTCTATACGGCCCTGCCGTTGGAAATCAGGCAGATGCTGGTTCGCCTGGCTGGTGAGGAGAGCGAGGGAAGCGAGGATCTGACCGGCACCGTGAGCGCCGCCATTAGCACCGCCGTCCTCGCGGCCGGGTTCGACGCCCTCGCCGCCAGGTTGCCGCCCCTCGACGCCACGGAGCCGGAGATCGACGCCCTCGCCGAAGAAGCCGTGCAATGGGCCCGCCACAAGGACCGTGGCTGAACCTGTTCCCCGCGTGGTCCTCGATACCAACGTCCTGGTCTCGGCTCTGCGTGGGAACCGCAGCCGCCTCCGAACGCCTCCCGTCGAATGCCTCAAATCGGCCCAACGTGGCGCCCTCGAGTTGGTGACCAGTCCCGGCCTGCTCGCGGAACTGCTCCGAGTGCTCGCCTACCCCAAACTCGCTGTCCCCGCCGCTGAGGCTCACGCCTTTGCCTCCCTCGTGGCTGCCACCGCCCAACCGGATGGACTGGTGCGCCCCGAAGGACGTCTCCACGTCCTGCAACACGATCCCAACGACAACCTGGTGCTGGAAACCGCCCTCAGCGGCCGAGCTGACTACCTCGTCACCGGCAACCTGCGACACTTCGCCGAATTGGGCCCCACGGATTCCGGCCTGGTCTTCCGGCGGGTGCGGATCCTGACGCCGCGGCAGTTTCTCGAGGAGCTTTGAGGGGAGAGGGGAGGGGCAACTCATCCGCAGAGTACGCTGCCGCCGTTCACGTTGAGGATCTCGCCGGTTACATGACTCGCTAGACCCGAACACAAGAACACTATCGGGCCGGCTATCTCGTCGGGGGTGGCCACGCGGCCTAGGGGGATGGCGGCTTCGATTTTCCTCCTCCCCCTTCCCTTCTCGCTCCCAAACGGCACGTCGCACATCTCGGTGTCGATCCATCCGGGGGCTACGGCGTTGACGGTGATGTGATCTTTCGCGGCCTCGCCGGCAAGGGATTTCACGAATGATATGATCGCCCCCTTGGTGGCGGCGTAGTCGGCGTGGTAGGCCTCGCCACGCTGCCCTGCGGTGCTGGAGACGATGACGATGCGGCCGCCCGGTGGCATTACACGGAGCGCGGCTCGGCAGCCGTAAAAAACCGCATTCAGATTCACGCCGATTGTCCGGTCCCACTGGCTGTCGTCCATGTCCTTCACGGCAACACCCTCGGGAGGCCAGACGCCGGCGTTGGCCACGAAGATGTCGAGGGAGCCGAGGGCGGCGATGGTTTGCTGGACCATGGTGTCGCAGTCGGATGGCTGAGAGACGTCGGCCTGGAGGCAGACGGAAAGACGGAAGGTCGGAAGGACGGAAAGTCCCCCCTCCTCCCTTGGGGGAGAGGGATAACCGCTATTGATGCGGGCTAGGACTTCTTCCGCGGCGGACTTGCGCTCGCGGTACGTTATCGCCACCGACGCGCCGGCCCTGGCTAGCATTATGGCGGTGGCGGCGCCTACGCCTCGGGATCCGCCGGTGACCAGGGCTGTCTTGCCAGATAGATCAATGAGGCTCACCGAATCTCCTCCGTCGTCACTCCGGCAACACTGAAAACCCCTCCAGCCGGGCCGCCTCGGCCAAGCGGTCGTCGAGGGAGACGAACTCCATGCCTGCCGGCTTTCCGTCGCACCACTCGAGCGCAGCGGCCAATTGAAACGCGTCACCCGCACGTAGAGCGTGCACCCGCACTAGCCTGATCGCAAGATGCCGCAGCGGCGAAGTCGGACCGACCTCCGTCCACATCTCCGCCAACAATCCCAGGCGTTCCAGAGCTGCCCGTTCTTCACTTTCCCAGCGCCTATCTTCTCGGCGTCTGCGCGCAAACGCCGACGTACATTCAACGGTCGTCCCCCACCATACCGTCAAACGCCGATCACTCTCCTGAAGAACTTTGAGGTTGTCGGTACGCTTTTCCCGGATGCACAGAGGCACGACCGCAGAGGAGTCCCAGAAGCTCAACGGCCAGACCGTCTCTCTTCGAGCAAGGCCTTCAGCACCAGCCCATCGGGGTCCTCGGGCATCGGCCTATCCCAAAAATCGTCGGGTAGCTTCCCCGTCCCGATGGTCAACAACCCTCGACGCTCCATCTCGCGCAACCGCTCCATCTCCGCGTCTTCGTCCCGAGGCATTGGAACGAGCTTGGCAATGGCCTTCCCCCGCTCCGTCACCACTATCTCCTCTCCCGCCTTCACCCGAGCCAGATACTTGCTCAGCGAGGCCTTCAGCTCGGACACCTTTGCAACCTTCTTCATATCAGACCCACTAGGTCATATGGACATGACTAATATAGTCACAAGGAGGTGGGAAGTGGGATGTGGGAGGCCCTCACCCCGTCACAAACCTCCGCCACCGATCCAGCATCCCCTCCCTCAACACGATCGGCGGCACGGGCACCATCTCTTGGTCGTCGATTATCGCCCGGGGGTTCACGCTCGAGAGGAGTTCCACCGAGTTCCCCGCTACGCGGCTCTTCAGGTACTCCATTCCCGTGGTGAGGATTCGTTGATTGCCGTGGTTATCGGCAGCTATCAGGTCGGCCAGGCCGTTCGCCAGTAGCTGCCGGGCCCGGTGGCCGCGAGCCGTGGCCTTGGTGAGAGTCGTGGAGTCGAGCTGCATCTTCGCACCCACCTCCCGCCACGATCTCACCGTCTCCGGAGAGCAGCCCTGGTATCGCTCCGGGTGGGCCACGACGGGCACGGCTCCAGCCCGGGCGATATCGGCCAACACGTTGCGGGCGAAATCGGGCACCACCGACAAGGAGAACTCCACCAGACAGTACCTCGATCCGGCGAGCGAGAACCGCCGGTGCGCCATCGACACCGCGGACAAGGGCTGGTCCAACATGATCTCGAAACCCAGGTAGAGCTTGGGGGCCGCCAAGCCGATGCGGCGCAGGGGATCGTACGCCGCGCCTCGCCTACGGACCGCCCCGTCGCCATCGGTCGCCAACTCGGTCGCCGTGACATGGGGCGTGAGCACAACACCCTCCACCCCGGCAGCGGCAAACACCCGGAGCACAGCCAGGGACTGCTCCATGGACTGGGAGCCGTCGTCGATGGCGGGGATGAGGTGGCTGTGGATGTCAATCATCCGCCCCTCCCACCTCCCTTCGGGGAGAGGGGAGAGGGGAGAGGGGAGAGGGACGGGCCACTCACCTGAGATCGGCCAGGCGGCGGGGGTCCAGGTCGGCGGCGGCTTCGCAGGCGTAGGTTGCGAAGGCGTCGGCGGCTAGGAGGGTGAGGGCGTCGTCGCGGGAGACGTCTCCGCGCAATTCACCGATGGTGATCCGGGAGAGGCGGCCGAAGACGTCTGCCGGGTGCCCAGAGTCGCCGTAGTGAGTGAGTACCCGTTGCAGTCGCACCCTCAAAGCGTCGGGAACGGCCCTGAAACGCTCCGAGAGCCACGTTTGCGCTGGTGTCAAGGCCATTACCCCTGTAAGAATTCTTGGACAATGTCGGGCGTTTTTGATCGCGCTTCGCTTAGTTTGTCCGGATCGCCTGCGCCGGCTGATGCAAAGTGCGGCCTTCCGCCGCCCTTCCCACCACTCACTTGGGCTATTCTCTGGACCAGGTCTCCGGCCCGGACGCCGCTGGAGACCAGGTCGTCGGTGACGGCCACGTGTATGCCGGGCCGCTCGCCTGCGGCGAAGAGGACCTTGATGGCGTTGCTGTTCTGATCGCGGAACGAGTCCATCAACAACCCGATCTGCCTGCGGTCGTCCACCGGACTGTCTCCCACTATGAGCCTGGTGCTGCCAAGAAGCGTCTCCACCACCTCTTCCCCCCTGCCACCTCCCTGCTTCAACAATTCCTCGATCTTCTTTTCGAGGGACTTCTTCTCCTCGAGCAACGCCTCGATCTTCCTGCCGACGTGCTCGGGGTTGGTGCGCAACACCTCGGCGGCCTCTGCCAGACGCGCATCGAAGTGCCGCACCCTGGTGTACGCCCCGGGACCCGTGACCGCCTCGATGCGGCGCACGCCGGCGGCCACTCCCGACTCGCCGGTGAAGTGGAACAACCCGATCTGCCCCGTGGTGCGAACGTGCGTCCCACCGCACAGCTCGACCGACACTCCGGGCACGTCGACAACCCGAACCACGTCGCCGTACTTCTCGCCGAACAGGGCCATGGCGCCGAGCTTCAGCGCTTCCCTGTAGGGCATCTCGTGGGTCACAACGTCTACGTTGGCCCAGATGGCTTCGTTGATCTGTTGTTCTATCTCCTGTAACTCGGCCGGCGTGACCGGCGCGTGGTGCGAGAAGTCGAACCGCAAACGATCCGGCGCCACGACCGACCCCGCCTGCCGCACGTGAGTGCCGAGGACGTTGCGCAAGGCGGCGTGAGCCAGATGTGTGGCGGTGTGATTGCGCTCGATGTCGCGACGCCGCCGCTCCTTCACAGCCGCCTGCACTACGGACGGCTCGAACTCCTCCTCGAAGTTGCCGGAGACGACCTGCTTGCCGTCTTGCTTGTATACGTCGTCCACTTGCATGCGCCAACCGTCACCCGTAACGACTCCGGTGTCACTCACCTGCCCGCCCGACTCGGCGTAAAACGGGTTCTCGTGGAGGATCAACTCGAGGTGATCGGACGACCGCCGGTACTTGAGAATATCCGTCTCGGTCTCGGTGGTCTCATAGCCCACGAAGCGCTGCCGCTTGCGAGGCACCACCGTCTTCCAGGCGCCTCGAACCTTGCCTGTCTTCATGTTCACCGAACCGGAGACACCCGCATTGCGCGCGCTGCGCGAGCGCTGCTGCTGCCGTGAGAGCGCCTTCTCGAAACCCGCGACGTCCACCTTCCACCCGCGCTCGGCGGCGATCACCTCGGTTAGGTCTATGGGGAAACCATAGGTGTCGTACAACTTGAACGCTTCGTCACCCGCAACAGTCCCCGCGGCTCCCGTCGTGATCTGGTTCATTCGCCCGAGCCCGCCCTCTATCGTTTCGAGAAAGCGTTCCTCTTCCGCTCGCGTGACGTCCGCGATGTGCGATGCCTTCTCGGTCAGCTCCGGGAACATGCCTCCCATCTGTTCGACGACGGCGTTGGTGAGATGCACCAGCGTCGGCTCGCTCCGGCCCATGAGATAGGCATGCCGCACCGCGCGACGCAGGATCCTGCGCAACACGTATCCGCGCCCGTCATTCGTCGGATAGACGCCGTCGGCCAAGAGGAACGCCACCGCCCTCGCGTGATCGGCAAGGACCCGGAAGCCCGCGCCGGCAGGACCGTCGTCGTACTTCGCACCGATGACGTCTTCGGCCTTCGCGATGATCGACATGAAGAGATCGGTGTCGAAGTTGGAATCGACACCCTGCAACACCGCCGCGATCCGCTCGAGCCCGGCGCCCGTGTCCACCGACGGAGCAGGCAGGGGAGTGCGCGATCCGTCGGCTGCCTGATCGAACTGCATGAATACCAAATTCCATATCTCCAGCAGCTCGCCGCTTTCGGCCAACTCGGTGAACTCGTCCAGAGTAGGTGTTGACCTGCCCCGGCCTCCCTCCCCCCTGTTCCCTATATCGACAAAAATCTCCGAGCACGGACCGCATGGTCCGGTATCTCCCATCTGCCAGAAGTTGTCGCGGTCGCCCATGCCGTAGATGCGGGAGGGATCGGCGCCGGTGACATCATGCCAGAGACGCCGTGCTTCGTCGTCGCTGTGATGCACCGAGAAATACAAACGGTCGGGGTGAATGCCGAGATAATCTTCGCTGGTCACCCACTCCCAGGCGAACTCGATCGCCTCCTTCTTGAAGTAGTCCCCGAAGGAAAAATTCCCCAGCATCTCGAAGAAGGTGTGGTGCCTGGCGGTGTGGCCCACCTGCTCCAGGTCGTTGTGCTTCCCACCGGCACGCACGCATTTCTGAGCGGTCACCGCCCGGTTGTAATCGCGGTGCTCGAGCCCCTGGAACACGCGCTTGTACTGCACCATCCCCGCGTTGGTGAACAGCAGTGTGGGATCGCCGGCAGGCACGAGGGACGACGACGGATCGTGCCGGTGGCCGCGATCGGCGAAGTAGTCGATGAAGGATTGGCGAATCTCGGCTGAGAGCATGGCTCTAAACTAAACCCCCCTCCTCCCACTCCCCACTCCCCACTCTTCCCTCCCACCTCCCACCTCCCCGGGGAGAGGGGAGAGGGGAGAGGGGAGAGGGACGAACCCTTGCGGCTCCCGGTACCAAGTCGCAGTTTCCGGGTTCACCGCCAAGGCGGAGTTCGCGCGTAGATCTCGGTGACTGGGCTCAGGAGAGAAAGAAGCCTGGCCGAGGTTCCTAGTAATCAGGGCGAAACGACCATGCGGGAAACAGTGGGTAGCGTCATCACCGCAGGTGCGGTGCCTCGACGCGGGTGCTTTATCTCTCCGGCCCCGGCTGAGGCTCGCAACAACACGTTGGCTGTCACACCACTCGGCAGTTCTGCCCCGCGTGCGGCCATCTCCCAACGTTTCCGTCAAGACCCTGAGACTTCCCGGACCCCGTCTTCGTTGTCCGTCCCCCCGCCATATCAGCACCCCAAGCTGAGCGTGTTCCGCGAAGGAGGTCTCCATGCGTATGCGACCCTTATCGACCGGGCTGGCCGGTCTTACCGTCTGCTTTGCAGGCGTGGCGGCGATAACCGCCCAAGACCATCCAACGTGCGTGGCGATTGCTGAGCAGTTGCTGGCAGCCAGGGAGGCGTTGTTCCAGACCAAGATCGAGCCCCCCGCAACGGTTACCATCGTAGGCGAGGTGCGCGAGCCCTGCACGGCGGCGTTTTGGGAGGGGATGACGCTGGGCGACCTGATCACGCAAGCCGGCAGGCTCAACCAGACTGCCAACCTGACCCTAGAGGTCTACCGGGTGATCAGAACCGCTGATGGCAAGCGGCTGGTGATCCCTGAGATTCACTCCATCCGGGTGGACTCCACCTATCTCGTGAATCACGTCGCCGGGCGCATATACGCAGCCTATATCCCGGGCTTCACCTACATGGTGGATAGGGCAATGGCCTTCAAGCTGAGTGCGTACGACAGGGTCGTGGTTCTTGCCCTGCGCCCCACTCCCCACTCCCCACTCCCTACTCCCTACTCCCCATTCCCCCGGGAGGAGGGAGGAGGGAGGAGGGACCTCACCATCTGATCCGTCTCATACCCCCTGAACCCTCGTCTGCCCAGGTAGGCCAGGAGGCGGCGGCGTTTGGTTTCGGGGGGCAGGTTACCTAGTTGGCCGGAGCGCTTCTCGGCGAGGGCGCGTGCTTGGGCTTGCGGGTCGATCTCTTCCGCTTCGATCGTTTCGTGGACCGCCCGTTCGGCCAGGCGCTTGTCGACGCCACGGGCAAGCAGGTCGGATATGAGGCGTAGGGGGCCGTGTCCCTTTCCGGACCGCACCCGGGCGAAGTGGCAGGCGAACTCGAGATCGTTCAACAACCCGTTGGCCTCGAGCCGGCCGACGGCTGCGGCAGCGGCGGAGGGGTTGTGGCCCCGGTTTCTGAGCTGGCGGAGCATGTCCTTGACGGCACGTGGACGATTGGCCAACAGGCGCAGGGCAACCTGGTGGGCGGCCTCGACGTCGGCGACGCCGGTGAGCGTGGCGAAGCGCTCCTCGTCGAGCCGGTCGCCGGTGCGGATGCCGAGGGATGCTACCGCCTCTGCGGGGAGCGAAGCGAATCGGGCCCCGTCGACCTCGATGATGAGGTAGCCCGGGGCCCTGGAATCGGGAAGGACGTCGGTTATCTCACGCGGACCACCCTCGGCTACGTCAACTTCGCGATGGGAGTACCGGCGTGTGCGAGCGGGCATGGCGCGAGACTATCGGGCGGTGTCCCCGGCCGGCGGCGTGTTGGCTACGGGTGCCTGCGCGGCATCGGGCCTGGGTCCGATGCCAAGATGTTCCTTGACCTTGACCTCGACCTCAGCCGCCAGCTCGGTGTTGTCCTTCAGATAGAGCTTGGCGTTCTCCCTGCCCTGACCGATCCGTTCCTTGCCGTACGAGTACCACGCCCCGCTCTTGTCGATGACTCCCGCTTCGACGCCCAGATCCACCAACAGCCCGGAGTGACTGATCCCTTCGTTGAACATGATGTCGAACTCCGCCTGTCTGAACGGGGGGGCGACCTTGTTCTTCACCACCTTCACGCGCACCCGGCTGCCGGTGATCTCGTCCCGCTCCTTGACCGGACCGATGCGGCGCACGTCGAGACGCACCGACGCGTAGAACTTGAGGGCCCGGCCACCGGTGGTGGTCTCGGGGTTGCCGAACATGACGCCGATCTTATCGCGCAACTGGTTGATGAAAACCACGGACGTCTTGGACCGGTTGATGTTGCCGGCAAGCTTCCTCAGCGCCTGGGACATGAGACGCGCCATGAGGCCGAGGTGATGGTCTCCCATCTCGCCCTCGATCTCCGCCTTGGGCACCAGGGCGGCAACGGAGTCGATGACGATGACATCGACGGCCCCCGACCGCACGAGGATGTCGGCGATCTCGAGCCCCTGCTCGCCGGTGTCGGGCTGAGAGACGAGGAGATTCTCCACGTCCACGCCGAGCTTCTTGGAATAATCCACGTCCAACGCGTGTTCGGCGTCGATGAACGCCGCCACACCACCAGCTCGCTGGGCGTTCGCCGCGATGTGGAGGGCCAGCGTGGTCTTGCCGCTGGCCTCCGGCCCGTAGATCTCGGTGATGCGCCCTCGGGGGATGCCCCCGATGCCGATGGCCGCGTCGAGATTCATCGCCCCGGTGGAGATCGCGGGAAGCCGGACATGGGCTCCCTGCCCGATCCGCATGATTGCGCCCCGACCGCAGTTCTTCTCGATCTGGGCGATGGCCAGGCCAAGGGCCTTCCTCCGGTCGTCAGACAGCCCGGCGCCAACGTCGCCCCAGTCGGGCGTGGTGTTCTGTTTGGGAGCCATTGATTTTCCTGGTTAGAGTTCGTGCTCCTTGATGTCCCGAATATATCCCGAAATTATTCCTACCGCCAGCCTGGCCTGAACGCGTCTACCACGTGCTCGATTCTGGGCGGTCCGGAGGGCCGCATGGTCACGCCGATCACGTCCAGCCGGTAGCCTTCGCCGGGTTTGCCGTGCCGGTCGATCCAAGCACTGGCCACTCGGCTGATCTCCCGTTGCTTGCCCGCTGTGACGGCCTCCAGCGGGCTGCCGAACGCGTCGCTGAAGCGGGTTTTCACTTCAATAAAGGCAACCACCGCTCCCCGGCGGGCGACCAGGTCGATCTCCAGACGTCCCATGCGGAAACGCCGGTCCAGAATCCGCCACCCACGCCGCTGGAGAAACCCCCGGGCCAACTCCTCACCCTCCCAGCCCTTCCTATGCCGGGGGTCCTTCCAGGTAGAGGGATCTGACTTGATCATGCAGGCAAGCTAAGAGGGTGCCTGCCCGGAGTGTCATCGAAACGATGCAGGGTTGTGGTGAAGTATCGCGGAAGGGCCTCCCTCCTCCCTCGGGGAGAGGGGCCTGCTCCCTGCTCCCTGCTCCCTGCTCCCTGCTACCGACAGTACTCATCGAGCTGCCCGGCACCAATGAGCACCTCTCTCGCCTTCGCCCCGTCTGGCGGGCCGAGTATTCCTGCCAGGTTCACTTGATCTACCCCCCG
>JADFIT010000108.1 GCA_022566515.1 Gemmatimonadota bacterium
GACGTTCGAGGCGTACAGGGAGTTTGTCACAGGGATCGAGCTGCACACGGCGCAGGGGAAGTCCCGGGAGGCGATTCCGCATTTCCTGCGGGCGGCGGCCCTGGACTCCAACTTCACCATGGCGTCGCTCTGGGCCGTCTTTGCGTACGAGAACTCAGGTCAGGGGGCGCTTAGGGATTCCATCGGCCAGGCGCTCAACGGGCGGCGTGGTCAACTGGCCCCTCTGGACCGTCTGTTGTTGGATTATCAGCTGGCCTGGCGACGCGGAGATTACGAGAGCGCGCTGAAAGCCATGCGTCGGTTTGTGGAGATCGCCCCTGGTTCTGAGTTCCTCTATAAAGCCGGACATGCTGCTCTTTGGGCAGACCGTCCTCGTGAGGCGGTCGAGTTCTTGACGCAGGCCGATCCTGAAAGCGGATGGTTGCGCGGGTGGTCTCCCTATTGGTTTGATCTGACCCTGGCATATCACATGCTCGGCGACCACGAGCGGGAACTCGACGCAGCGCGCCGCGCTCGCCGGCTGTTTCCCGACAACTTCCTTACAAAAGCGACTGAGAGTTGGGCTCTAGCGGCGCTAGGGCGGACCGACGAAGTCCACGCGCTGCTCGAGGAAGGCCAGGAAACAGGACTCGCCCTAGCTACTGCCCGCGAACTCCTTGTGCATGATCACCTCGAAGCCGCGTCCCAAGTGTTGGACCGTGGCATAATGCGGCGTCAAGCCTGGCTATCCACCCTGCCGACGGACACCACTAGCAGGCAGATCGACGGCGGCATTCGGACACTCGCCGATATGCTCGTGCTCCACGGCCGAGTCGACGAGGCCCGCGTGGTGCTTGAACGGGCCGTTGAGGAGCGGGGTGACACCCCATTCCGGCGTGTGTATGTCGGAACGCTCGGAGTAATAGCGGGCATGCAGGGCGATCGACAAAGAGCGTTGGAGATCTACCAGGACATTGGAGCGCAACCTAGGGAACCGCATGTTCTGCTGATCTGGCAAGCCCGGATTGCGGCATCCTTGGGCGAGATTGACAGGGCAACCGCGCTCCTTCGAGAGGCTGTGCGCAAGGGCTGGCCAGTCACGGCAATTCATTTTCAAATGCCACTTCTTTCGCGAGTTCTGCGGGATCATCCCCCGTTTCAGGAGTTGATCAGGCCGAAGGGGTAGCTGCCGCGGATGACGCTGAAGCTTTGGGACGCGGATCCCCCGGCCCTACCCCATGAAAGCTGAGAGCGACGTTGTACCGGCGCGTCTTTGAAGACGCGTCGCGGCCCGTCAGGGCCGCGGCCGAGCCCGCGCTTCAGCGCACCGGGCAACAAGCGTGCGGCGGCCCCACCCGAACAAGCCGCGGAGCACCCCCAACCCCGCACCGGCAAGACTGTCCGATGATGTAATTGACATGATGTCATAGTGGCATTAGTTTTACATCATGATCAGAACCCAGATTCAGCTCACAGAGGAGCAGCATCGGCAGCTCAAGCGGTGGGCTCGCCGGCAGGGGGTGTCCATGGCCGAGGCGGTGCGGCGCTGCGTGGGCGATCGGCTGGCGAGCGAACTCGGTCCGTCGAGGCGGGCGGAGCGAGTGCAGGAAGCACTTGCCGTTTGCGGAGGATACCGGGATCCCGCTGGGCGGTCGACGGTGGCCAAGGACCATGATGCCGCTCTCGCCGACGCCTACCGCGGGTGAGCGTCTTTGTCGATACGTCAGCGTTGTACGCACTCCTCGTCGAGACGGAAGAGGACCATCGGGCCGTCCTTCGATCGTTCGAGCAGCTTTTGCGGAAGGGTCGGGCGCTGTTCACCACGAATTACGTGGTGGTCGAGTCAGCGGCGCTGCTGCAACACCGCTTCGGGCTCGCTCCCATTCGCGACCTCGTCGATCGCCTGCTACCGGTCGTAACAGTCCGCTGGGTGACGGAGGCGCTTCATCGCCGCGGCTTCGCCCGCCTCGTCGCACGGGATCGCCGACAGCTGAGCCTCGTCGATTGCGTGAGTTTCGAGTTCATGGAGGAAGAGGGCATTCAGCAGGCGCTCGCCCTGGATCGGGACTTCGAAGACGAAGGGTTCAACACACTGCCGTCGCAGCATAGAGGGCGTTGAAGCCGCGGATGACGCTAAAGCTTTGGGACGCGGATCCCCCGACCCCACCCCATGAACAATCGTGACGCTTGCGTATGATATAGAATTTAGATATCATTATAACATATCATTATCTGATATGTCGAGGTCTCAGTATGCGCACTATTTCCCTCAGCCTGACAGACGCCGTGCTGGAACGAAGCGGCCGCTGCGCCGAAGCGCTGGCGATTTCGCGGGCCGAGTATATCCGGCGAGCCATTCAGGCGATGAACCGCGAAACCGAAGCGCAGCTGCGGGCCGACCGCCTAGCGAATGCATCTCGCAAGGTGCGCGACGAAAGCATGCGGGTGAACGCGGAGTTCGAGGCGATCGAACACGATCCGGATGCCTAACCGGGGCGAAATCTGGCTGGCCGATCTCAATCCTCGGCGAGGGACCGAGCCCGGCAAGACCCGTCCGGTTTTGGTGGTGCAGTCCCAGGCGCTGCTCGATGCCGGTCATCCGTCAACCCTGGTGGTCCCGCTCACGACCAAGCTCGTCGACGATGCGGCGCCGCTCCGGATTCGAATCCCCGCAGCCGATCGGTTGCAGAGTGACTCGGACCTTCTCGTCGACCAGCTCCGCGCCATCGACAACCGTCGGCTGATCGAGGGGCCGCTCGTCCGGCTGGACGAGTCACTGATGGCTACGGCTGGTGCGGCGATTCTCGAAGTCCTCGACCTAGCCGCGGATTCCCCGGCCGCGGCCGAGCCCGCGCTTTAGCGCACCGGGCAACGCAGCCGCGGCGGTCCCACTTCCGCTCATGTCGCATGTACAGGCAAGCATGCGCGAACCAGGTTGCGCTTGGAGAAGTGATAGAGCGTGATGAGGCTCGTGAGCTTCTCTCGACCAAGCAGCGTCTTGGTGATCTCGGCGACAGAGCGACCTTCGCTGTGAAGGTGCCGTATCTCGTCTCGCAGTGAGATCAGATAATCGAGTTTCGCGCGAATCGCGCGTTGCCCCTCAGTGACGACCCCACGATGCGCGCAGAACACGGTCTCGAATTCCAGATCGACCACCCGCCGTAAGCTTTCGATCTGTTCATCCATGTTTTCATCTGCTCGAAAGAAGAGCGGCTTGCTCGTGATGTAGAGGTCGCCGGTGAAGAGCCAACCGCGTTCGACCTCCAGGTAACACGTCATGTCGGGAGAGTGGCCGGGCGCGTGGACGGCGCGGAGCCGGAAACCGCCCCCAACGCTCATCTCATCGGGCATCGCCTGGGGAACGAATCGTTTCGGCGTGCCCCAGATCACCCGCTGGTAGGCGCGCAGGGGAAACCCGTCTCGCGCAAGTGTTACGCCGCTGGGCGGGAAAAAGACGGTTGCTTCCAGCTCCCGTTGTAGCCGCGCGCCGTTGCCGCCGTGGTCTTCGTGATGATGGGTAACCAGCACTTGCTCGACGTTCCGCTCTCGCAGGAATCGGCGAACAACGGGCCATTGGTTCGGGGGGCCGGTGTCGATGACGGTGGCGCCGAGCCGGTAGACGATACAGGAAGAGCTGATTCCCAGGTTGTAACGCCCCGTGCGCAATCCCTCGACACCCTCGTGTCCGAAACGATGCGACGGGGATGCCAATCTTCATTCACTCGGTTTGCGTACCAGCCGCCCGACGAGAACCGTGATGTTGTCACTTCCACCACCGTCGAGTGCGTCCTGCAGCAGATCTTCGCAGACTTGCTTGGAAGACTTCATGGTGCTGAGCCGCTCGCGGATCCGGTCGTCAGACACGTGTTTCGTGAGCCCGTCACTACACAACAGAATCACGTCGTCCCACATGCGGTCGATGCGTGTGACAACCGGCGCGGTCTGCCTACCACCTATCGCGCTCGACAACACGTGTGCCCACCGGGTGTTGTCGGCGTTCGCCACGGTGAGCACGCCTTGATCGACCAACTCCTGAGCCATTGTCTGGTCTCGGGTGATCTGGGTCAGCGCGCCCTCGCGCAGGAGATAGCAACGACTGTCGCCCACCTGGAGCAGGTATGTAACAGGCCACACGCTGATCAGCATCGTTAGGGTAGTCGCCATGCCGCGCCGGTCAGGATCCGCCCCGGCCTTCTCGGCCACGCTCTGGTGGCAGTGCATCGCCGCTTCCTGAAGCGCGTCACAGAATGCCTGTTCGTCGGTCGCGTCAGCGGTGTAATAGCAGCACATGCTCTCCGCCACGTATTGGGCCACCACCTCGATCGCATGCCGGCTCGCCTCTCCACCCCCCAACCCGCCTCCCACGCCGTCCGCAACCATACAGAGATACGCCAGTCGCTCGCCCTCCAGTGGCAGCCGAGCCACTTCGGGCAGACTGGTGTAGTGGACCCGCATCTGTTTGTGCAGGGAAGAGATCAAGAAGTTGTCTTGATTGGTCTTACGCACTTTGCCGAGATGTGTCAGTCCGAAGACGTCGACCTCGTCATCGCGCGGCATCCGATTCGGCGAATCGACGGCGGGGGTGGGATCAGGGGTGGTCATGACTCGTCTCCTTTTGCTGGCGCGCGAGGGTGACGATCGCTTCCTTTATATAGTGGCGCGTGGTACTGGCAGCGGCCAGGGGAGAGGGGAGAGGGAAGCACGACCCACCGGCGCCTCTACCTGTTCGACGTCCCCTTGGCGGCCGGTGAGGTTCTGCGCCTCGGCGTCGGTGATCAGCGAGGTCTCGAGGCCTGCGGAGCGTCCGCATATGATTCTGAAGATTGCTTCAGACTCGATTGTCCGTTAGTTAACTGCCCGTGAGGCAACGTTCAGACGTGAAAGACTACGGAATCGGAAGACTGCTCATCGCCGCGCTGACGGTTGGTATGCTGGCCTTGCCATATGCAAAGCCGGCGGTCTGCGCCATGGGCGGGCAGGAAGCGATGTCGTCCGAGTGCGACAAGTGCGACGAACCCGCTCCCAACGAAGGCGACGACCAGAGCTGCGACGAATTTGCCGCCAGCTGCATGGCGGGGATCGCCCTGAGCGCAGGTGTGCCGGCGGATGTTCCGACCCTCCCGATTTCCGGCCGGCACGAGTTCTTTACCCATAGGCAGATCTCGGACAACCTCCAACCTCCCCTGACGCCTCCTCCCAGAGCGTAACCACTCCCAGGCGAAGTGTGCGCACGATCCCGCGTTGACGTGCGGGCGTGCAATGCTGTGAACTAACTCTTCCGCAGGAGAAGGTAGATGCGAACGCTCAAGGGCGCCTCGGGGCTTGCCGAGGTCGCTGCCCTGGCGATGATGATCCTGGCTGGTCCGGGGACCGTCGTCGCTCAACAGGCTCGAGACACGCTGGCACTGTCGCAAGCACTCGAGATTGCACGAACGACCAATCCCGCCCTACAGGCGGTCCGGCTCAACGCCGATGCATCGGCGGAGCGGATCGCGCCGGCGGGGGCGTTGCCGGATCCGCAATTGTCGTTCGGCCTCAGGAACCACTCGTTGGACTTGGGTACCGGTCAGATGATGGCGATGAACTCCGTGCAGTTGGTCCAGCGGTTTCCCTGGCCGGGGAAGCTAGGGTTTGCGGAGCAACAGGCGCGCTCGTTGGCCGCAGCGGCCCGGTGGGAATCCGAGGAGTCGGAAGCCGCGCTCTTGGCCCGGGTAAAGACGATGTATTACCGGCTTGCCTTCATGGACCGGGCCCTCGAGGTGATGGCCAACACGCGGCATCTGTTGCGGGAGTTTCACGAGGTCTCGTTGGCGCTGTACGCCGTGGGAACCGGGCTCCAACAGGACGTGCTTCAGGCCCAGGTCGCAATCGCGAGGATGACGGAGGACATCACCGTCATGAGCCAGAATCGCGTTGCGATGACCGCCCGGTTCAACGCCCTGTTGGGGAGGCCGGCCACGGTGGAGGTCGGCGCGCTGCAGTTGCCCCGTCCAGGGAGTCGCCTGGCGCCGGTGGATTCCCTGATGGGTATCGCGGTTGAGCAGCGGCCGGCACTCCATGCGGCGCGCGCCCGGGCGGAAGCGGCGGAGTCGGGATATCGGGCGGCGCGACGGGCCGTCTACCCGGACTTCGCCGTCACGCTGGGATACAGTCAGCGGCCCCAGTTCGAAGATCTCGTGACCATCATGGTCGGGGTCAGCATTCCTCTCTGGGCGGGATCACGCCAGATGCCGCTGCGCCGTGAGATGGCGGCCGTGCAGGCCATGGAGGAGGCGAAGGAGCTGGATCTCTACAACGAGACTTTCGCCCAACTGGGTGAGTTGGCGGCGGATGTCCACCGGGCCCGCACACTCGCGCAAATGTACACGACGTCGGTGCTCCCGCAGGCTCAGGCGGCGGTGGAGTCCGCACTCTCGGCGTATCGGGTGGGCGCCGTTGACTACATGACTTTGGTGCAGAACGAACTCACAGTGAATCGCTACGAGATAGAAAGGATTCGCTTGACGGCGGAGTACCACCAGGCCTTGGCGCAAGTGGAGGCTCTCGTGGGCGTGCCGCTCGGAGGTGAAAGATGAAATCGATTACCAGCTTGCCGGTCTTATTGATCGGACTTGTGTTGGCCTGCGGCTCGTCCGAGGAAGAGTCGCCCATGGAGGGCATGTCGGCCCAGGAGCACGCCATGATGATGGCGGGTGGCACACAGGGCGAAACGGACTCGACGGGCGCGACGGTGCGCCAGTCGGTGCACCTCACTGCAGCCCAGGAGCAGGCGCTCGGCGTGGTGTACACGATGGTGCGACGTGGGACAATGACTCGCACGATTCGAACCGTCGGTGTCGTTGCTGCCGCCGAGCCCAACATCACGGACATCACGCCGAAGGTAGACGGGTTTGTCGAAGAGCTGCTCGTCGACTACACGGGGCAAAAGGTACGACGCGGGCAGCCACTGCTGAGGTTGTACAGCCCGACCCTCGTCGCCGCGCAGGAGGAGCTGCTCACGGCCCTACGGTTGGCGTCGCGGGTGGGGCGCGGCGCCGGCGAGGCGTGGCGCAATGCGCAGAGCATGTTGGATGCCGCGCGGCGACGCCTGGCCTACTTCGACATCACGCCGGAGCAGATCGAGCAGGTGGAGACGACCGGACGTGCTACCAAGACACTGACATTGGTCGCACCGTTCACAGGAGTCGTCCTGGAGAAGCACGTGGTCGAAGGCCAACGCGTCACTCCAGGGATGCAACTCTACAGACTGGCAGACCTATCGACGGTGTGGGTCGAGGGCGAAGTCTTCGAACAGGACCTCCAGTACATTCGGATCGGTGCCCAGGCACACATCGAGGTAGCGGCCTATCCGGGTGAGCATTTGATGGGCGCGGTGTCATTCGTGTATCCGGTGGTTGATGTAGCAAGCAGAACCAATCGCGTTCGCGTGACGGTTCCCAATCCCGGTGGCCGGCTCAAGCCTGGCATGTTCTCGACAATGTTCTTCGATACTCGTGTCGCCGAGGATGTCATAGTCGTGCCGTTCGAGGCGGTCATCGTCACGGGCGAACGCAACCTGGTTTTCGTGCGGGACGAAGATGGCATGTTACAGCCACGGGAAGTGGTCCTCGGTGCGCGCGCTGACCGCGAGGTCCAGATCCTGAGCGGTCTGACGGAAGGAGAAACCATCGTGGCGTCCGCCAACTTCTTGATTGATGCCGAGTCGAGGTTGGGAACCACGGGCGGCAGCATGCCTGGAATGCAATACGGCGGTGACACGACGGGATTACAGCAACAACCGGCGGAGCAGCAGCATGATTAACCAAATCATTGAGTGGTCGCTGCGAAACCGATTCTTGGTTCTCCTTGCCACCGCTGCCATCATCGTCGCCGGCGTACTGTCCATACTGCGAACGCCCGTCGACGCCATTCCCGATCTGTCCGACGTCCAGGTCATCATCCAGACCGACTTCAAGGAACAGGCGCCGCAGATCGTCGAAGACCAAGTCACCTTTCCCATCGCCTCCGAGATGTTGAAGGTCCCCGGCGCGCGCGTCGTTCGAGGGTACTCCTTCTTCGGATTGAGCATGGTGTACGTGATTTTCGAGGACGGGACGGACATCTACTGGGCCCGCTCGAGGGTGTTGGAGTACATGAGCGGGCTCCGACCCAGCCTCCCCACCGGCGTCGAGCCGACACTGGGCCCCGACGCCACCGGCGTTGGCTGGGTGTTCCAATACACACTCGAGTCGGACAGTCTCGATCTGGCCGAGCTGCGCACGCTGCAAGATTGGTACATCCGCTACCAGCTTACCGCAGTACCAGGAGTCTCCGAGGTCGCCTCTGTCGGAGGGTTCACAAAGCAGTACCAGGTGGAGGTGGACCCCGAGAGGCTCCGGGCCTTCAACATCCCCGTGACCCGGGTGGTGCAGGCGATCGGTGCGCATAACACCGACATCGGCGCGCGGGTTCTCGAGATGGGTGGCCGCGAGTACATGATCCGCGGCCTGGGATACCTGGAAGGTGTGGAGGATATCGAGAACGTGACGGTGGGCGTAACGCCCACCGGGACGCCGATCCGGGTGGCCGATGTCGCCACCGTGCAGATCGGCCCGGCCCCGCGCCGCGGTGTCACCGACCTGAACGGCAAGGGGGAAGTGGTTGCCGGGATCGTGGTGATGCGGTTCGGGGCTGACGCCCTGAAGACGATCGAGGCCGTCAAGGCCCGGCTCGAGGAGATAGAGCGCGGCCTGCCAAGTGGCGTGCGGCTCCGCACGGTTTACGACCGGAGCAACCTCATTCACGAGGCGATCGACACGTTGCGCGAGAAGCTGGTCGAGGAGTCCCTAATCGTGGCGGGAATCGCGGTGGTGTTCTTGCTGCATTTCCGGTCGGCACTTGTAGCGATCATCACGCTGCCACTTGGGATTCTCATCTCCTTCATTGTCATGCGGGCGATCGGCGTTGACGCCAACATCATGAGCTTGGGAGGCATCGCCATCGCCATCGGCGCGATGGTGGACGGCGCCATCGTCATGGTCGAGAACATGCACAAGCATCTCGAGCGGGACGAGGGACGCTCGTCGCGGTGGGATATCGTTCTGAAGAGTGCCCAACAGGTTGGGCCGCCGCTGTTCTTCTCGCTGCTCATCATCACCTTCAGCTTCCTCCCGGTTTTTGCGTTGGAGCAACAGGAAGGACGGCTCTTCAAGCCGCTGGCGTTCACTAAGACGTTCGCCATGGCTGGTTCGGCCCTGTTGACGATCACATTGGTGCCTGTTCTCATGGGATATCTGATTCGTGGCAACATCAGACCGGAGAGGGTGAATCCCATCAGCCGGCTACTGCGATGGGGCTATCGGCCTGTCATCGGCCTTGTCACCAAGCATCCGTGGGCGGTGATGCTGGGAGCAATCGTCGTTCTCGCGGCAACCGTGATACCTTGGCAACGGCTGGGTTCGGAATTCATGCCGCCGCTACACGAGGGTTCTGTGCTTTTCATGCCGACGACCGTTCCGGGAGTGTCGATCGGAAAGGCACGCGAGATCTTGCGTTACCAGGACAGCGTGTTGGCCTCGTTCCCTGAAGTCGACGTGGTATTCGGCAAGGCGGGACGTGCCAACACGGCGACCGACCCGGCACCGTTGGACATGTTCGAGACCACGATCACGCTCAAGCCGAAGGACGAGTGGCGCGAGGGAATGACATACAATCGGCTCATCGCCGAGATGGACGATGCCGTGCGGCTGCCCGGTGTCACCAACGCCTGGACGATGCCCATCAAGGGACGCATTGACATGCTGGCGACGGGGATCAGAACTTCGGTAGGCGTCAAGATCTTCGGCCCCGACCTGGACACGCTGCAAATGCTGGGAGAGCGGGTGGAGCGCATCATGCAGCAGATACCCGGGACCCGGAGTGCTTTCGCCGAGCGCGGCGTGTCGGGGTACTACGTCGACATCGACATCGATCGGGCAGAGGCGGCTCGGTACGGCTTGAACGTGGGTGACGTGCATCAGGCAATCCAGGCCACAATTGGCGGATTGAGTGCAGCAGTCACGGTTGAGGGACGCGAACGGTACGCCGTCAACGTGAGGTACCCCCGAGAGTTGCGCGATGACATCGACAAGTTGCGTGAAGTGTTGGTTCCCACCATGGGGAACGCACAGATACCGTTGGGACAGGTGGCGACGGTGAGAGCGGTTCGGGGGCCCATGGCGATCAAGACTGAGAACGCTTTTCCCGTGACCGCGGTGTTCGTGGACATCGGAGAGCGGGACGTGGGAGGCTACGTGCGGGAGGCACAGCAGTTGGTCGCCCGGCAACTCTCTCTGCCGCCTGGATACACGCTCACATGGAGTGGACAATACGAATTTATGCAACGCGTCGCACAGAAGCTGCGTGTTGTGATCCCGGTAACGCTGGCGATCATCTTCCTTCTGCTGTATCTCAACTTTCGATCGACTGCCAAGTCGCTGATCGTCATGCTCGCGCTGCCTTTCTCTCTCGTGGGCGGTGTCTGGTTTCTCTGGCTCCTGGGGTACAACACGAGTGTAGCGGTTTGGGTTGGGTTCATCGCGCTGGCAGGTGTCGCGGCGGAAACCGGCGTCCTGATGATGATCTATCTCGACGAGGCGTTCGAACGTAGGAGGCTCGAGGGGCGGATGGTCACCAGGAAGGACGTGAGTGACGCCGTGCGGGATGGGGCACTCGAGCGGGTGCGGCCGGTGATGATGACGGTGACAACCATCATTGCCAGCTTGACTCCGATTCTGTGGAGTACGGGCACCGGGGCAGACGTCATGAAGCGGGTGGCGGCGCCGATGGTGGGTGGCATGATCACGGCGACCATACTCACCCTCGTGGTGATCCCTGCGATCTACCAGCTCTGGCGCGGCGTGCAAGTGACGAGGAACGGGTCCGCATCGGTGCCTGCCGAACTCTAAGAGGGGATGTGTCCTGGCGCGGAAGATGTCCTTGGTGCCATGTGGTCGCCGGAAGGATCAAGCCCGTCTCGGGCCAGGTGGCTCGGACAGTGGGCCCGGCGCAGGTTCACC
>JADFIT010000109.1 GCA_022566515.1 Gemmatimonadota bacterium
CCTTTTCTGGCCGCTTACCTACACCGAATACCTTCAGTCGAACTCACTCATCCTCCCATGGGTTGGGGCCATCGGCATAGCTTCAGCCGTGGTCGCAGCTTTCGCAGAACGAGCGCACCGCAGCGGCCCGGGGATACTACTCTTGACCCCGTGGGTCGGCGTGGGAACCATACTCGCGACACTCGGTCGGGTCGCGTTCGATGTCCGGCTGGACCCCACATCCCACAACCTCTGGCCATTCGAGGTGGTCATGATGTTGGTCTTTAGCCTAATCCCAGGACTGTTTGGAGTTCTAGTGGGGAGAGGGGTAGGGCGCTTGCTCGCTACCGGGAAGACAACCGAATAACCGATATTGCTACAGTGGCAGCTATGGATAATGGCTACAGCGATACCTGCCGTCCTTGAGACAGAAAGTGGTGTGACGCCAGGAGAGACTGGTTGGACTACACCTATCCTCCAAGCACACCTACCTCCAAGATACATTTCGGATAGTCAACGAAGACGATGCCTGCCATGATGACTCAAAATCTGGTCCGACAGACGTAATGTGGGCACATTCTTGGGCACAAACACCCGCAGTCAGACGCAGCCAGACGGGGTCAGACGCAAAAGGTCACGGTGTTTTTCTCAAGAAAAGTGGCCAGATCGAACCAGACGCAACCACACGCAAAAGAGTGGTGAGAACTCCAAAACCGGGGGTTGCAGGTTCAAGTCCTGCCGGGCCTGTACGACAAATGGCCGCGCGATCAGCGCGGCCTTTGTCGTACAGGCACCGGCCGGATCTTGCTCTAACCGTCGGCTCGTCCGCTGCGCGCACTCGCCGCCGCTTGACGAGTCAAGTCCCTGCGGGGCCCTGTTTAGAAACGGCGGTATGGCGGTAGTCTCTTCTGGGGACCTGCCATTTTGCTGTTTACCGCCGTACCGCCTTACCGCCATACCGCCCTTCGCTACCGCCTGACGCGTCAGCACGCCTCTTCCCATGCCACGGGATGTTCCTCTCCACAGCAGGGACATTCGAGCTTTTCCGGGTGTCCGATGAGGCGTACGCGGCACCGGGATTGAGGGCAAACGGCGTACGTGTTCCCGAGATCGGTGGGAGTCCCCCGCACTGGATTGGGGTCGGTGGGTGAGCGGACCACCACGCTGAATTGATCCGGCAGGGATTCCCGCACCTCCAGAATATTGGCAGGAACCGCCAACCGCCACGGGCCAATATCGAGCACGTACAGAGTACGGTCGCCGTCAGGCCCGGCCGCCGTCTCCGGGTGGACTCTGTCCACAACGGGATACCACGCGCCGCGCCGCGATACCGGGGGAACGAGCTCCGGCCAGCTCTGGGACGCCGAGGCGTCGGGCGCACTCAGTCGAGCCCAGCCGATTGTGTCAGTCATGAGGAGTCTCCGTTCCAGTTACAATTCTGGGGGTGCCCTGCCGCCCGTGAGTCGTCAATGGCTGACCTGCGGGGGTTTCCCAAATTGGGGTCCCATCCCTCCCGAATGCTGTGATGTGGCTGACAAAAACCGGGCACTTTCTTGGGCACATATGCCCGCCGCCAGACGCAACCACACAAAGACTTCTTCCCCGTTTGTCCGCCGCGGCCGCGGACTCTAGCTGTGTAGAACGCGCGGGAACCCTCCCCGATGTCCTCTTGTTCATCAAGCACTAAGAGAGACGTGGTATTCAATATCCTAAATCTGCAAAGGATGGAGTGCATGCAAGCTAGAAAACTCCTGGCAACGGTCATGGTTGCTTTATCGATTACGGCGAGTGCCGCTACGACCGCACGCGCTACTACGAACGACGACGAATTCGTTACGGTTCTGGTGCAGAACAACAATCTCCGAGCGGTGACGGTCTATGCAGTTACGAGTGATGGCAGGTTGAAGAAGCTGGGTCGGGTTGGGAGCGCCGAGACGGAGGCGATTGACGTGCCGATCTCGCTGTTGCAGGACGGCAGCAAGCTCCAACTGAAAGTCTTTCACCCCACCGGGTCGGGAGGCAGGCTGGTGAGTTCGTTGTCTATCGAGAACCCCGGAATCAAAACGAGCGCGTTTGTGGTCGAGCCCGGCGCGGTGATCGGCCTATGGATCGACGCTGATCTCAGCGCGTCGCTAGTGTTCCTTCAATAGGGTCAGAGTCGATCAAGTTGGGATGGCCGGGAGATTTCCCGGCTTTTCCCAACTGAGCGACAGATAGCCGAGCGGCGGCTCTAGCCATGGAAACGGCGGTGCGTTCGGTTATCGGTTGAGGGGCACGATCCGCGGTCGGCACCACTCAATCACCAATCTGCCATCCGAAATCCGGCAATCTCCGATCATTGAATCGCGAAGTGTGGAACCCAGACGTCGATTGAGTCTTGGGGGCTAACGTGAGCTGCGAGCTGCGCGCTCTTGCGGTGAATGGTGATCAACACGTAACCGTATTGTGACACGCGGTACTGGTTGCAGCGTATCCACTCCTTTCCCCATAGATGGACATCGTTCTACAGTTGCGGATATTGGGACGCTGAACGAGTTTGCGACGTAGCTTGCTAGGTTCATGCCCCTCGAATCGTGGAACGACAATGAACAGGAATACGAACTTCTCGCACCGTTATCTGTCCGTCCTGCTTGCGCTCGGAATCGGAGCGTGCTCTGGAGACCCCGCCCTCGATGCAGCGCTGGACACCATAAACGCCGCCGACCTGCTGGCTGACATCCAAACCCTCTCGTCCGACGAGTTCGAGGGCCGCGCACCGTCGTCGCCCGGGGAAGAGAAAACGATCCAATTTCTCAAGACGGAGTTCGAGAAGCTGGGGCTCGAGCCGGGCAACGGGGAGAGCTTCTTTCAGGAAGTACCGTTGGTCGCCATGACCGCCGATCCAAACGCGACCTTAGAAATCCGCGGGAACGGTGCGCGAAACACTTTCCGCAACGGCGAGGACTTTGTCGCCGGCACAAAGCGGGTCGTCGCGCAATCCGGGATCAGCAACTCCGAGTTGGTGTTCATCGGCTACGGCGCGGTGGCGCCGGAATACGATTGGAATGATTGGGCGGGTGCCGACCTGCGTGGCAAGACGGTAGTGGTGCTGGTGAACGATCCGGGATTTGCGACAGGGGACCCCGACTTATTCAACGGCCGAACGATGACGTACTATGGTCGCTGGACTTACAAGTACGAAGAGGCGGCTCGGCAGGGTGTCGCGGGTCTGTTCATCGTGCACGAGACGGAGCCGGCATCGTACCCATGGGCGGTGGTGCAACGCGGTTGGTCGGGCCCCGAGTTCGGGCTCGTCGCCGAGGACAACAACATGTCGCGCGCCGCCATCGAGGGATGGTGGTCGGTCGAGACGGCGCGCGCCGTATTCGCGCAGGCGGGATTGAGCTATGACTCGCTCAAGACACTTGCCCACCAGCGGGGCTTCTCGCCCGTACCCCTGGGTCTCACGGCTTCGGTCTCCGTACGCAACACGATTGAACGGTCCACGTCGCGCAATGTGCTCGCCGTGCTGCCCGGAAGCGACCGGGCCGATGAATATTTCGTGTACATGGCCCATTGGGATCACTTCGGACTCGGCACGCCGGTAGACGGCGACTCGATCTACAACGGCGCGCTGGACAACGCGACCGGCACGGCGGCGCTGCTCGAGCTGGCCGAGGCATTTGTCTCGTTACCGGAGAGACCGTCTCGATCGATTTTATTCCTGGCGGTCACCGCGGAAGAGCAAGGACTCTTGGGGTCGGAGTATTACGGCCAGAACCCGGTGTACCCATTGGCCAAGACCGTCGCCGCGCTCAACATGGATGTGCTCAACGTCGAAGGACGCATGAACGACATCAGCATCATCGGGTACGGGAACTCGGAGCTGGACGACTACCTCATCGAGTTTGCGACGGCACAGGGACGCGAGGTGAAATCCGACCCCAACCCCGCGGCAGGCTCCTACTACCGATCGGATCACTTCAACTTTGCGAAGGTCGGTGTTCCAGCGCTCTACCCAGGCAACGGCGTGGACCACGTCGAGCACGGCGAGGCGTGGACGAGGGAGATCCGCGACTCGTGGCGCGCCAACCAATACCACCAGCCCTCCGACGAGTACAGCAGCGACTGGGATCTCACAGGCGCCATCGACGACCTGCTGTTGTACTTTCGCATCGGCTACCGGATCGCCAACGAGTCCACCTTCCCAAACTGGAGCGAGGGCTCGGAGTTCAGGGCGCTGCGGGACGCGATGATGGGCACCGGTGATTCGAGGTAAACCCCTGGCTTGCGCCCGGGGTCCGCTCTACTACCGGGGTGCGGTTGGGGGGATCCGCGTCCTCAAAGCTTCAGCGTCATCCGTGGTAGCTGGGATCCGCGTCCCAAAGCTTCAGCGTCATCCGTGGCCGCTTCAAGTGAAAATCAATGCATTGGCCGCGGCGTTGGTGGTGGCGAGTACGGTATGCCCGATCCCGTCATCGGCGCAAATCGTGCAGCGCAATGCCCAGTACTGGCTTCCGGCCGGATACAACAACCATTTCTACAAGACCCATCCGGATGCGGCTCGTAGCTTCTATGCCGCACACTACGCCCACTTCGGTGTGTACGAGGTCGGATTGACCGCCGGCGACGATGTCGACGAGGCGATGGTACAACTCAAAAGCGATATCCTTCGGTTTATCCGCCGGCCGCCGAAATTCGAACCTCCCATCGACGTGATCGCCCCGCACTGGAACAAGATGGCGTACCCGACCGCGGCAGCCATGGATTGGACACACCATCTGCACGAGCAGCTCTACGACATCCTGTCGGACGACCGTGTTGAGGATAAGCAGGCCGCGGGCGAACGGGCGATATCGCATTACCTCAGCAACGGGCGGGCCGCGTTCTCCACCCGGGGCTATGGACACGCGTTCATGATGGCCGGCGGCACGTGGGCTGAAACATTTGCACATCGCTACCCCGAGATCAACGGGGTCTTATGGGCATACCACTGGCACCACGCCGCCGTATACGAGGCGCTCATGGAGGCCGACGCCGGCGACCGACAACGCGAATTGGCGCGGGTCCTACGCGTGTTCACGGATTCCGTCCTCCAGAATCCTCCCAGCTATATGCTGCTCACTGCGCAAATCGCACCGAAGTTCGGTGCCATGTTCCCCGCGGCGGCCCACATCTTCGACAATCTGCACATGATGCACGATGTGGTGAACGATATAATGGTCGACGCGCGAATCGGCGTGCGGGCCAAAGGCTGGGAAATCAGCCGGATGTTGGAACAAATGCTGTATGTGAACCAAGAGTGGGTCATCCCACCTCCGTTGCCGGCCGACGCCCACGAAAACATGCCGATGTCGGTCATGACCGTCCCGACGCAGTTACCCGATGGCACGTGGTTGCCCCAGGGACATCCTGAGGCGCGCATGGCCGGCATGCGGCGCATGATGGGAGGTGGGGGCCGATGATCAAGCATGTGTTTTGCCTCTCCGTCATGTTGTCCGTACCGATGTCGGTCATAGCGCAGGATGACTTCCGCCATGTCGATGAAGGGCGGCCGATACGGATCCGGGATGCGTACCCGATAAAGTTCATGGAATGGGAGTGGGAGATTGGAACCAGTGCCGAACTTGCCGAGGGCGGCAACTACGAGACAGCGGGTGTGATCGAGTTCAAGCTTGGAATTGCGCGCAATTTCGAGTTGGGTATTGAGACACACTCGGCATTCACGCGCGAAGCGGGCGTGTCGCGGTCCGGGGTCGAGGAGTTTGCAACCCATCTGCTCTTCAATCTGAATCAAGAGGGTGTGTCGATGCCGGCCTTTGCCATCCAGGGCGACCTGATCGCTGCGGGTGTGGGCGGTGTCGGGCGGCAAGATCCTGCCGCTGCGATCAAGGGTATCGTCACCCGGACACTCGGCGGATGGCGTGCCCACGTGAACGCCGGTTACAAGTGGGCGTCAGCGTTGGACGGCGGCAACTATTGGATCGGAGGGGTCGCACTCGATCGTGCGCTGGGCCTCTCGAGCCGTTTACTGCTGGGTGACATCTACGTGGAGATTCCTGCGGACGGTGGGCAGGAACGGGTGTGGTTGGAGTTCGGGTCGCGGCTGCAGATGACCAAGACCCTAGTGCTGGACGCTGGAATTTCCGCACGACTCGACGAGTGGGTTGACGGCAACTCGAATATCGGCATTACGGTCGGGTTATCCCGCAACTTCGGTTTTGGGTCCTTGGTGGGGGTGCCACCCTACCCCAATCCGCGGATCAACTGACGGCCACAGATTGACGCTGAAGCTTTGGGACACGGACCCCCGCACACCTCGCCGATGGAGCGGTCCCCGCTCTATCGAGGGGGGGTGGGGAATCCGAGATTCATAGCTTCAGCGTCATCCGTCCTGCTCTTCACCGATTTTGAGTGCCAGCCAGAGTCAAGCTCATAATGGCTGCCGCAGCGTCTCTTACAAATCGTCTGTGTCTCAACAGCCTCTATTCATCAAGAAGCCCAGAGAGCCAATGCATCACATTCAGACAAAATTGTGCGTTCTGCGAAGCCTGTGGTGCGTTCATTCCGTCGGGCACCTTACCAGAGTCATCAAACTGCGCCGTACACATCGCTGCTTCTCCCAGGATTGCTACGCGACCTTGGTCTAGTTTTCGCAGGGCTCCCTGCAACCAACCAGCCACGGAAAAAAGCGGACCATCCGTCCAGGCCGCATCTTCAAGATTAAAGTTTAGTGGCGTCCGGGATACTGCATTCGGCCCGAACACCAAGATTGGCTCCCACTCTTCTGACGCATAAAATGCCTGACCCGAAAAGGTGACAACCGAGCCAATTCGTTCCTCCGAGTTTCTCCCTTCAATCACGGGATGAGGTGCTAAGGTGCCCCGATTGGCAAGAATGGGATCGAAAAACTCGAATGGCCGCTCGTCGAGCCGAACAAACTCTCGCCACCCTTCTTCCAAGACCGCGCCAAAAACAACCATACCGGTAGCGTAGTCCTCTTTGGAGCTATAGGCATAGCCATCGAGCATATGAACGCCCAGCAGCAGAGCCAGATCGGAAACCGCAGCCGGCCAGGGCGCATGGTCAGCGATCAGAAAGAGCGCGCCGCCACCTCGAACCCAGAGGATGATCTCGTCGATTTCCTCTCGGACAAATGCTGAGGCGTGAGGATATGCCGAGTTTGATCGCGGCGAGCCGAATCCTCTCGTGTTCGCCTCGGCCTGAGCGTTGGCAATCAAGAGGATCTCGCAGTCCGTGAGCGCGTCCGCCGTAAAGCCCGAGCGAAATCGCGTGACACGATAGCCATCACCACGCAGCAACTCCGCAAAAGGCTTGTAGAGTCCTCCGGCTGTGTGGTAGTTGAAATGGGCTTCGTCAACACAAACGTTCGGACCGCTGTCTCCCTGGTAGGCCGGATCGATATTATCGAAGCGATACCCCGTATCTACCCAGTCGTCTGGCGGTGACGAGGCGGCATCGGCCCAAGCGACCCAGGGGAGCACTGGCTCCCCGGAGTCTGGGACGGCCTCGTTGCTGCAGCCAGCCCACCAGAGGGTCCCTATGAGCAACGGAATCAGCAACGGTGCTGGTAGTGACGTCACCAGCCTGGCTTCACGTTCAACCGGGATCTCCATTTTGCTTGCCCCGGATGGTCCCTTTCTATGGAATACGGAATAGGAATTTCCTTCCCTCTATTTCAAGTATGTCGGTCGGTATTGGAGCTGTCCAGCATCGGGGATGAGGTTTCCGGCGGACTCGAGGCGTGTTAATCGGGCTGACTTGTACGCGCGACTTCCAAAGTTGGTTGGCTTACCCAATTCGGGGTGACAGACGCAACCGCACGCAAAACGCTCTGGAGAACTTGAAGACTGCGGCGCGCGCGTGCTTGGTGGGGGTGCCACCCTATCCCAATCCGCGGATCAACTGATGGGCGGGCTCTCGCGTGAGGGCCTTCGCGTTCGTCTCTATGACGTGCGACCCCAGTCGTTTCCCGCCCGGCTCGAGCACCCCGAGCGTGCAGCTTGACGCATGCGCGTCCAGCACGATATATCTGTCAATCTCCTTCCGAGCTAGCTCCTCAGTCCTCGGACCGGGCAGTCGTCGATCGCGGACGCCATGCCCCTATGATGCCTATCCTGGCAGGCAACAACGAAAAGGAGCAGGGCATGAAACACACGCACCATTCCCCATTTGAACCACGATCGGGCGCGCTTTGCTTGTGCATAGCGTTGACGTTTTCCGCAGCGCCACTCTCGGCCCAGGCCCGGGTGGAGGAGAATGTCGTCTACGGCATGTATTTCGGTCTTGCCTTGCTGATGGACGTGCATCATCCGGCCGAGCCTAACGGTTACGGGATCATCTTGATCCCTGGGAGTGGCTGGCGCGCGCCCAGGTCGGGGCGGCAGCTCAAGGATTTTGGGGCGTCATTGATCCTGCTGGACGCCGGTTACACCGTGTTTACGATCAACCACCGCGCCGCGCCACGGTTTCGCTATCCGGCGGCCGTCGAGGACGCGCAGCGTGCGGTCCGGTTTATCCGACACAACGCGCAGCGGTACGGAGTCGATCCGGACCGGATTGGTGGCTATGGCGGTTCCTCGGGCGCCCATCTCGTCAGCCTGCTCGGCACCATGGACGGGGACGGAGATCCCAAAGACCTGGACCCCGTAAACCGGCAGAGCGCGAAGCTCCAAGCCGTGGTGGCGGTGTCGGCGCCCACGGATTTCGCCATGTTCGACAGTCCGCAGGGCGTTTCGGCGCTCACCTCCTTCATAGACTCTGCTGCCTACCGGGAAGGTTCGCCCATTACATACGTGACGCCCGACGACCCACCCTTTCTCCTCATTCACGGCGACGCCGATCCGGTGGTTCCGTTCAAGCAATCCGAGTTGATGCTGGCGGCGCTTGAGGAGAAGGGCGTCGACGCGCGGCTCATCCGCATTGGTGGGGGCGGTCATCGGGTCCACGACGAGCCTGCAGCGGCGCGGTGGCTGAATCGCTACCTGCTCGGTGAGATTCGAGCCAAACAGCTTGAAACTCTCATCGCCGCACACGCCCGGCTCGAGGAAGCGGGACCGCTCGTTAGAACAGGAGATATCTCAGGGGCTTTGGAAGTGTATCGAAGTGCCCAAGAGCAGGACGCCCGCCTTACTATCACGGCGTCGAACTGGAACGTGCTTTGCCGGGGTGGCAGTCTTTGGGAACGTGCGGCAGACGTGCTCTTCGCTTGCGAGCGCATCGTGGAACTCGAACCCCAGAACGGCGCTTATCGCGATAGCCGTGGTCTTGTTAGAGCGCTCCTAGGCGACACCGAAGGAGCGGTCGAGGATTTCGAGCTCTATGTGAACTGGGTGGGCGACGAGAGACTCCGAGCCCAACGGCAGGGATGGATCGATGCACTCGGGGCCGGACGGAATCCATTCACAAAGGAGCTACTCGAGCGACTTCGAGGAGGATAGGGCGGAGGAGCGTTACTGCTACGGGTATCGAGGGGCATTCGAGAGGCATGAAGTCGCTTTAGCGACAAACGGCATGAATATGGAATTTTGAATATGGATGTTCGATCACCCTCCGTTCCCTTCCAAAATGTCGTCGATCCGCACCATGACGTCCTGGAGATGGGCCCGCGTGACCCGATCCCCGATGCGACCGGCCGCTCGTTCCACCTCGTCGCGGAGATCGGCTAGCTGGGCCCGCAAGAGTGGCCGGATGTCCGACCGGCTCATATTGGGAGCCGTACGTTGGAACCTGTTGGAAGCTGGCTGCTCGGTCATGAGGTATACCACGCGCTCGAGATACGCGCGTTGGAGCGCACGTCGGTAGTTGTCGACCGTTGCGACCGTCGACAGGTCACCCCACACCGCCGATCGAGTGTCGTCCAGAAACTCCAACAACGGGTATGGATCGTCGTCGGTCGTCTCGAGCTCGGCCAGGCTTCCCATACGCCTTGGATCCAGCAGGCGGTCGAGAACCCCCGCCTGGCGCGCCGAGAGGCGTTCGAAACCGCCGTGCGACGGACCCACTCGCTCCAGGATCGCCGGCTCGTTGAGCCAAGTTGGGGCTTCGAAAACTTCCCGTGCCAGCCATGCCATGGCGTCCTTCTGCCGCTGCCGCGGAAGCCCGTCATACACGGCGCCCGGCTGATCTGCCGTCTTGAGATCCACGTTCACCCCGCCCACCACGGTGAGGACGTGCCCCACGTAGCGCTGCCACTGGCTCAGGGCCTCGCCGTACAGCTCGGCCAAGTCGGCATAGTCCTCGCCCGGTTTCGTCGTCCACGCCACGAGATTCGGGATGATGCGTCGCAGGTTGGTCATGCCGTACGTGTCGGCCAACACCGGGTCGTCGCCCATGTCCTCCGTTTGAGCCCGGGGGTCGGACACGCCCAACCCCCGTTGAGGGAGGTACCGGTACATCGGATCGTCGGCCCGCTCCACGATCCACTGATCGAGTGTCCCGAGTTCGTCGTTGGGATCATCGGCGCCGGGGATGACGCGGTATCCCCAGTTGACCGCGTAGTGATCGTACGGTCCGATGTGGCGCAGGAAGTCCATCGGTTGCAGGCCGTCGCCGGGCTGCGCGATGTAGTTCTGCCGCGCGTAATCCATGATGGTGGGCGCCACGCCCATACGTCGCGAGAACGACGGCGACCGCAACGAGTCCACGGGGTAGGACGAGCTGGCGATCATATTGTGGGGCAGCCCGATGGCGTGACCGATCTCGTGGGTGATGACTTGCTCCATGGCCTCGGCCATCAATTCGTCGGAGATGGGGAGTTGCCGGGCATCGGGGTTGGCCGCGCCGGTCTGGACCATCATCCAGTTGCGGTACGACCGCATGTGATTGTGATACCAAACGATGTCCGACTCGATGATCTCCCCCGTGCGCGGGTCCGACGTACTGGGATCCACGGCGTTCCGGGTGAGACTGGCCGTCCAACGCACCACCGAGTACCGGACGTCCTCGGGAT
>JADFIT010000110.1 GCA_022566515.1 Gemmatimonadota bacterium
CGGGATGTTGGCCTGGACGCTGCGATACGTTCTGTTCGCGTTCGGCGACGTGGGGAGCCTCGTGTGGATGCTGTATTTCGGAATCCTACTCCACGGCGTTTGTTATGATTTCTTCTTCGTCACCGGACAAATTTACGTGGACCAGAAGGCTGACGTGAAAATCCGCGCGGCGGCCCAAGGCTTTATTGCCTTTGTGACACTCGGCGCGGGACTGTTCGTCGGTTCTTTGATCTCGGGGGCGGTGGTGGAAGCGTACACCACCACCGGCGGCGTGCACGACTGGCAAACTATTTGGCTCGTTCCTGCCGTCGGCGCAGCAGTGGTTCTGTTGCTGTTCGCGGTGATGTTCCGGCCCCCAGCGACGGCGGAATAGCCACAGAGCAGGCAGAGATTGAATATTCAATTTTGAATATTCAATAATCAATATTCAGTTCATCGATGGCGAGGATGGAAGCATGACCACTAATCAGATCTCGAGGCGGGACTTCGTTGGCGACGTGGCGGCGACCGGCATGGCATTCACCATCGTCCCGCGGCACGTTCTGGGTGGACCCGGATACCGTGCGCCGAGCGACTCGCTCAATATTGCGTGCATCGGCGTAGGTGGTCGTGGGCAAGCCGATCTGCGTGGCGTGAGTGGCGAGAACATCTATGCCCTGTGCGACGTTGATTCGCGCGCGCTGGGTGCGGCGTCGAACCGGCACACATCGGCCAAACGGTATAAGGATTTTCGTGTGATGCTCGAGCGTGAAGGCGACAACATCGATGCCGTAACGGTTGCGACTCCCGACCACACGCACACGGTAGCGGCAATGATGGCGATGAAGATGGGCAAGCACGTCTACTGCGAGAAACCGCTGGCGCGGACGATCTACGAAGTACAGCAACTCACGGAGGCGGCTCGCAAGTACGGCGTGGCGACGCAAATGGGGAATCAAGGGCATGCCGGCGAAGGCACCCGCCAGATTCGCGAGTGGGTGGAAGCCGGAGCCATCGGCACGGTGCGTGAGATTCAGTATTGGACCAATCGCCCCATCTGGCCGCAGGCGATCGAACGACCGCTAGAGTCGTACCATGTGCCTGCGTACCTGGATTGGGATCTGTGGTTGGGGCCTGCCGCCGCCCGTCCTTACAATCCCGCCTACGCGCCGTTCCGCTGGCGCGGTTGGTGGGACTTCGGCAGTGGCGCGCTGGGGGACATTGCCTGTCACTCGATGGACGCAGCCTTTTGGGCCCTCGATTTGGGTCATCCGTCGAGAGTCGAACCGGAGTTCACCGCGCTATTCGAGGAGTCCGCGCCTGCGGTGTCGAGAATCTCGTATGATTTCCCAGCGCGCGGCGGGAGGCAGGCCATCAAGGTCGTGTGGCGCGATGGGAACTTGTCACCAGCGCGCCCCGAAGAGATCGGTGATGAGAGACGCTGGCCGATCGAGAGCAGCGGCCAGATGTGGGTTGGGGACGATGGCAAACTCTTCGCCGGCATCTACGGAGAGAATCCGCGACTGCTCGACGCCGAGCGGGACAAAGACATAAAGGCGAACCCGCCGGCAGAGAAGTACCCGCGAACTGAAGGCGTATACGCCGAGTGGATCGACGCGTGCAAGGGGGGCCAACCGGCCGGGTCGAACTTCGCCGGCCACTCGGGGCCCCTCACCGAGATGGTGCTGCTCGGCAATCTTGCCGTCCGGACGGGGAGAGTTCTCGAACTAACAGACGGGCGGATTACCAACACTGTCGTGCCGGAAGAGTACATCAAGCCGTCGTATCGGGAAGGGTGGAGTCTTTGAGAGAACTGCTATGGCCTCCACTCTCCCTTGGCCACAGCCGGCACAAACTCGTCCAGCCCCTCGGGCCTGAACGGCAACGTCCTTTCCGCCTCCGCGCTCATGTACGACGTCATGAGTATCTCCATCACTTCCACCCCATCGTCGAATGTGAGCGCCGGCGTCTCGCCGTGTAGGAATGCCGTCGTGAAGTGCCGGTTTTCCGCTTCATAGCCGTACATCGCCGCCTCGTCGGGCACGACAGGCATGAGTCCCGTCTCTGCATTCTGCTTTTCGACGAGGTCCTCCCCCGCCTCACCAGTCACTTCCCGGCCGAAGAACAGCTTGAGGCCGCTCTCCAGCGTGTTCCAAGACATCGAGTACTCGGGGCCGAGCAACTCGGCAGAGAGGCGTAGGCCGGCACCTACGAAGCTCCACGACGTCGTGACTTCACCGATTAGCGTCGAGCCGTCTTCCGCCTCGTATTCGATCGTGGCGCTGGCGAAGTCTTCGGAAGGGTGCTTGCTGTAATCGACATCCTTGCCCATCGTCTGCGACAGCCGCTCGATGTATTCCGGCCGCGTCCACTTGAGGCTGGCTATGTGGGCTGTGATCTTCACCGGTCGGATAGACGAACGAGGCGAGCCCGGTTTCGTGAGCAAGTAACGCACGACTTCGACGGAGTGACACATCATGTCGTTGAGCACTCCGCCACCCTGCAGGTTGCCGCGCCAGAACCACGGCATGTGGGGACCGCTGTGTTCCTCGGCAGCGCGGGCGAGGTACGGGCGCCCGGTGAGGGCAGCGCCGCGGGCCCAAATCAACTCGCGCCCGCGGCTCACATGGGGTGCAAAGACCTGATTCTCGAGATAACCGTGATTGATTCCCGCACTCTCGATCAATTTGGCAACCTTCTTCGCTTCCGCTACAGTGCGAGCCAGAGGTTTCTCGCACGCAATGCCTTTGAGCTTGCCTTTGCCCGAAGTCACGGCGTCTGCGATCTCTTCGATATTCTCGATACGTGCCTGATTGGGTCCGCAGAGCCAGATCGCGTCGATGGTGGGATCGGCGATCATGGCCGCGATCGAGTCGTAGGCTTTGGCGTTGCCAACGTCGCGCCGGCGCGCCAGAGCCGCGGCATCTTCCGCATGTTGCTTGTTGGGGCTGAAGACGCCCAGCACGTCGGCATCGCGCACGCCCCTCCACGACTCAATGTGGAACCGGGCGTTGAATCCGCTGCCGATGAATCCTACTCCCAACCGTTTATCAGCCATCTCGTTGCTCTTCGTCATACTTGACGCCCACTTTGTCGAGCGCCTCGGGCGGGCAACCAGTCCACTCCGGCATGAAGTTGTTGCCCTGGTACTGCAGATCCTCGATGCCGATCCGGCTCGTCCAGAACCCACTGGCCGTCAGGTCTCGGAAGCTGTTGAAGAACGCTACGCCGTGGCTCATCTCGGGACGCGCCCGCTCCGGCCAGGCGATGTCGTCCAACACGACCCTACGTTCGTCCGGCGTGCACTCCACCAAAGTCTTGTCGAACCGCTTGCGACACTGGGCGTCGAGCCAAGCGAGGCCGCCTCGCATGGAGGTCTGAAGGCTCTCCTGGTCCAGCACGATGAAATCCATGAACTCCGGCACACCGGCGTCGCTCGCACTTCCGGATCGCGCGTCACGCGGAATGATGAGGTCGGCGAGAACGCGCACAGTTACATACTCGTGGGGGGTGAAAAACTGTGGCACGAACTGAGCACCGCTCTCGGCAGCCTTCATTCGCGCCGCCCTTGCCGCGCGGCGAGCCTGCTCGGCGTCTTCGAGCGACCAGTCGAACGCCGTCGCGAACGGCGTGACGGCGAGGAGCTGTACGACCTCGCGTCGGTGCATTGTGCCCATCACAAATTTCCTTTGTTCCGCTCTTCGGCGATGTACTCGCTGGTCCGCATGGCGAGCGCCATGAGCGTCCATGTGGGGTTCTTGTCCGCTTGCGATACGAACGGTCCGCCATCGGCTACAAATAGATTCTTCACGTCGTGTGTCTGACAGTACCTATTGACCACTGAAGTCCGGGGGCTGTCTCCCATGCGCGTGACACCGATTTCGTGGATGATGCGGCCGCCGGGCAGGATGCCGTATCCGTTCTCGGCGGTGGGCATGCTTCCGAACGGTGTACCGCCCATGGCGGTGATGAGTTCCCGGAACGTCTCCTGCATGTGTTTCACTTGGAGATGCTCTCGATCCGTCCATTTGAAGTGAAAGCGGAGCACCGGGATGCCCCATTGGTCCACTGTGTCGGGATCGATCTCGCAGTAGCTGTCGACGTTGGGGATCATTTCGCCCCGCCCGGAGAACCCCACCACTGCGCCGTAATACCGCCTGTAGTCGTCCTTCAGCTGTTGTCCGTAGCCACCACCATTGGGATAACGGTGAATGCCCCCCATGAAACCATAGCCGGGCATGCCCCGTCCACCCCATACCTCGATGTGGTAACCCCGAGGAAAGTCGAGATCTCTGTTGTCGAGCCACCACGGCATGTAGATGTGACCGCCGCCGACGCCGTCCTCGTTGTGAGGCACGTTGTCCATCAGCCGCGGAATGAAACCGGCGACATCCGTGCCGGTCGAGTCGGTCAGGTATCTGCCTACCATACCGCTGGAGTTGGCTAGCCCGTCCGGAAAGAGCGACGACTCGGAATTGAGAAGCAATCGTGCGGTCTCGCAGGCGCTTGCTGCCAGCACCACGACGCGCGCCCGCACGTGTTTGTCGGTCCCGTCGTTCTTGTCGATGTATGAGACGCCGGTGGCGAGGCCCGACCGGTCTGTGGTCACAGCCCGTGCCATGGCGTTGGTGACCACCAGGAGGCGTCCTGTATCCAGGGCAGGTGGCAGCAAGACGCCCGTCGACGAGAAATTGGCGTTCACTCCACATCCGCGACCGCATTGCCCGCAGTAGTGACATGCCGGCCGACCGTTCAAGGGACGCGTGAGGATGGAAAGACGAGCCGGGATGCAGGTGACGCCCAGCCGGTCGCACGCCTCTTTGACGAGTAGCTCGTAGCACCGCGGCCGGGGTGGCGGCTGAAAGATACCGTCGGGTGCATTGCGGAGCCCTTCCTCGGACCCGAAGATTCCCACCATGCGATCCAGTCTGTCGTAATACGGCGCGATGTCGTCGTACCCGATGGGCCAGTCGTCACCCATGCCGTTCTTGCTCCGGGGCTTGAAGTCGTCCGGGCCGTACCGCAGGGAGATGCGACCCCAGTGATTGGTCCGCCCGCCGAGTTGCCGGTTGCGGTACCAGTCGAAGGAGTTCCCCGGAGCCGTGGTGTACGGCTCACCTTCCAGCGACCATCCGCCCAGGCCTGCGTGGAACTCGCCGAAGTTGCGCTCGGGAGTGCCCATGCCTCGCCGCGGCGATTCGTACGGCCACTTGAACATATTCGAGTCTTTGGCGACGTCCCAATGGATGCCGGCTTCGAGCAAGACGACGTTGGCCCCGGCCTCGGTCAGCACCTTTGCCGCCATGCCGCCGCCGGCACCCGATCCGACGATACACACGTCGTAGGTCCTGCGTTGGGGAAAGAACCGCATCTGTTGTCTGTCCCAGTGTGATGTTGCAGCCAAGGTACACTCGGCTTCTTTAGAAAGTGAGGCCGTCGAGGTACTGGTAGCTGGTGCGGACGGACTCGAACGGGTCGGCGGGGTTGTCGTGCTCGACAAAGAAATGGCGAATGCCGGCGCGCTCGCGGCGAGCGAAAATGGTTGCGAAATCGATTGTGCCGCTGCCGACGTCCACCATGTGGCGCTCCGACGTGCCGCCCATGTCCTTCACGTGGACCGACGAAAAGCGCCCAGGATGGCGCGCGAAATAGCTGAGCGGATTGCGCCGGGCCTTCGCGATCCAGAAGAGGTCCAGTTGAAAGGTCACCAACTGGGGGTCGGTCTCTGCGATGAGTATGTCGTAGGGGATCTCACCGTCGAGCGGCGAGAATTCGAAGTCGTGGTTGTGGTAGCCGAACCGGATTCCCGCGGCCTTCGCCCGTTCGCCAGCCCGATTGAAGATCTCCGCCACCTCCCGAAAGCCGTCCAGGCTCCCGCGTACCCGTCCCGGCAGCGAGGGGCAGATGAGGTAGGAGTGGCCGACCGTCGTCCCCTCCTCGAGCACCCGGTCCCAGCCGTCCAGCAGCACTGAGAAGGACACGTGGGCCGAGGGTGCCTTCAATCCCAATGCGTCGAGAGTGGCTTTGACCCGTGACGGGTCACGATCGTGATAACCGGCGAACTCCACCTCGTCGTATCCGATCGAGGCGATCCTCGCCAGCGTGGCATCGAAATCCGCCGCCATGGCACGCCGCACCGTGTATAGCTGAACGCCGATGCGATCGAGCTTGTCCCACGGGCCCGCCCGAGGAATGGCAGGACGTGGGAGGCCCGCAGCCCCAATTGCCGCCGCCGCGGCGGCCTTCACGAAGGTGCGTCGGTTGGATTCCATCGAGTGCTCCCGGCCCAGGCACTGCAACATGTCACCATCGGCTGGGTGGTGCCAGGCGGGCCTGCTACCCCGCATCCAGTCTTGGACGGCTCGCCCCGACGATCCCAGAGTGGCTGCCAGAGGTGATTTTGCGCACTGACGGCTGACTGTCTGACCTATATCGTATTGGCATATCTTGACTTAGCTGCATCTCGTCAGCCGTGGTGGACTCGGGCGCTGGGCATCGAGCCGACCACGGGGGGACGAGTGTGGCCGGGGGGGGCGGGCGACAGTAGGCCTATGCGATACCAAGAGCTAGTTGACGTTCTAGAACACGTTGGGAAGGATCCCTCGCGGCTCATCTTCGAGGACGAGTTGACGGGTATCCACAACCGCCGTTTCCTGCTCAGCTATTTCGATCACAGGGTTCGGTGGGAGAGCGGCGAGGACTACCCGTTGGCCCTGTTGGTTCTCGATTTGGATCGGTTCAAGGAGGTAAACGACACGCACGGACACGAGGTGGGGGATCAGTTGCTCACCTGGGTGGCCACGTTACTCACAGAGGTTGTTGGCGACGAGGGGATGCCCATTCGCTACGGCGGCGATGAGTTCACGGTGGTGCTCCCCAATGCCACTCGCCGTGAGGGGCGGGAGGTTGCCGCTCGGTTGTTGCAGCGAACCCGCGACCGGCCGTTCCGCGTGCGGTCCAGCGGCACTGTGGTTCCGATCACGTTGAGCATTGGGGTTGCGTCGGCACCGGAAGACGCCCAAGACGGCCAAGGTCTGTTGCAGGCAGCCGACACCGCTCTCTATTACGCAAAACAGTCTGGTCGGGATCGGGCTGCGACCGCCGGCGAGGTCGATCCCGCCAAGGTATTTCCAAAAACGGCTCTTCATCGCTTGAAGGTCACAGGTATCGTCGGGCGCGACGATGAGCTGACAATTGTGGCCGACGCGTTGGAGGCGCTCAGCAAAGGGCAAAGCCGATTCCTGATCTTCGAGGGCGCTCCCGGAATTGGGAAGACGACCCTGTTGGAGACGATTCGCGATAACCTGACTCTCGACGATTCCTATTCGGTCACGAAGGTCTCGGGTGATCAAAAAGAGGCCTACCGTCCCTATTACCTGCTGCAGAGCATACTCGTGTCGCTGCTCAACGATCGGGACGACAAGGGGGCCGCAATCCTAGAGGCAATGAGCGAGGACGAGATCGCTCGACTGGCGCACGTTCTGCCGCGGCTTGCGGATGAGGACGCGGCTTCGTCGCGTAAGGAGCCTGACAGTAGTGCGCGGCAGGCCATCTTCGCAACGCTTGCGCGGTTTCTTCCGCGTCTCGTTGAGTTCCGGCCGCTCATGCTCATCATCGACGACCTACAGTTCACCGATGAGGCAACCCTGCTGTTGCTTCGAGTGCTGATGGAGCGGAACGAGTTGTCCTTATTTGTGTGTGGCGCGGCGATGGAATCGGTCCAACTCGGCGGAGAAAGAGAGGCGTTACCGCTGGACCGTTTTCTCCGGGCCGATTACGACGAGCTGGATGTGCACCGCGCGAGACTCCAACCGCTCAGCGCCAACGACATTGCAAAGTATTTGGGTACGGTCTTTCCGAGTCTCCGCATGCCAGACGGCTTTCAGAACGATCTGGCGGACACCACGCAGGGAAACCCTCTCTTCCTCGTTGAGATCATCCGCAAGTTGGTTGCTGACCGTAAAGTCGCTTTGGTGGGACAGGAGTGGGTGATCGAACCGCTCGAAGAGGGGTATCTGCCGAAATCGCTCGAGGAGATCGTGATTGAGAAGATTGCCGAGCTCGACGACGAGGGCATGGATCTGCTCGCTCGCGCATCCACGTTTGGCGAGGACATCTCCGTCAGCATGCTGGCCGGTAGTGCCGATCTGGACGAAAACAGGGTGCTGGAGTTTCTGGATCGAGCCGAGACCTTGGGTCTGGTCAAGATGGACTTCCAGGTCAACGACGAGGTGATGCGCTTTCTGGGCAAGCGGGTGCTGGATATCAGCTACGGCTCTATCGACGACGATCGCCGGAGCGCGCTGCACGAGCAGGTTGGTAACTATCAGGAGCGGCTGTACCAGCAGCGTCTCCTCCCGTCGGCCTCTTTGCTGGCTTACCATTTCAAGCGGTCGGCCAACGAAGAGAAGGCTCGGCAATACGAGCGTGTTCAAGTTGCCTACACGCAGACAGTGTTCGACGCCAGCGAGGCGTCGCACTACACCGGGCAGCTTCTCGACGAGATCGACACCGGAACTCGTCTGGAACGTGAGAGCCTTCCACTCGTCCCGCACGTGCTCCGCAATTTGATGACGGCGGTGCGCAACATTCAGCTCTATCCGCCCGAGAGCGCAGCGATCACCCAGGCCATGGAGCAGATCAAGCAACCGATCGATGAGATTCTGGAAACGAACGAGCGGTTGCTCCTGTCACAAGCAGATAATCTCCTGCTCGTCAACGGACAGCGGCTCGAGATGTCGGAGTCTAGGGCCCTCACCGAGTCGTTCCTCGAACTCCTAGGCCGGCTCGAGCTCAAGGGGATAGCGTTTCGTCGGGGAATCACGCAGGAACAGCTCAGGACTCTTGTAGTAACGTTGGGCAGGATGAAGTCCGAGTCTGTCGAGCCCGGTTTCTGGAGGGAGTTAGCGATCGAGAAGAATCTCGATTCCGTTGAACTCCTGCAAGTGCAGTACTCCCGAGTTCGCAAGTCTCGCAAGATGGTGGCCGTCGTATCCGTGGCGGAGGACGAGAAGCTGAGCGCTGCCGAACTCAAGCAGGTTCCTGAGGTTCTGCGGGCGCTGCACGGGGCTGCGACCAACGTCAAACTCTATCCGGTTGACGCTCAACCGGTGGTTCATGCGATCGAGGCGTTGCACTCGCTGCTGGAACGGCTCTTGGGAGCACATCCTGCTCTTACACTGGCCTATCTGGGTCAATCCCTCTTGGTCAACGGCGCCAAGGTCGACACCGGAGCGTATGACGCGGTGTCCGAGGGGTTCATCACATTTCTGAGGTCAATCGGGCTCGACAGCATTACCTTCTTCGCTCCGCCTTCTTCGTCCGAACTGGAGAACTTCATCGGTGCCCTGAGGGACCTTCCGGCGTCCGGCACGGAGCGGAGTTTTTGGGACGACCTCACGGCCCAGTATGGCTTGCAGTCCGTGGCGTTCAACCAGCGACAATATGCTCTGGGGGTGGTGCAAAGCCTGTTGAGTGAAGTTGAAGTCCCCGATGAGGTTGAGGTATGGGCGGTGGACGCGACGGCTGCCGAGCTGGAGTCGTTGCCCGAGGATTCCACACAGGCGGTGCGCGAGGCCGTGCCGCGTTTCGGCAAGGAACTCCTCGTCAAGGGCGAACACAAAGCGTTGCATCGTTTGCTTCGGGCGCTGTTCAACAACTTCAGCGATCAAGATCCGTTGGGCAAGGAGCAGGCCGTCGGGTCCTGTGCCCGCCTGCTGAACGGTCTGATTCTTGGCTTACAGCACAAATTTGCGGAGCTTGCAGTGGATCACCTGCTGGGGGCACTGTCCGAGGAAGGGGATCCCCGCATCGTACAGCAGGTGGCCAACGTGCTCCTCACGATGTCCGGGTGTGCGGTGCAGTTTGCGGACTATCAGCTAGCCGGCCGGATACACTCGCAACTGAGGGAACGACGCGAGCAACTCAAAGCGGCCGGGGAATCGAGTGCGGAAACCCTTGCCAAGCTGCTCGACCGGAAGCTGGATCCTACGACGGAAAGACTGCTGGAAGGCGACCTCACTTCGGGCGACCCCGTGCGTCACGAGCGAGCGGCTCAGGTCGTGGGCAATCTCGGGCCACCGGCAATTCCGCTCTTGGTGCACGTGATCGAGCACGAAAAAGACTTTCGCGTACGGCAGACGGCGGCAAGCCTTCTTGCAGAGTTGGGGCCGGAGGCGGCGAAGGAACTCAAGCGGGCGATTGTCACCGGGGTGTTGATCGAGCAACGGTTTCGGGTGATGGAGGTGGTGGAGACGGTAACGCAAGATCTGCGCAACGAGATCGAGTTCTGCTTGGAAGACAGCAATCGCAAGATCCGACGGGCGGCATTCCAACTCTTGGAGCGATTGGGCCGGGACGACCTGATCGACATCTTGCTTCCGTACGCCCACGGTGACGATCCGGCGAGGGCCAAGGGCGCGATTCGCAGCTTGGGAAGCTTGGCGTCGAAAGCCGCCGCTGCGGCATTGGCAGCGATTCCAAATGCCACGAAGGATTCAGAACTCGTCATCGTCTGCTGCCAGGCATTGGGCAGGATCGGGGATGAGATGTGCATCGAAGCACTCCAAAGGGTCCTCAGGCGGCGGCGGTTCCTATTCTTCGGCCGTCGGTGGAACGAGCAAGTGCGGGCAATGGCGGCCATGGCGCTGAAGCAGATCTCCGGTCCCCAAGCCGCCAAGGTTCTCTCCCGCTTCACCCGTGACGGGCACGGGCGCGTGCAGCAGCTTGCCCGCTCGGCGGTGAGCAGCGAGGCGTGAGAGGGGACCTCTTACTTCTCACCGTAAGAGATCCGATAGATAGCCCCCTGTCGATCGTCCGACACCAGTAGCGCCCCGTCGGGCATCACCAGCACGTCGGCAGGCCGGCCCCACGCCCGTAGTTCCTGAAGCCATCCCTCGGCGAACACATCGTACCCGACTGCAC
>JADFIT010000010.1 GCA_022566515.1 Gemmatimonadota bacterium
CGGCAGGTTTTCGGCCGCTACCGCCAGGATAACCGCACGTTGCCTGCTGGCACGGCAGTGGTCCGGACGGAGCAGCCGTTGGGCAGGCTCGTGTTCGAGCTCCTCGAGCCGAGGTCCAGCGACGGGCTGCTGAACTGGAATGTGCTGGACTCATTGCTCGAGGACGCTACGGAGTATCCGATCTTGCGGACCGTCCTACCCTTCATCGGCTTCCCGTAACTTTGCCAGGACGCTGTAATCTTCCAGCGTCGTAGTGTCCCCTACCACTTCCTTGCCGGCGGCGACGTCGCGCAGGAGCCGCCTCATGATCTTGCCCGATCGCGTCTTCGGCAGCGCGTCGGTGAACCGTATCTGATCGGGTCTGGCGATGGCGCCGATTTCGTTCTTGACGTGTCTTCCCAGGGCGGCTTTGAGATCGGAGCTGGGCTCGACGTTGCCGCGCAGCGTCACAAAAGCTGCGATGGCCTCACCCTTGATCTCATGGGGAAATCCGACGACGGCTGCCTCAGCCACCGCCTCGTGACTCACCAACGCGCTCTCTACCTCCGCCGTGCCCATGCGGTGGCCGGCAACGTTGATCACGTCATCGACGCGGCCGAGCAGCCAGAAATATCCCTCGTCGTCGGTGTGGGCCCCGTCGCCCGTGAAGTAACAACCTTCGATCTGTGACCAATATTGCTCCCGATAGCGCTCGTCATCTCCGTACAATGTGCGGAGCATCGAGGGCCAGGGTTTCCGGATCACGAGAAAGCCACCGTTTGGTGGTGTGACGCTCTCACCGTCCTCGTTGACGACGTCGGGATCCACACCGAAGAACGGCAACGTGGCGCTACCGGGCTTTGTGGAGATTGCGCCGGGCAGGGGAGTGATCATGATGGCACCGGTTTCGGTTTGCCACCACGTGTCGACAATAGGGCAGCGCTCGTTGCCGATGACTTCATGGTACCACATCCACGCTTCCGGGTTGATGGGCTCGCCCACCGTGCCCAGAAGCCGGAGTGTGGAGAGATCGTGGCGCTTCGGGTGTTCATCGCCCCATTTGATGAATGTGCGGATCGCCGTGGGCGCGGTGTAGAAGATGGTGACCCGGTGTCGCTCCACGATTTCCCAAAAACGATCGGGAGCCGGGTGATCGGGAGCGCCCTCGTACATGACCCCCGTAGCGCCGTTTGCCAGGATGCCGTATACGACGTACGAGTGGCCGGTGACCCATCCGATGTCGGCAGTGCACCAAAAAACGTCGTCGTCGCGAAGATCAAAGATGTACTTGCTCGTAAGGTAAGTCCCGACCATGTATCCACCCGTGGTGTGCACGATGCCCTTCGGCTTACCTGTGGTGCCGGACGTATAGAGGATGTAGAGAATGTGCTCGCTATCCAGGGGCTCGGCCGGACAGTCGGCGTCAGCACCGTCCATGAGTTCGTGCCACCAATGGTCGCGGCCCGCCTGCATCTCGACAGCGGAGTTGGTGCGGTTCACAACGATGACGCTTTCGATCGACGGGGTGCTGGGGAGCGCCTCGTCGACGGCGGCTTTGAGAGCCACCACCGTGCCGCGACGCCAGCCCCCGTCCGCCGTTATCACCGCCTTGGCCTCCTGATCGGTGATGCGATCGACCAGGGCCTTGGCACTGAAACCTCCGAACACGACGCTGTGGACGGCGCCAATGCGGGCGCAGGCCAGCATGGCTATGGGCAACTCCGGTATCATCGGCAAATAGATGCAAACGCGATCGCCCTTCGTGATGCCCAAACCCTTCAAGACGTTCGCGAACTTGCACACCTCGTGGTGTAGCTCGCGATATGTAAGCGTCCGGGTGTCACCGGGCTCACCTTCCCAGATGAAGGCTGTCTTGTCCGCCCGCGGGCCGTCGAGGTGGCGGTCCAGGCAGTTGTAGCTGATGTTCGTTTTCCCGCCCACGAACCACTTCGCGTGAGGAGGGTCCCACTGCAAGACAGTGTCCCACTTCTTGAACCAGTGCAGCTCCCCGGCCACCCGACTCCAGAAGGTGTCGGGTGAATTGATCGACTCGTCATACAGGCGCTTGTACTCTTCCAGACTGCCGCAGACGGCCGACGCAGCAAATCCCTCCGGTGGAGCGAAACTGCGCTTCTCGGTCAACAAATTCTGAATGTCTTTCACCGGCATCGCGCGCCTCTTCGAAGTCAAGTTCCGGAAGACAGGTGAACGGCCAGAATCGGGTCTTTCGTCGAGGATGTCAAGGAAAGTCGGACCGCACTACATTCCAGCCGAGCGGTATGAGGCTCGAGCCTCGCGATCGCTGCTAGACCAGGAGAACAACCAGCTATGCAGCACAGGGAGGGCATTTGGGTCCTGAACGCGTCGGTGTGATCGGCCTGGGGGCTATCGGGGGGTCGATCGCGTGGTCGGCAACGCGTGCCGGTCTGTCGCAGGTGGTTGGGTTCGCGGCCGGAGGGAAGGACGGGGCGGCGGCGGCGCGAGCCGGGGCGGTGACGGCGATCGTATCGTCCCCGGAAGCCGTGATCGATCAATCCGATCTGATTGTGCTCGCCGCCCCACCGAGAGCAAACCTCCAACTGCTCGATCGCCTGAAAGAGAACATACGGCAACGCGCCGTCGTCGTAACGGACACAACGAGTGTTCAAGCCCCGATGCTCGAGCAGGCGCTGAAGCTCGGGTTGGAGTCGAAGGTTGTGGCTTCCCACCCGTTTTTTGGAACGCACGAAACCGGGTTCCAAGCGGCTCGTCTGGGCATGGTCGACGGCGGGGTGGTCTACGTGTCCGCCAATGACGGTTACGATCCTTCGACCCGGCAGGTGATGGATTTCTGGCGCACACTGGGCGCGTCTCCGGTGTTGGTAGACGCCGCAAGGCACGACGAAGCCTTAGCGTGGACGAGTCATCTGCCGCAGGTGGTGTCCTCGGCGCTGGCGGTGACGTTGGCGCATGACGCCCCGAGCGACGCGAAGTTCGGCTCCGGTGCTCGCGACACCACCCGCCTTGCGGCGAGCAGTGTGGAAATGTGGCGAGACCTGATGGAGTTGAACCGACGTGCGCTACTGAAATCAGTCGAGTCGTTCCAGCGCCACCTGGAATCGTTGACGATGGCACTGCAGCGCGGAGATAGCGACTCGATAGCGCAGTGGCTCGAGAAGGGGGCCGATTTCAGAAGGAATCTTTCAGAGTGACGGCGGGATTCCAGATGGAGTTGCCGGGGGACAAGAGCCTGACACACCGTGCGCTCGTGCTGGCCGCGCTGGCCAGTGGCGAGAGCACTATCGAGCACCCCCTCACATCGTTGGATGCACGCTCCATGGCGGGCTGCCTGAGACGACTGGGGATTTCCATTTCGCCGTTGCGAGGCGGGAGCGTGCGCGTAGTTGGAAAAGGGTTGAGAGGTCTTGCGAAGCCCAACGGGAGTTTGAACTGCGGCAATTCGGGAACCGCCGCCCGGTTCCTGCTCGGCGTGCTGGCGTCATTTCCCTTCCCGGCTCGTGTGACCGGTGATGCATCGCTCCGGCGGCGGCCGATGAGGCGGGTGACCAGACCCTTGCAACAGATGGGAGCCTCCGTCACGGAGTTCGCGGGGGACGGACTCCCGCTGGAGATTCGAGGCGGCCAACTGCAGCCCATCGACTACGTTTCCGACACCGCTAGTGCCCAAGTGAAGAGCGCCATTCTCTTCGCCGGCCTCGTCGGAGGAGTCGCGGTTTCCGTGACAGAGCCGGTAAGATCCCGCGATCATACGGAGAGGATGCTCCGGGCCCTCGGGGTCGCAGTGGAGGTTCGAGAGACCACGGTTCGCCTGACACCGGTGGATTCCATTCCGCCGTTCACGGCAACCGTACCTGGCGATCCGTCGTCGGCGGCGTTCTTGATCGCCGCCGCATTGCTGGTGGGCAGACGGGAGATGACATTGCGCGAGATAGCGATCAATCCGACACGGATTGGGTTCATTGAAGTTTTACGCCGTATGGGTGCCGACATCGAAGTTCGGGAGACATCGGAGTTCTTGGGAGAGCCTGTGGGAGATGTGATCGTTAGAGGATCAGCTCTGTCGAGTACTGAGGTACATGCCGACGAAGTGCCTTCCCTCATCGACGAGATTCCGGTGTTGGCGGTAGTGGCGAGCGCCGCCTCGGGGACGACCACATTCCACGGCGTCGCGGAACTCAGGGTAAAGGAGAGTGATCGATTGACTCTCTTGGCTGCCAACCTCGATTCCGTGGGGCGGGATTGCCGCGTGGCCGGTGACGTGCTGTACGTGGAGGGTCAGTCGCGGCCTCCGCGGGGAGCAGTCCAAACGGGGTTCGACCACCGAATGGCGATGGCCTTCGCCGTCATGAGCCGGATGCCCGGCGCCTCCCTGCGTCTGTCCGAATGCGAATCTCCCGGGATCAGTTACCCCGGTTTCTTCCGCGATCTCGAGCTGGTGGTATCCGGCCCCCATGGCTAGTCGGGTCATAGCTATCGACGGACCGGCGGGTTCGGGAAAGAGCACGACCGCCAAGGCCGTCGCACGGGAGCTAGACCTGGCGCACATCGACAGCGGCGCCATGTATCGGGCGGTGACGCTGGTCGCTCTGGATGCGGGTGTACCGATGCTGGACGATGGGGATCTGGTGGTTGAGACTGCGAAGGGCAAGGGGGTGGAGTTTCGCGATGTGGGCAGCAGCTTCCGTCCGATCGTCGCCGGTGTAGATGTGTCGAAGGAAATCCGGTCAGCACGCGTTACCGAGCACGTATCGCAGGTATCGGCGTTGCCCGAGGTTCGCATCTGGGTCACGGCGGCGTTGCAGGAGGCAGTCGCTCAACACCCTCGGGGCGCGGTTGCGGACGGTCGGGACATCGGCACCGTTGTCTTCCCGGATGCCGTGCTCAAGATCTACCTGACGGCGGCGGTCGCTGAGCGAGCCCGACGGCGTGCTCTCGAGCAGGGGATGGACGGAGCGACCCCTGATATCCAGCAGCTTTCCCGCGACCTTCAACGCAGGGACGAGTTCGATTCCAACCGGGCGGTTTCTCCCCTGCGGCCGGCCGCGGATGCCATTCACATCGATACGACGGATCTGGCGTTCGAGGAACAAGTGGCTGCCGTGGTCGAGCGAGCCCGGGACTACTTCGCCTAGCTTGACCCACATCCGTCCTGGGTCTAGCTTATTAGGCTAATGCTGAACCACCTTGTGATCCTCTAACCCGAAGGCCCATGGTAGAAGCGCCTGAAGATTCCGAACCCTCAACCGTCGCCCCCCCCACTCAGTCGACAATTCGTGTCCGCCCCGATCTTCGCGACGAGGAGTATTCCGACGAGCAATATGCCGAGATGCTGGCGCTCTACGAGGGCACCATGCAGAGCATTGCCGAAGGGGAGATCGTTTGCTCCAAGGTGCTGCGTGTAACGGACACACATGTGATTCTCGATGTTGGCTTCAAGTCGGAAGGGGCGGTGTCGATTGACGAATTCAAGAACGCCAAGGACATCAAGCCGGGTGACGAGGTGGAGGTGTTCCTCGAGAGTCTGGAGGACGAAGGCGGTGCAGTCATACTCTCGAAGAAGAAGGCCGACTTCATGCGGGTGTGGGAGAAGATCCGCACTGCGTACGAGAACGACGAGCCCGTGCAGGGAACTCTCAACAAGAAGATCAAAGGTGGTGTTGTCGTCGATTTGATGGGTGTGGACGCGTTCTTGCCGGGCAGCCAGATCGCCCTCCGTCGCGTGCCCAACATCGACGAGCTGCTTGGTGAGAGTTATGAATTCAAGATCATCAAGCTCAACAAGCGTCGCCGCAACATCGTGGTATCGCGCCGGGTGATTCTCGAAGCCGAGCGTGCGACTAAACGCGATGAGCTAATGAAGGAGCTGGAGGTAGGCCAGCTACGCACCGGTGTCGTCAAGAATATCACCGACTTCGGAGCGTTCATCGACCTCGGCGGAGTAGACGGCCTGCTTCACATAACCGACATGAGTTATGGGCGCGTCACCCACCCGTCCGAGATAGTGACAATCGGTGACAGCGTCGAAGTGAAGATTCTCGATATCGACTGGGAGCGGGAGCGGATATCTCTCGGCGTGAAGCAGCTGCAGGAATATCCCTGGGAAAACGTTGCCGAGAAGTATCCCGTGGGCTCACGGCTGCAGGGCAAGGTTGTCAGCATCACCAATTACGGGGCGTTCATCGAACTCGAGCCGGGCATCGAAGGCCTCGTGCACATCAGCGAAATGAGCTGGACACGAACAGTACGCCATCCGTCCACCGTGGTGTCGATTGGCGAGACTATCGAAGCGGTGGTACTCAAAGTGGATCAGCAGGAAGAGAAGATTTCCCTCGGCATGAAGCAAACCGAGCAGGATCCATGGATGGTGCTTCCGATGAAATACCCCGTGGGTACGCGGATTACCGGCAAGGTTCGCAACCTGACGTCGTTCGGAGCCTTCGTTGAAATCGAGCCAGGCATCGACGGACTGATTCATATTTCGGACATGTCGTGGACCAAGCGGGTGCAGCACCCCTCTGAGGTAGTAAAGAAGGCGGACGAAGTAGAGGTGGTGATCCTCAACATCGACCCGGACAACAAGCGGATATCTTTGGGGTTGAAGCAGGCCCAGGAGGATCCGTGGCTCGAGATCGGCGAGCGATACCCCGTCGGCATGGAGTTGAACGGTCGGGTCGTGCGGTTCCAGGACGACGGTGTGGTCGTCGACCTGGGGAACGACCTGGAGGGCTTCGTGCCGAAAAACGATCTCGGCCTCCCCGGCGAGCCGCCGGTTGAGGAGCAGGTGCAGTTGGGGCAGCACGTGGCGTTGACCATTGTGGAAGTCGATCCCATCCACCATCGCGTCTTGGCCGCTGCCCGGGAGTTCTTGGATGAGGTCGACCCGCTGCCTGAGAGCCCGGTGGCGGAGAGGGCCGAAGAGGCGAGTGAGAAGCCCCCAAAACCCAAGGGCGACGAAGCCGCGGCGCCGGAGACGAGTACCGCTGAAGCGCCTGCGGCGGAACCAGAGGCCGAGGCGGATGAAGCGGTGGTGGAAGACAGTGAAGCCTCTGCGGCAGAGGCGGACGGCGCGAAGAGTGAAGGAGAAGAAGCGGATAAGGCCGTCGCCGAGGCCGAGTCGACGACCGAGTAAGGGTCAAGGGTCCCGAGTTCGAGCAGTTCGACGCCGGTGGTCTGGCAACATCCAGGCCGCCGGCGTTTTCTTGATTCGGCTTTCGGACCCGGTGTCCGGCTGTGCGAAAAGGTGGCACGGCTATGACCAGAAGGCATAGTGTGCGAGATTCCGTGCAAGCCGACGTGCCCCGGGCTTTCTCATAGCTACCAACGAGCATCCATAGCGATCATGAGCATTCACGACAAGCTCGACACATTGGAGAAACTCCGCCAAGAGTCCGAACTGGGCGGTGGCCCCGACCGGATCAAGAAACAGCACGAAAAGGGAAAGCTCACGGCCCGAGAACGTCTCGACTTGCTGTTGGACCCCGACTCCTTCGTCGAACTCGACCGCTTCGTAACGCACCGTTCGACCGATTTCGGACTCGACAAACAGAAGGTGCTGGGAGACGGTGTGGTGACAGGGTACGGGTTGATCGACGGGCGGCTGGTCTACGTTTTTGCGCAGGATTTTACGGTGTTCGGTGGATCTCTTGCCGAAGCCCACGCTGAGAAGATCTGCAAGATCATGGATATGGCCGTGCGGAATGGAGCGCCGGTCATTGGGCTGAATGATTCCGGCGGCGCTCGAATTCAGGAAGGTGTCGTCTCACTGGGTGGGTACGCAGACATCTTCCTGCGTAATACGATGGCTTCAGGAGTCGTGCCGCAGATAAGTGCTATCCTCGGGCCGTGTGCAGGCGGCGCCGTGTACTCCCCGGCGATTACCGATTTCGTGTACATGGTTCGTGGTACGTCATACATGTTTGTGACCGGGCCGAATGTTGTTAAGACCGTTACCCACGAGGAAGTCACGGCCGAAGAGTTGGGCGGGGCGGATACGCACGGTGAGGTCTCAGGGGTGGCCCACTTCGTGCACGATTCCGAAGCGGAGTGCCTCACCGGCATTCGACAGTTGGTGGGCTATATCCCGAGCAACAATTTGGATGGAGCGCCGTCAAAGCGTTCAGAAGATCCGGCCAGCCGTCGCGACGAAGATTTGTTGACCGTCGTTCCCGACAACCCCAACAAGCCATACGACATGCTGGACGTCATCCGGCGGGTGGTCGACGACGGGGAGATTCTCCAAGTTCACGAGGGTTACGCCCGAAATATCATTGTTGCCTTCGCGAGGCTCGGAGGACACTCCGTCGGAATCGTGGCAAACCAGCCGGCGGTGCTTGCCGGTGTGCTGGACAGCGCCGCGTCGTTGAAGGGCGCGCGCTTCATTCGCTTCTGTGACGCGTTCAACATTCCGCTCGTAACATTCGAGGATGTTCCTGGATTCCTCCCCGGCATCGAGCAGGAGCACGGAGGCATCATCAAGCACGGAGCCAAGCTGCTGTACGCGTACTGCGAAGCCACGGTGCCGAAACTCACCCTCATTACGAGGAAAGCGTACGGTGGGGCATACGACGTGATGAGCTCCAAGCATGTCGGTGGGGACTTCAATCTAGGATGGCCTACGGCCGAAATAGCCGTGATGGGACCCAAGGGCGCCGTGGAAATACTCTTCCGCCGTGAAATCGCGGCAGCAGAAGACCCGGAGGCGAAATTGGCCGAACTCGAGGCCGACTACCGCGAGAAGTTCGCCCATCCCTACCACGCTGCTGCGCGCGGCTACCTCGACGACATCATAGACCCAAGAGACACCCGGCCGCGCCTGATATCGGCGCTCGAGACGCTGCTGACGAAGCGGGCCAAAATGCCTGCGAAGAAGCATGGGAATATTCCGCTGTAGGGGGAATGGGCGGTGAAGCGGGTCCTCATTGCCAACCGGGGCGAGATCGCCGTGCGCGTCATCCGGGCTTGCCGCGAAGAGGGAATCGAATCGGTTGCCGTGTATTCGGAGGCCGACCGGCGCAGCCCGCACGTGGCCGCGGCCGACATGGCTGTCGAAATCGGCCCGCCGCCTGCCGCCGAGTCCTATCTCAACATCGAGCGTGTGCTGTCCGCCGCCCGGCGTACGGAAGCGGACGCGGTCCATCCAGGATATGGCTTCTTGGCCGAACGGGCCGACTTCGCCGAGGCCGTCGAGGCCGCAGGATTGACCTTTGTGGGACCGCCGCCCTCGGCGATCCGGGCGATGGGAGAGAAAACGGCAGCCCGCCGGCGGATGGAGGAAAGCGGAGTTAGCGTGGTGCCCGGGACGACCAGCCCCGTCGCCGGCCCGAAAGAGGCCGCCGTCGTAGCCGCCGAGATCGGCTACCCGGTCTTGCTCAAGGCCGTAGCGGGTGGTGGAGGGAAGGGGATGCGCCGGGCCGATTCGGAAAGGGAACTGCAAGGGAGCTTTCAGCAGGCGACATCAGAGGCAATGAAGGCGTTTGGCAACGGGGACATCTACGTGGAGCGGTTCATCGAGCACACCCGCCACGTAGAGATCCAGGTGCTTGCCGATACCCATGGCACCACAGTCCACTTCGGCGAGCGCGAATGTTCCATTCAGCGGCGACACCAGAAGCTCATCGAAGAGGCGCCATCTCCTGCCGTTGGCCCTGAGCTGCGCGAGCTAATGGGTGCCACGGCAGTGCGCGCCGCACGAGCGGTGGGCTACGTGGGAGCGGGAACCGTGGAGTTTCTGCTGGAGCCCGGGGAGAGTGGCAACTTCTACTTCCTCGAGATGAACACACGCATTCAGGTCGAGCACCCCGTGACCGAGATGGTTTACGGCGTGGACCTGGTGCGGCAACAGCTCCGCATCGCAGCAGGAGCACCCATCGAAGCGGACGGTCGTTCCCTCGAACCGAAAGGCCACGCCATCGAATGCCGCATCACGAGCGAAGATCCCTTCAACGATTTCTTGCCCGACACCGGCACTATTCAATACTTGAACGTTCCGTCGGGTCCCGGTGTGCGCTGGGACGGGGGAATCGCCGTAGGTGACGACATCGGCCTGTACTACGATCCCCTCCTCGCCAAGTTGATCGTTTGGGGCGAAACGCGAGCCGCAGCCATCGGACGAATGCGACGCGCCCTCGATGAACTCGTCATCGTCGGTGTCGCCACGTCCCAACCGTTCCACCGTCTGGTGTTGGAGCATGAGCCGTTCACGAACGGATCGTACGACATCGGGTACCTGGAGCAGCACGGCGATGCGCTGCTCGCCGCAGCGGACGACGCCGGCGAGTTGGAGCGGATTGCCGTCGCCGCCGCCCTGGCCGAACACCAACGGATGCGAATCGCCAGCCCCCAGAGGATAGGCGCCGGCGACGGGCGGGTGGCGGGGTCCGCCTGGTTGCGTGCCGCTCGTTTGGATGGGCGGCGATGACCGCCATCACCATCGATCGTATCGCGGCAGGCGGCGAGGGCGTTGGTCGGCTCCCGGATGGGCGGGTGGTCTTCGTGTCCCGCACCAGCCCGGGTGACGTTGTGGAGGTCGAAGAGGTCCGAGCCCGGCCTAGCTACGTCCGCGCCCGCGTCGTGACAGTGAAGCAGCCGGGAGCGGAACGGGTGGAGCCGAAGTGTGTGCACTACACCCGTGATGAGTGTGGCGGGTGCCAGCTCCAACATCTCTCCGCTGTGGGGCAGCTGGACGCGAAGCGCAGGATCGTGGGTGACGCCCTCCGGAGGATAGGGGGGCTGCAAGTGGAGAATCCGGAAATCGTACCCTCACGGATTGCGTGGCGGTACAGGAACAAGATCAGCTTGAGTGCCAAGGCAACGCCCCGGGGGCCTGTGATCGGCCTGCACCGGCACTCCCGCCCCGGCGTAGTCTTTGAGCTGAAAGACTGTTTGATAACCAGCGATCGCGTCATGGGGCTGTGGGCCCGGGTGCGGCAGCACATCCCCCTGCTTCCCGATGATCTCGAGTCCGTGGTGCTGAAGGAGGACAGTGAGGGGGGGCTGCATATCATCGTGGGTGGTGGAGCGGAGCCGTGGAACCCCGAACCCCTGCGCCAAGCGGTCGGCGAAGACGGATTGTCGTATTGGTGGCAGCCCCGGGGTGGGGCGGCACGGGTGGTGGCCGGTCCGGAAAAGGGGTTTCCTGCATTGGCCTTCGAGCAGTCCAACGCGGAATTTGCCCGTGCCATTCGCCGCGCGGCGGTGGACTCATTGGGGGACATCAACGGGAAAGTGGTGTGGGATCTGTACGGGGGCGTTGGTGAAACGGCATCTCTCTTGGCCGCGCGGGGTGCCACTGCGTGGTCGGTCGATCAAGATCTGGCGGCCAAGGAATGGGCGCGGCAGCGGGCCAAAGCAGGAGTGAAGCACATCACGGGTAGAGTTGAGGACGTGCTCCATCGTCTAGCCGAGCCCCAGGCGGTGATCGTCAATCCTCCCCGCACTGGTCTGGCGCCCATGGTAGCCCGGCACCTCAATCGGTGGGCAGAGGCCACCCCGGGAGCGCGGGTGGCGTACATATCGTGCGATCCGGCGACCTTGGCCAGAGACATTGCCCGCATGGGGTTCCTTTCCGTTCAGCGGGTGGTGGCCTACGATTTGTTTCCCCAGACCAGCCACGTCGAAACCCTTGCCGTGTTGGGGGAGGGGGGCGCGCCATGAAGTATGAGGTGACCATCGGGGGAGGGGACGGGGCAGGGAAAGGGCGGCTTTTCGTCGTGGAGATTGACGGAGACGACGTGTTCCTCGATGGGCGGAGGGTGGTGGCCCGTTTGGATTCCCTACCCGAGACACCCATTCGGTACCTCGAGGTAGATGGCAGGACCGAGTCGCTGGCCATGGCGCACGACGGCCACGGGTGGCGGGTTCAGGTGAGGGGTCGGGTGCGGGCGGTGGGAGTGGTGGACGAACGTACCCGTCGGCTTCGGGAGTTGGCCGGCGGCGAAGCAAAGTCGGGTCGCTCGGGGGTCGTGAAGGCCCCGATGCCGGGAATGATTCTCCGGCTGCAAGTGGAGCGGGGGCAGCGGATAAAGGTGGGCGTTGGATTGGTGGTGCTGGAAGCCATGAAGATGGAGAACGAGATACGGGCGCCGCAAGACGGCGTCGTGACCCAGATATACGTCGAGGCTGGCAGCGTGGTCGAGAAGGGGGCGCCATTGGTCGAACTCGGCCCGTCCAGTTGACCGAACCAATTGTCCCGGCTAGCTTTATCGACTGCGTGATTTCTCATCGTTAGCATTGGGTGGTTTGGTCGGCACGAATGAAAACATACATGCTCAAGAAGGGTGAGGTCCAGAACGATTGGCACGTAGTTGATGCCGACGGCTTGGTCTTGGGACGCCTTGCCAGCAAGATAGCCCAGATCATTCGGGGAAAGCACAAGCCGACGTTCACGCCTCACATGGATGGCGGCGACTTCGTGGTGGTTATTAACGCGGAAAAGGTGCGTTTGACCGGGCGGAAGATGGAGCAGAAACAATACTTCCGTCATACGGGTTACATCGGCAACGAGAAGTTTACGCCGGTGGCGAAGATGCTCGAAACACATCCAGAGCGCGTCATTGAGAAGGCAGTGTTCGGTATGCTCCCCAAGGGGACGCTCGGCCGCCAGGTTCTTCGCAAGAAGCTCAAGGTGTATGCTGGGCCGCGGCATCCGCACGAGGCACAGCGACCTGCTCCGCTCCTCTTGAGTTAGGAATTCTGATAGATAATGACTGTCGAACAGCCTGAACTTCGTTGGCAGGCACTTGGGCGCCGCAAGACGGGAATCGCCCGAGTCTGCCTCACCCCTGGTTCCGGAAAATGGAACATCAACGGTCGGACTCTCGGTGATTATTTTCCTCGGCGTTCGCTGATACAGCACATTCAGCAGGGATTCACGGTTACGGACACGCTTGGGGCGTTCGATGTATGGGCAAGGGTTAACGGGGGTGGACTGACCGGCCAGGCGGGCGCGCTGCGCCTGGGCATCGCTCGGGCGTTGGTCAAAGTCGATGAGACGCACCGGAAGAAACTGCGGGAACAGGGTCTGATGACCAGAGACCCGCGCGCGGTGGAACGGAAAAAACCCGGTCAGCCGAAAGCTCGAAAGCGCTTCCAGTTCTCCAAGCGGTAAGCCGCATACTGCGGTCATCACACACACCGCCCGACTCGTTCTTGGGTGTCCGTTGCGGGTTGCGGATCGAGACCGGGGTTGAAGGCGGTGGACGAACTAACCCGAACGGATTCGGTATATGGTAGATCCAAGCATGCAGGACTTGTTGGAAGCTGGCGTCCATTTCGGTCACCAGACCCGGCGGTGGAATCCCAAGATGCGTCGGTTCATATTTGCCGAGCGCTCCGGGATTTATCTCATCGATCTCCAGAAGACCATTCGCCAGCTCAAATTAGCGCAGGAAAAGGTCCGCGAGGTAGTATTGCGCGGCGACGGGATCCTGTTTGTCTGCACCAAGAGACAGCTCAAGCAGATTGTTCGGTCGGAGGCTGAACGCGGCGAGTCGTTCTTTGTGACTGAGCGATGGCTCGGCGGGACGCTCACGAATTTTCACACAATCAAGAAGCAAGTTCGCCGCCTCAAGGAAATCGAGCAGGGGATGGACGAGGGGGCCTTCGATTTTCTCACCAAGAAGGAAAGGCTGCGACTCGAACGGGAGCGCACTAAGCTCACTCGCAATATCGAGGGTATCAAGCGGATGGGGCGGCTTCCCGGGGCGCTGTTCGTGGTGGATTCGCAGCGCGAACGTATCGCTATCGCGGAGGCGAACAAACTCGGCATTACGGTGATTGCTATTGTCGATACGAATGCAGATCCTGATCTGATCACAGTACCTATTCCCGGCAATGACGACGCGATCCGCTCGGTGTCGCTGATTACCGGAGCAGTGGTCGATGTGATTTCCGAAGCCCGTTCGCAAGTACCGCTGAAGGAAATCACGGAGGAGTCGGAAGCCTTCACTTACAGCACCGAAGCTGCCGGAGAGGGCGATGTGGAAGAGCACCGTAAGCGGCGCCGCACGCGCCGTAAGAGGCGGCCGAAGCCGGAGGCGATCGTTGCCCGCTTGAAGGAAGGCGAGAGCTCGCCGGAGGGTCGTGAATCCGAAACCGGAGAGCCAACTTCCCCCCGAGCTGCTGTAGACTCCGAGCAGAGTGAATCGGAGACGTCTTCCGCTGAGTCGGTCGGCGCGAAGGCTTCAGGAGAGAGCGAGGCGTAGTCACCTGCTGATGTTTCGGGACATGGACCGCCGCTTCCCAGGCCTTTTTGGCCTCGAGGGCGGCGGTTCGTGTTTGCGGCGTGGAAGGCAGGAGATGGTGGTGGGAGCGGTAATTTGACCTAAATTCTAACATGCAGCTTTGTGTCAAACACGGCACGGGGAAATCCGAAAAACGAATGGCTATTTCAGCAAAAGACGTTGCAGAGCTTCGTCGACAGACCGGTGTGGGGATGATGGAGTGCAAGAAGGCGCTGGGGGAAGCTGGCGGCGATATGGAGAAGGCTACTGATATCCTCCGCAAGCGGGGAATGGCCAAGGCCGAACAACGGGCGGGGCGAACCGCACGGGAAGGCATGATCGGTCACTACGTCCACTTCAATGGCAAGGTGGGTGTGTTGGTGGATCTGAATTGCGAGACGGACTTCGTGGCCCGGACAGAGGATTTTCAAACCTTGGCGAAGGATCTATCGCTGCACATCGCGTCGGCGAGGCCGATCGCCGTCTCAGTAGACGATTTGCCCGAAGAATTGGTTGCGAAGGAGCGCGAGATCATCCAGGCTCAGGTTGCAGAGTCGGGAAAGCCCGAAGCGGTTCGGGGAAAGATCATTGAGGGGAAGATGAAGAAGTTCTGCAAGGGACTTGTGTTGCTCGACCAACCTTTCGTAAAAGACGACAAGGTATCGGTCGGTCAACTGGTTACAGAGGCGTCGGTGAAGCTGGGTGAGAAGGTTGTGGTGCGGCGCTTCGTGCGGTACGAACTAGGAGAAGCATAGGTGGCCGAAATCCTCTATCGGCGGGTGTTGCTCAAGCTGTCCGGAGAAGCGCTGGCTGGCGAAGCTGGTTTTGGAATCGATTTCTCCGTAATCGACCGCCTGACGGAAGAAATCAAGAAAGTCCACCAAATGGGAGCGAGCATTGGGCTCGTGTTGGGCGGCGGCAACATCATGCGCGGGTCGGTGGCCAGCCAACAGGGAATGGACCGCGTTTCGGCCGATTATATGGGAATGCTGGCGACAGTGATCAACGCGTTGGCTGTGCAAGACATCCTCGAGCGCAAGAACATCGACACGCGTGTCATGACTGCCATTCGTATGGAGGAGTTGGCCGAGCCGTACATTCGCCGCCGCGCGCAGCGCCACTTGGAGAAGGGCCGCGTCGTGCTGTTTGCCGCCGGGACGGGAAACCCTTATTTTTCCACGGATACGGCGGCTGTGCTTCGTGCTCTCGAGATCGAGGCAGACGTCCTGATCAAGGCAACGAATGTGGACGGTATTTACACGTCCGATCCCCGAAAGGATCCCACGGCCGAATTCATCTCAGAACTTGCGTATCAGGAAGCGATCGTCCGCGATCTGGAGGTGATGGACGCTAATGCATTCGGTCTGTGCAAAAAAAATGGGCTGCCGATCGTCGTCATGAACGTCAACAAGAAAGGCGCGATTGCCCGCGTCGTCGAGGGCGAGCGGGTAGGAACATTGGTGCGATGACCACACTGTCTGAAGTGACGAAGCAAGCCAAGATCGCGATGAAGAAAGCGGTCGAAAGCGCTAAACGCGAGCTGGCGACGATTCGCAGCGGCAAAGCTACTATCAGCTTGCTCGACACCATTCGCGTTGATGCGTACGGTCAGATGATGCCGCTCAACCAGGTCGGGTCGGTGGCCGCGCCGGAGCCGCGAATGCTCACGGTTCAACCATGGGACAAGGGGTTGATCGAGCCGATCGAGAAAGCCATTCGATTGTCGGAACTAGGCCTGAACCCATCGAACGACGGCACGATCATTCGCATCCCGTTGCCTCCGCTGACGGAGGAGCGCCGCAAGGATCTGGTCAAAATCGTGCGGAAATTGGCCGAAGAAGGGAAAATCGGGGTTCGCCACGGACGCACGGAAGCGATCTCGAAGGCCAAGAAGGTCGAACATGTTTCTGAAGACGACGAGCGGCACACTGAGAAGGAAGTTCAACGGCTACACGACGAAGCGATCGAGCAGCTCGACAACCTTGTGAAGGCCAAAGAAGTAGAGATCATGGAGGTTTGATCGGGGCTGCTTCCCTGTACCCATGCTCAAAGACAGCCTCACCCGGTTGAAGACGAACGGCGATGTGCCGCGGCATATCGCCGTCATCATGGACGGAAACGGGCGGTGGGCGCAGAGCCGCCAGCTTCCACGCATGCTCGGCCATCACCAAGGTATGAGAGCCGTGCGCGAGGCAGTGGAAGGGTGCATCGATGCAGGGGTTCAGGTGCTCACCCTATTTGCTTTTTCAGAGGAGAACTGGGCTCGCCCAGCAGATGAAGTCTCCTCGCTCATGAATTTCCTAGACGAATACATCTCCAGAGAAACCGCAAAGCTGCGGCGCAACGGCATCAAGACAAGGGTGTTGGGCGATCGCAGCCGCTTTGATTCGCGCACCCTCACAGCGATCGAGCGGGTGGAGCGTGAAACGCAGGAAGGCACGCGCCTTCAACTGGGACTCTGCATTTCATATTCCGGACGCCAGGAGTTGACTAGGGCAGCTCGTCTGATAGCCGAAGAGGTGGAGGCGGGCGCCATGGATCCCGACGACATCAGCGAACAATCGGTGGCGGAGCTGTTGTACACCGCCCCGTGGCCGGATCCGGATCTCTTGATCTGCACCTCTGGGGAACAACGCATCTCGAACTTTCTCCTGTGGCAGCTGGCGTATACCGAACTCTATGTCACATCGGTGCTGTGGCCCGATTTTGCTCGCGGAGAGCTGTTCGATGCTATCCTGGATTATCAGGCTCGTGAACGTCGCTTCGGGCAAGTTGGTAGCTGATGGCGAGGGAGATGCCTCGCAGGGTAGCCGTCGCAGCCGTTGCCATCCCGCTGGCCGTTGGAATGGTATACCTGGGGGGATGGGTGCTCGTGGTGGGCCTAGCTCTTCTGGGAGTGTTCGGGACTCGAGAATTCTTCGCCCTGACGGCAAGGGGCGGAGTGCAGGCGTTCGCATTCCCGGGGTACGCAGCGGCGGTGTTGTTTCCGGTAACAGCATATTTGTTGCTCCAGGCGGGTGGCGGACTGGATCCCATCTGGGCGTTGATGGGGGGCATGATCTGGCTGATCGCCACTATGACGTACGCTGTCGGATTTTCTAGCCCAGCCGGCCAGCCGGCCCTTTCCCTCGGCGCCACGTTCTTTGGCCCGTGCTATACAGCGGGACTGCTGGCTTTCGTGCTGCTGGTCCGACACGGAGTCGAGGGGGCGTCGCCTCTGGTGGGCACGGTGCTGGTTTTTCTGCCCTTGGTGACGACGTGGCTGTGCGACACCTTTGCGATGACCGGCGGATCTCTGTTTGGAGGACCCAAATTCGCACCGACCATTAGTCCTCGTAAGACATGGTCCGGCGCGTTATCAGGCCTCGTCGGCGCGGGAATCATGGCGGTCGCGTATGGAGTGCTCCTACTCAGCGAGGTGGGAATAGAACTCCGAATCTGGCAACTGCTGGTCATCGGGTTGGTTGTGGGAGTGTTGGGACAAATCGGAGATCTCGCCGAATCGCTGCTGAAGCGCTCGGCAGGCGTGAAGGATTCCGGTACGTTCTTTCCCGGACACGGCGGCGTCTTGGACCGCCTCGACTCGCTCTATTGGGTGATTCCGATGTCGGCAATGTGCTTCTACGCGTTTGGTGTCCTATGAGCACTGGAATAGCGGTTCTCGGGTGCACGGGTTCAATCGGCACGAGCACGCTCCGTGTAGTGGGGCGTCACCCGGACCGGTTCAGCGTGGTCGCGATCACGGCGTTCGGTTCTGCTGATAAGCTGGAGGAAATCAGGAAGAACACGGGGGCCCGGTTCATTGGATTGGTGAACGGAGACGGCCAATGGTCCGGAGCCAACAGCTCCACGTGCGACCGTGAGTCGGGTGCGCTCTGCCTTGTCGAGGCGGCCACCCATCCGGATGTGGACATCGTGGTCAATGCCGTCGTGGGGGCGGCGGGACTGGAGGCGACGATCGCCGCCTTGAAAGCGGGCAAGAGGGTGGCGCTCGCCAACAAGGAAACGTTGGTGATGGCCGGAGACCTTGTGCAGCAGGCGGCGCGAGAGGGTGGTGGGGAGATCGTTCCGGTGGATTCCGAGCACAGTGCGGTGTTGCAATGCATAGGGGGTAGACCGCTAGGTGACCTCCGTCGTCTCATCTTGACGGCATCGGGCGGTCCGTTTCGAGGATGGGACGCCGAGCGCCTGGCAGGGGCCACGGTCGCCGAGGCCCTGAATCATCCGACCTGGAACATGGGACCCAAGATTACCATCGACAGTGCCACGTTGGCGAACAAGGCGCTCGAGGTGATCGAAGCGCACTATCTGTTTGGCTTGGGGTATGACGAAATCGAAGTCGTTGTGCATCGTCAGTCGATAATTCACGCCTTCACCGAATTTGTTGACGGCTCGGTGTTGGCCCAGGTTGGATACCCGTCCATGGAGCTCCCAATTCTCTATGCGCTGACGCACCCCGAGCGGGTGTCTGATGTGGGTGTGAAACGGTTCGATCCGGTGGCGTGCGGAGACCTCACATTTGAGTCCCTGCGGCGCGATGACTTCCCCGCCTTTGCACTGGGCGTGGCGGCCGGGCGATCCGGAGGCACGGCTCCTGCCGCTTTCAACGCGGCGAACGAAGTGGCAGTCGAAGCATTCTTGCAAAGTCGAATCACATTTGGCCAGATTGCCGTAGTGATCGAGAGTGTATTGCAGGCTCATAGTGGAGATCCGGCGGACGATCTGAAGACCGTACTCGATGTCGACCGCTGGGCCAGAGAAACTGCGGAGGTTGCGTGCTACTGACTATCGGAGCTGCCATTCTCGTCATCGGCGTGCTCATTTTCGTGCATGAGCTGGGTCACTTCGTTGCCGCTAAGGCGGTGGGGATCGGAGTGCCCAGGTTCTCCATCGGGCTCGGTCCGCGCACCCCCCTCTCTTTCCGTCGCGGGGAGACGGAATACGTAATTTCGTGGATTCCGTTTGGTGGGTACGTCAAGATGGCTAGCAAGGAGGAGCAGGAAGAAGCCAGGGCCGGTCTCGAAGGTGGCGCGCTAGCTCAAGAGTTTCCGCCAGAGAAGCTGTTCGAGAACAAGCCGCTGTGGGCCCGGGTCATGGTGATCTCGGCCGGCGTGGCGATGAACTTCCTGTTTGCCTGGGCAGTGTATTTCGTCTTCGCCACGATTGTGGGCCGCTACGAAGATCCCGCAACGACGTTGGCAGCCGTCGAGGAGTTCACCCTGCCCCCGGCAGCGGCGTTGCTAGTCGGTCTGCCGGAGAATATCCGAATCACCCACATCAATGGTGACACGGTAAAGTCGTGGAATGACGTCTATGAGCTGGTTACCGATCCCACCTCCGATCGTGTGCGTTTCGATTTTGCCGGTGCGGATCCTGTAGTCATCGAGATCGACGGCTTCGCGCTCGATGAACGTGTCGCTCTATATGGATCCCTGCGTGCCCGGCGCGATGCCCGCATAGGGTTGGTGGTCGACAGCTCGGCCGCGGCGGAGGCGGGATTCGAGGCTGGAGACGTCATCGTCAGTGTGGACGGGGAACCGATCAGCTACTGGCACGAGATGGCTCGGTTGGTGCAGGGCAGGGCGGGGCAGGCAGTCGAGTTCCGTGTCAATCGCGACGGCGCGGAGATCTCCATCACGGCGAAGCCGAAGACCACGACCCAGGAAAACGCCGTTACCGGAGCCGAGCGCGAGGTGGGCTCGCTCGGCGTGTACGGCCACGTCCAGGTGCGCCGGGTTAGTTGGGGAGTGGTCGGTGGGATCGCCGAGGGGGCACGCCGGGTCAAAGCCGACGCCAAGTTGATTCTCCTGACATTGAAAGGCCTTGTGACCGGCCGCGTCTCGGCCCGGGAGCTAGGTGGTCCGCTCCTCATCGGTCAGATCTCCGGGGCAGTGGCCCGGCAGGGACTGATACCTCTGCTTGCCTTCATGGCACTATTCTCGGTGAATCTGGCGATCCTCAACCTGCTTCCCATCCCAGTGCTCGATGGGGGGCAGCTCGTGTTTCTGCTGATCGAGGGTGTGCGTGGCAAGCCGATGCCCCTGGAGTTGCGTGTGCGATTCAGCCAGTTCGGACTGGTGATTCTCTTGGGGATCATGGTACTTGCTCTGACGAATGATCTGATGAGGGTGTTTGGAGGGTGACATAGGGGAGGCAGGGAGCTTGCTCTTCTTACCTCCGCCCCAGCAACGCCACCGCTATCGCCACCATCACCACCAACAGGACGGCAGCCAGGGACCACAGCCATTTGGGCCTGGTGCCGTCCGCCATCACGCCCCCGCCCCCGGCCTCAGGGTCCAGACCAAACGTCTCGGTGGAGCGGGCAGCGCTCCTGATCTCGTCCAGCTCCGCAATCAGGTGCTTGGCGGACTGGTAGCGATCGTCGGGGTGCTTGGCAAGCAGCCTAAGGATGATGCGCTCCAAGCGGCCCGAGATGTCCGGCCGTAGCTTCCGAGGGGCCTCGGGCGGGTCCTCGACGTGCATTCGGGCAAGCTCGAACCAGTCGGTAGAACTGAACGGGACGTTGCCGGTAACGGCCTTGTACAAGGTTACTCCCAGGGCGTAGAGATCGCTCCGACCGTCCAGCTTCCGGCCCTGGGCCTGTTCTGGTGAGAGGTAATGGGGCGTCCCGATGGTCATGCTCTGTCCGGTAGCCGATACGTATCCGGCAACCGCTCGGGCAATGCCGAAATCCGCCACCAGTGCCCGCCCATCCTCGGCAATGAGGATGTTGTCGATTTTGATGTCCCGGTGGATGATCCCGGCCTCGTGGGCGAACTCGAGCGCACCTGCCACCCCCCGGGCCAGGTCGACCACTTTGTCCTCCTTGAGCGGGCCGTCCCGTTCCAGCAGGCCGGCCAAGGAGTCGGGATAGTAATCCATCGCGAAGTAGGTCGTCTCGCCGTCGCGTCCCACGTCTAGAATGCGAACGATGTTGGGGTGGTTGAAATCGGAGGTCAACTCGAACTCGTCGCGGAAGCGAGCCTCAAACTGCGGATCGCCGGCGTACACGGGTCGGAGCACCTTGAGAGCTACGGGAGTTCCGTTATCCGTCCGATGGCCCTTGAAGACCCAGGCGAAGGCCCCCTCTCCGATCAGGCCCTCAACGGTGTAGGGGCCGACGGAGCTACCGACCAAGTGTTCCGGATCTAGTGTCATCAGTCGCCTTTACATCAGTACGGATGCAGGCTATAATAGCTAGCTAAGATATTTTTGGGCAGTTAAGATTATTCGTGGCTCGCGGTTTGTGAGGATACACTTTTAATGAGCTTTGACAAGCAGGCAGCAATTCGCAAGTTCCAGATGGGAGAGCGAGACACCGGGTCGGCCCCGGTTCAAGTCGCCATCCTGACTGGGAGAATCAACTACCTGACAAGCCATTTTCGGACGCATCACAAGGACCACCACGGGCGGCGTGGACTGCTGGCGATGGTCAGTAGGCGACGACGTCTTTTGGGGTACCTGCGGCGGATCGACGTGGCAGGTTACCGCAAGCTCATCGAAGAACTCGGCCTCCGACACTAGTCGCTTTCCGCCGGCCAGGCGCCTGGAATGGTTCCGGCGCTTTTTTTGTGGGCTCAGATTCCTAGGATGACAATGTTTAAGGAAGTCAAGCGAACGTTCGCCGGGCGCGCACTGCATATGCAGACGGGACGGCTGGCGAAACAGGCGGCTGGCAGCGCCTTGGTACAGTTCGGCGACACGGTGGTGCTCGCCGCGGTCACCGTTGCGGACCATATCTCTCACTTGCCGTTTTTCCCCCTCACCGTGGAGTACCGCGAAAAGTGGTACGCCGCCGGGAAGTTTGCAGGGGGGTTTATCAAACGTGAAGGCCGCCCGAGTGACGGGGAGATCCTAGCGGCACGCCAGATCGACCGGTCTCTCCGTCCGCTCTTTCCCAAGGGTTTCAAGAACGAAACGCAGGTCTTCGTCTATGTGATCTCTGCCGACCAGGAGAATGATGCTGATACCGTTGGGCTCGTCGCGGCATCCCTGGCCCTCAGCTTGTCACGGGTGCCTTGGAACGGTCCTGTGGCCGCGGTGCGCATCGGTCGGATCGAGGGGGAATGGGTGGTCAACCCCACGTTCGACCAGCTCGACGAATCGGATATCGACCTAGTGGTGGCAGGACGCAAGAGTTCCGTCCTGATGGTGGAGGGCGGCGCGTTGGAGTTGTCGGAAAGTGACATGATCTCAGCGCTCGCCAAGGCACAGGAGGCTATCGACGAGCTGCTCACTGTCGAACAGGAGATCATAGACGTGGCCTCGGTCGAGAAGATGGATTGGACGCCCGAGGAGATCCCTGTGGAGATTGAGCGGCGGGTCCGGGAGTTGGCTGAGCCCAAGATGGCAGACGCACTGTTCGGTGATGACAAGCTCAAGCGTCGGGAGAGCCTAGCTGAACTGAAGCGGTCGGTGTTGGCCGAGTTGGCGGAGGAATTCCCCGATGCGGCTAGAAAGATATCGGATGCTCTCGACACCATCGAAGGGGAGGTGACCCGGGCGCGTGTGCTCGAGGTCGGCGAGCGCGTGGATGGACGCGACGCGGATACGGTGCGGCCGATCGAATGTGAGGTGGGCATTCTGCCGCGCACGCATGGCAGCAGCCTCTTCCAACGCGGCGAAACGCAGGCTCTGGTCACCACGACCCTCGGTTCGGTGGGCGACGAGCAACGCGTCGACACCATCGACTCGAAGCAGCAAACCAGTAAGAGCTTCATGCTGCACTACAACTTCCCGCCGTTCTCTGTCGGAGAAGTACGACCGATACGGGGAGTATCACGCCGTGAAATCGGCCACGGAATGCTCGCCGAGCGCGCCCTCCAGGTGATTCTGCCTCCGTATGAGGAGTTTCCCTACACCATTAGGGTGGTGTCGGAGATTCTCGAGTCAAACGGGTCTTCCTCCATGGCTAGCGTCTGTGGCGGTTCGCTGGCGTTGATGGATGCGGGTGTGCCGGTAAAGGGCGCATGCGCCGGCGTGGCGATGGGGCTCATCAAGGAAGGCGACAAGGTTGTGGTACTCACCGATATCCTCGGGAGTGAGGATCATCTGGGAGACATGGACTTCAAGGTTGCGGGAACGCGCGAGGGCATCACGTCGATCCAGATGGACATCAAGATCGATGGGCTCGACCTGGAGCTATTGGGAAAGGCTCTCCAGCTAGCTTACAAGGCTCGGTTGCACATTCTCGACAAGATGGACGAGACCCTATCCACTCATCGGGATGATCTGTCGAAATATGCACCGCGGATCATCACGATACAGATAAACCCACAAAAGATCGGTGACGTCATCGGCCCGAAAGGCAAGATTATTCGAGGCCTTCAGGAAGAAACCGGTGCGGAAATCAACATCGATGATTCGGGAGTGGTTACGATCTCTGCGGTGGACGGAGCTGCGGGCGCAGCGGCCAAGGCGAGAATCGAAGCCTTGGTCCAGGACCCGGAAGTGGGGAAGATCTACGAAGGTCCCGTCAAGAGCACCACCTCGTTCGGGGCTTTCGTCGAGATCATGCCCGGCACGGAGGGCCTACTGCACATTTCGGAGTTGGCCCACGGCCGAGTAGAGAAGACGGAAGATGTGGTAAAGAAAGGCGACATCGTTCGTGTCAAGCTGTTGAGTATGGACGATCGAGGTCGGATGAAACTCTCTCGTAAGGCACTGCTCGAACGCGAATGAAGGCTGGTCTACAGACCGAAAAACTAGACGAGGGTCTTTACCGCACGATCGCGGAGAACGGAGTTACCGTAATCTCCGAGGTGATTCCCGCCGTCCGGTCGGTCGCGGTGGGCATGTGGGTCAGGGCGGCTTCGGCCCACGAGTTGCCTTCCTGCATGGGGGTCTCGCACTTACTCGAGCACATGGTGTTCAAGGGAACCGAGCGCCGCTCTGCACGCGACATCGCGTTGGAGCTGGAAGCGCGAGGGGGGTCGCTCGATGCCTTTACGGCCCGAGAGCACACATCTTATCAGGCGCGCGTTTTGGATGAAGACCTACCCCGCGCCCTCGACGTGCTTACAGACCTGGTTCGGAACCCCGTACTGCGAGACGCGGATCTCGAACTCGAACGCGGCGTGATCCTGGAAGAGATCAGCACTGTAGAGGATACCCCGGACGATCTCGTGTTCGATCTGCACGGATCGGCCCTTTGGCCCGATCACCCCTACGGCTACTCGATTCTCGGAACGAGGGAAACAGTACGTTCTCTCGAGGTGCAGAACTTGAGAGATCTGCATGAAAGAGCCTACCACCCGCGGCAGGTCGTCATAGCCGTCGCCGGAAATCTAAAGCATGACGTATTGCTCCAGCTGCTGGCAAAGTGCGGCTGGTTTGCGTTCGAGCCAGGCCCCGAGCCGGCGACGATCTCACCGGTACCGGCGGGTCGACGTGTCACCGAGCGTGTGCCCCGCGACTCCGCTCAAACGCATATTGTCATGGGCACAGATACGTTCGGGTATGCGGACGAGCGCCGCTATTCACTCCTGCTGTTGAACACGGTGCTCGGGGCTGGCATGGCCAGCCGGCTCTTCCAGCGCGTGCGTGAGGAGCTCGGCCTGGCGTATGCGGTTTACTCGTACCACTCCTTCTACGAGCACTCGGGCGTAACCGGTGTCTACGTCGGAACGCGGCCGTCGACGGCGGAACAAGCGGTCGAGGCGATCAACAGTGAACTCGACCGACTGAAACGTGAGGGATTGTCGGCAGACTCCTTAGCCGAAGCCAAGCAGCAACTGAAAGGACAGGTCACGTTGGGTCTGGAAAGTCCGTCGTCGCGGATGTATCGCGCAGCCGGTATCGTCTTGCATCGGCAGCCATACAAATCGATTAGCCAGGTGCTGTCGGAGATCGACGAGGTGCGCGCTGCTGATGTCGCAGCGGTCGCGCAAGAATTCTTTGATCCAGAACGCCAGACGGCCGTCTGGCTTGGACCGAATCAATAGAGCTTCTCCACGAGGCAAGAATGATTGTCGGCGTTCCAAGGGAAATCAAAACGAACGAGAACCGAGTGGCCCTCGTTCCGTCCGGAGTCGAAGCGATAGCCGCAGATGATCATACGGTGTTGGTCGAGGCAGGTGCCGGACAAGGTAGTGGGTTCACTGACGAGGCATACGCCGCCGCCGGTGCAACGATGGTCTCCGAGGCGGATCAGGTGTGGACGAAGGCCGACATGATCATGAAGGTCAAAGAGCCGATTGAATCCGAATGGCCGAAGATGAGACGTGGCCAGATCATCTTCACCTATTTCCATTTCGCCGCAAGCGATGTGCTGACACGCGCGGTAGTGGAATCCGGGTGTGTGGCCATCGCCTACGAAACGGTACAACTTCCCTCGGGAGAGTTGCCGTTGTTGACGCCGATGAGTGAAGTGGCGGGAAGAATGGCTGTTCAGGAGGGAGCCAGGTACCTCGAAGCCCAGAGCGGTGGGTTGGGGCTGCTGCTCGGTGGTGTGCCCGGGGTGATGCCGGCCCACGTTCTAATCTTGGGAGGCGGCGTCGTAGGGACCAACGCGGCCAAGATAGCCGCCGGGATGGGCGCCAAAGTCACCATTCTCGACCTGTCGCTGAATCGGTTGCGATACCTGGCTGATGTCATGCCGGCAAACGTCACGCTGCTGCACTCCAATCGGCACATATTGCTCGAGCAGCTTGCGGACGCAGATCTCTTGGTGGGGGCCGTGCTACTGCCAGGCGCGAGAGCGCCCAAGCTTGTGCGGCGGGAGGACCTTGCGCTCATGAAGCAGGGCTCTGTCATCGTCGACGTTGCAGTCGATCAAGGAGGCTGTGTTGAGACCGCCAAGCCTACGACGCACGAGAATCCCACCTATGTCGTTGACGGCGTCATTCACTATGCAGTGGCCAACATGCCCGGCGCGGTGCCGCGCACCTCTACGCTGGCATTGACCAACGCCACGTTTCCCTATGCCCGGAGCCTGGCCGGCGACGGTTGGCGCGGCGCGTGCCGGGCTAGCAAGCCATTGCTGCTCGGCCTCAACGTCGTCGAGGGCAAGGTGGTGTATCCCGGGGTCGCGGATGCCTCCGGAATGAAGCTGTACGACCCGGAAACGCTGATCTAGAGCCTCCGAAATTGGCCGCGTCAGGCGAGTCCGGAGTCGGTAACTCTGCATCTTGTCAGAACTTAGCGTGCGGGTTAAATTGAATCGTTTGTGTGCCATTCGGGCGCATTGGCCCGCGCACCTGCCATTCGATTTTGCCCCAATCGCTATATGGCCTGGCCTAGATTCAAGATCGGGAGTTTCCTCCCCGCGACTGAAATCGCGGTAGATCTCGGTACGTCCAACACTCTCATCTATGTTCGAGGCGAAGGAATCGTCTTGAACGAACCGTCCGTGGTCGCCATCGAGAAGGCGAGCGGCAAAGTCCAGGGCATAGGGCTCGAAGCGAAGCGCATGCTGGGGCGGACGCCGGAGGGCATCGTTGCTATTCGTCCCCTGAAGGACGGGGTGATTGCCGATTTCGACATCACCGAGAAGATGCTCCGGTACTTCCTCTCCTCGATCATCAACAAACACGTCTTCCGAGTGAAGCCCAAGGTCATTGTGTGCGTGCCGAGCGGAATCACTGGGGTGGAGAAGCGTGCCGTTCGGGACAGTGCCCAGTCGGCGGGCGCCAAAGAGGTCTACATGGTGGCCGAGCCGATGGCTGCGGCGATTGGTGTGGGCCTTCCCGTCGAGACCCCGACGGGCAACATGGTGATCGACATCGGTGGTGGAACCACCGAAATCGCCGTCATTGCACTTGCCGGTATCGTGAGCGATACGTCCATTCGTACGGGTGGAGACGAAATGGATCAAGCCATTGTCCAGTTCATGCGCAAGAACTACAATTTGCTCATTGGCGAGCCGACGGCGGAGGCCATAAAGATCCAGATCGGCTCGGCGGCGCCGGTGGGCGACGAAAGAAGTATGGAGGCCAAGGGTCGAGACCTGGTGTCCGGAATTCCCAAGGTGGTGCGTGTACATTCCAGTGAGATCCGTGAGGCCATTCAGGAGCCGATCCAGCAGATCGTGGATGCGATCCGGCGGGCGCTCGAAATCACGCCGCCCGAGTTGGCGAGTGACATCGTCGACCGAGGTATCATCATGGCAGGAGGCGGAGCGATGATCCGCGGTCTCGACGTGCTACTGTCCCAGGAAACGTCGCTGCCAATACGCTTGGATGAGGACCCGCTGACGTGTGTGGTTCGCGGCACGGGACGCATCCTCGAGGATCCGGAGAGATACCGCGCGGTTTTGGCGATTTAGAACGTGCGCCAGCTGCCGGAACCCTATTCGTCACGGCGAGACACCATCACCTTCGTAATTTGTCTCATATTCGCCGTGACGGCTCGCCTGACCCCAGTCACATACGCCGAAGCCATCGCTTCCACCATACGCGAGACCGTCTTGTCTCCGTTCCTAAGCCTGCAGGACGAGATCCAGCAGCTGCGGGTATGGCGTGTTCGGTTCGAGGAGATATCGGCCCGCGCAGACTCCGTTTCGGCGATAGCGGGGAATGTGCAGGGGTTGATGCAGGAGAATGCCAGGCTGAGAGCGATCCTAGGCCTTCGGGCGAGAATGCCGGTGCACCACATCGCAGCCGAAGTGCTATTCCAGACCCAACAGACAGAAGGCACAACCATCATCGTTTCGGCGGGTGAACGAGAGGGCGTGCGGCGCTGGGCGCCTGTGGTTGCGGTGGGAGGATTGGTCGGAAGCGTTCAAACTGTCGATCGAAACACCTCGGTCGTGCATACCTGGACACATCCCAATTTTGGGGCGGCTGTCACGGCACTCGGCGATTCTGTGGTTGGCCTCGTGGGTCCCCGATTCGGCGAAGGCGCCACGATGATGCTCGAGTTGCGCGACGTATCGTACGAAGGGGAAATCCCCGAGGGAACCACGATCTTCACCTCCGGACTGGGTGGAGTATACCCTCGCGGCATTCCGGTCGGACGGATCCGAGGGGTCCTCGACGACCGGGTGGGTTGGTCAAGGAGCTTTCTGGTAGAGCCGGCTATACACCCGGCTGCGGTATCCCATGTGCTCATTCTCCTGGCGGAAACGGAGGATTTGAGCGGTGCGTTCGAGCGACGGCAATGAACACTCAGCCCAGCGGGTTCAAGGTCGGCCTCGTACTCCTGGCGCTCGTCCTCATGCATTTTACCGTGCGCCCGCTGCTCGGGAACGACCGCCTCGCCCCTGATTTCCTGCTGCTGGCCCTGATGTTCTTCGCGATCCGGAGCCGGCCGGCGAATGCCGCTGTTGCCGGATTCACCGTGGGCATCCTGGCGGATGCGCTATCGCCCGTCGCATTCGGCGCGGGTGCTCTTGCCCATACCGTCGTTGGCTATCTTCAAGCGTGGGGGAAGGCGATATTCTTCCCGGATAATCTGCTTGTCACCTCCGGATTCCTCTTCTTTGGGTGCTGGTTGCGGAATTTTCTGGTGCTGCTGGCCGGCGGACAGACCCGGGGTGCCGAGCTGTTTTGGGCGCTCACGGCTTGGTCGGTCGGACAAGCCATCACAACTACAGTTGCCGGATTACTCGTGCTCCTCACGTTTCGGCGCTGGTTCAAGATCGGGATCATCGAGTGAACTGGAACCATCCGCACTCTCTCTCTCGTCGCGCTTTTTCCGCATCCGTGTTCGTCGGTGGGGTGTTCTTGGTGTTGGGTGGGGCGTTCTTCCGCCTGCAGGTCTTGGGGTCGGATCAATATGCAGTCCAGTCGCGCAACAACCGGCTGCGTCCGGTGGTGCTGCCGGCTCCGCGGGGCATCATCGTAGATCGAAACAGGGTCGTTCTTGCGACGAATGTTCCCAGCTACACGATTTCTCTGATGGCGCTCAACGAAACCGCTTTTCTAGCTACGCTGGACTCGATCACCAAGTACACCTCTCTCGACTCGGTCATGAGGGCAGCGGTGCTTCGGCGGTATGAGCGCTCTCCCGACGATCCAGTGCTCGTGATGCGCGATGCGCCGTTTGAAATGGTCGCAACTCTCGAAGAGCGGAAGTCATCCTTCCCCGGTCTAATCGTTCAGACCGAACCCAAACGACACTACCCGCACGGCGACATCGTATCACATCTCCTCGGCTACGTGGGCGAGGTGTCGGAAGAGGAACTGGCGAGCCGTCGCTTTGTCGGGGCCCGCATGGGGTCTTTGGTAGGGCGGGGTGGCCTTGAAGGGCAATACGACAGCCGGTTGCGTGGTCTCGATGGGGAGCGTCTCGTGGTGGTCGACGCCCTCGGCCGGACCATCAAGGACGAGGGGGGAGAACAGCTCGCACCACAACAGGGAGATACACTCCGGGCGACGCTTGATTTTGGTTTACAGCGTTACGTCGCCGGTCTGTTCCCCAAGTTCGGGGAGCGTGGTGCGGTCATAGCAATGGATCCGCGCAGCGGCGAGATCCTGGCGATGTATTCTGCACCGACCTACGACCCCAATGAGTTCATCGGCGGCGTCGATCCCGACCTTTGGAGTGAGTGGCTGGCTTCCGAGAGCACACCACTGCTCAATCGTGCAGTGCAGGGTCTCTATCCCCCAGCGTCTCCGTGGAAGTTGGCGTTGGCGCTGATGGCGCTAGAGCGCGGCGATGCCACGCTCGACGGCAAGATGCCGATACAGTGCACCGGGGGCTATCAGTATTTCAGCCGTTATTTTCGATGTTGGAAATCCAGCGGTCACGGTGATCTGACACTGGCAGAAGCAATCGAGCAATCATGCGATGTGTATTTCTACCAGCTCGGACTGAAAGTCGGCCTCGGAAACATGCTGCTCGAAGGAGGTCGCATCGGCTTCGCCGGAAGGACGGGCATAGACCTACCGGGCGAAGTAGCGCCGATCTTTCCCGCGACAACTGCCTACTTCGACTCCCTATACGGCTCGCGAGGATGGACAAACGCCGTAACGCTCAATCTCGCCATCGGACAGGGAGAGAATTCTCAAACTCTGATCAGCATGATGCGGTTCTACTCCCTGCTGGCGCGCGATGACGGCAGGGCACCGACACCGATGTTGGTAGTGCAGGAGGAAACCAGTAGCGAGTTTCCGCTCGTAGCCTCACCGGAGAACGTTGCCAAACTCCGATCTCCACTGGAAATGGTGGTGGCCCGCGGTACAGCGGTTAGATCACGAATTGCAAATCTGCATATAGCCGGCAAGACGGGCACCGCGCAGAACCCTCACGGTCTGGACCATGGTTGGTTCATTGGGTTTGCGCCTGCCGAAGCTCCCGAAGTGGTTGTGGGTGCGATTGTCGAGTTTGGCGAACACGGATCGTCGATCGCACGGATGGTGACTCAGATCATTGCCCGGCACTTGTTGGGTCCTGACGCGGATCTCGGTCGGCCGGTAACGTGGGTGCTGCCGTCGGACTCGGTTCCCGCATCGGCAGTGGTGGAGCCAGACTCCGCTCTCCAACGCGTTCGTAGATAGGTGATGCGGCGCACCGGAATCGACAGACCACTGCTGCTGGCGGTTGCAGCCCTAATCCTGCCTGGGATAGCCACGTTGTATTCTGCCGGACAAACTGATTTTCCCACCATTGCAGCCGGTATCTGGCAACGCCAAATAATCTGGATCGCAATTGGTGTGGTGGGAGCGGCGGTCATCTTCCGCGTGCCGTATCGGCTTCTGGAGTGGCTCACGCCGTTTCTGTATGTCGCCTCGGTCGCCCTGCTTCTGGCAACATTGGTCGTTGGTACTGGAGCCGGAACGGCGGCGGGGACGAAGTCGTGGATCGCCATTGCAGGCGTTCGGCTGGGACAGCCGGCGGAGTTGGCAAAGCTTGCGACCATTCTCATGCTCGCGCGACACCTGGCAAGCCGAAGGCACCAGCCGCGGTCGGCCTTCGAACTGTTACCCTCTGGCATCATCGTAGGCATTCCCCTCCTGCTGGTAGGCTTGCAACCCGATCTGGGAAGTGCGCTCGTTTTTCTCGGCATCTTTTTTTCGATGCTCTTTTGGGTCGGCGTGTCACCGTGGCTGCTGCTGCTGGCCGCATCGCCGATCATCAGTCTCATTCTCGCTTTTTCAACTGGGCTGTGGGGAGCCTGGATCGTGTTGATCACCGTGCTCCTCCTATGGCTTCGCCCCTATATACTGGAGGCGCTTGTCATGTGGGGGATGAACGTGCTCATGGGGGTGGTGGCGCTCCGTCTGTGGATGGGATTGGCTTCCTATCAACAAAACCGCATCCTCTCGTTCCTGAATCCGGAGATCGATCCGCGAGCAACCGGGTGGAATGTCATTCAAGCGAAGGTGGCGATTGGTTCGGGGGGATTGCTCGGCAAGGGATTCCTGGAGGGCACACAAAAAAGATTGGCATTCCTTCCTTCGCAGCACACGGATTTTGTATACCCCGTTCTGGCCGAGGAGTTTGGGTTTCTAGGCGTCGTGGTATCCCTGTTCTTGTTTGCCATGTTCTTCTTCGTTCTGATCCGCGTCGCGCGTCATGCGGTTGATACATTTTCATGCGTCGTGGTTGCCGGAATAGCAGGGCTGATGTTAACGCACGTCGTGGTGAACGTGGGCATGAGCGTACGTCTAATGCCAGTAACGGGTATCCCGCTGCCGTTCTACTCCTATGGCGGGTCGTTCATGGTGATCTGTCTCCTGTGCATCGGACTCACGCTACGGGTGGCTTGGGATTCGAGGCTCGGGGGGTATCTCGAGGGCTAGCATCTGAGGCTGTCCCCAACCAGATTCCTTAGCCGCCAGCCCACCCTTTTTCCCCTGTGGCGACATATGCCCTGGTTCCGAAAAGACCGTAAACCGCGACGGCCGTCCCGTGAGAAACTCGAGATCCCAGCAGATGCCTGGGAAAAATGTCCCGAGTGCGGCCATGTCGACATCCGCGATAAATTCGAGCAGGCGTTAGAGGTGTGTCCGGAGTGTGGCCACCACCGGCGTGTCGCCGTGCAAGTCTACATCGACATGCTCACTGATGAGGGATCCTTCTCGGAGTTGTACAACGAACTCCAGTCATCCAATCCACTGGGCTTCGAAGGCTATACCGACAAGCTCGCCCGGGCGCTGCGCAAAGCCGGATCTCACGAGGCTGTGATAACCGGATCTGCTACGCTCGAGGGCGATGAACTCAATCTGGGAGTGATGGATTTCGCTTTCATGGGTGGCTCGATGGGATCGGTCGTCGGAGAGAAGATCGCTCGACTAGCGCGGAGATCGGTAGAGGAGCGTGTACCGCTGGTGATGGTCTCGCGATCCGGTGGGGCGAGGATGCAAGAGGGCGTCCTCAGCTTGATGCAGCTCGCAAAAACCTCCGTAATGATCTCCGCACTGAAACGCGAGCGAGTGCCCTACATCTCAGTTCTCACCGACCCCACCACCGGCGGGGTGTCCGCATCTTTTGCAATGCAGGGCGATGTAAATATCGCCGAGCCAAACGCGGTAATCGGTTTCGCCGGGCCCAGAGTGATCAAACAAACCATCGGACAGGACTTGCCGAAGGGGTTCCAGACGGCCGAGTTCCTCTTGGAAAAGGGCATGGTCGATATGGTGGTGCCGCGTGTCCAACTCCGAGCCACGATATCCAATCTCCTCAAGATGATGCAGGGCCGCTGATCTCAACCCCGTTCTCCTATCGCGCGGCCTGCGCGTACCTGTTCCCCAGACTGGGTGGGTCGGGCAAGAAGTGGTCTCTCGAGCCCACTCGGCGCCTCCTGGCAGAGATTGGGAACCCCCAGGAACAGTTCGAAGTCATCCATATCGGCGGCACCAACGGGAAGGGATCGGTGGCTGCGATGGTGTACCAGGCCCTGTGTGAGGCGGGGTTTCGAGTGGGTCTGTACACCTCACCCCACCTGGTGGAGGTGCGGGAGCGTATCGTTGTCGCCGATCGGCCGATCGGCGAGGAGGCTTTCGCTGCATGGACCTCCCACCTGCGTCCGGCGATAGAGGAGTCGGACGCGAGCTTTTTCGAGGCCACGACGGCGATCGCCTTGGCGGATTTCGCTGCCCGCGGTGCCCAGGTGACCGTCGTGGAGGTGGGCCTGGGTGGCCGCCTGGACAGCACCAACGTCCTGGAGCCGGTAGTGGCAGCCGTGACCAACGTCGGGATGGACCACACGGAATACCTGGGAACGACGCTCCCGGAGATCGCGGCGGAAAAAGCCGGCATCGCAAAGCCGAATATCCCCTTCGTGATTGGTGAATCGGCAGGGGAAGCCGCAGCAGTCCTCCGGGATGTGGCCGCTGGAAAAGGGGCCCGGGTCGTCGAAGTTCCCCCTGAGGAATCGTACCAGGGGGCGCTTCGTCTGGAAGGCGACCACCAGAGGCGCAATGCGGCGGTTGCCACGGCTGTTCTCCACGCCCTGCCCGCCCACCTCAGGCCCGATGCCGCAGCGATCGCGGCGGGACTGGCCAACGCTTGGGTGCCGGGACGTTTCGACAGGAGAGGCCGGTGGATCTTCGATGTGGCCCACAACCTTGCCGGAATGAGGGTGCTTGTCCGGACGCTGAGAGACCGGCCACCGCCTAAGCCCCTCCATGCCGTCGTCGGCATTCTTCGGGATAAGGACGCGATCGGAATGGTGCGGGAGATCGCCGGCGTGGCAGACGGAATTTGGCTGACATCGCCCCCCTCGGCTCCTCCGGACCGCCGGCCCGATCTGGACGCATTGGCCCCGGCTCTGGGTTCTGCGGTCAGGGTGCAGGCTGATTTCGACCGCTGTCTGGACGAAGCAGCCAGGGGCGCGCAGACCGTCGTCGTATGCGGGTCTTTCCACACGGTCGGCGATGCGATGATGCGGGTGCCCGGATTGGCGCCGTTCGGCTAAATTGTCGCGATGCAAGTAAAAGGGTTGCCCGGGTTCAGGGATTTCTACCCCGCCGACATCGCTCTCCTCCATCACATTTTTGCTGCTTGGCGAGCCGTCTCCGCTAGGTACGGCTTTGAGGAATACGACGGCCCGCCGCTCGAACCGCTCGACCTGTACACGAGGAAGAGCGGGGAGGAGATCGTAGAACAGCTCTATCATTTTGATGATAAGGGCGGGCGATCGGTGGCCCTGCGACCGGAGATGACACCCACGCTGGCGCGTATGGTGGCGGCGAAGGCGTCTGATTTCAAGAAGCCTATCCGGTGGTATTCCATCCCCCACCTGTTCAGATATGAGCGACAGCAGCGAGGCCGGCTACGCGAGCACTTTCAACTCAACATGGATCTGATCGGCGAGTCGGGACCGCTGGCCGATGCAGAGGTGATTGCCGCTGCGATCGATATCATGCGGGAGTTGGGCCTGGGTGCAGACGCTGTTCGGGTGCGTTTGTCCGATCGGCAGATGATGCGCGCCTTGCTGCTTGCTGCCGGGCTCGATGAGAGCCAGTTGGCGGTAGCCTATACGACGATCGACAAGATTGAGCGTGAAGACCGGGGCAAGGCGGCCGAGCGTCTGAAGACCGCCGGCATCACGGGCCCAGCTGTCGATCGTGTCTTCGATATTGGGAGCATACGTGGCTTGGAGGACGCGCTGGCGGCCTTGGGGAAGGTACGGGGTGGAGAGGAAGTCGCTGAGAATTTTGCCGCCTGTCATGCCGCGCTGTGCCGCATGGGCCTGGGCGATTTCTTAGAGGTAGATCTGTCGATCGTACGCGGGCTGGCCTATTACACGGGTATCGTATACGAGTTGTTCGATGCCAACCGGTCGCTGCGCGCGATCTGCGGCGGCGGGCGCTACGACGGCCTCCTGAAGGCGCTGGGTGGTGTAGACCTGCCTGCCACGGGCTTCGGCATGGGAGATGTCGTCATTACCGAGCTGCTTCGGGATCACTCGATCGTTCCGGACGCTGGTGGAAGGTTGGATGCCTTCGTTGTCGCCGTCACGACCGCCGATGTCCCGGAAGTACTTCGTTTGAGCCACGCGCTCCGCGACCGCGGGGTGCGTGTCGAATACGCTCTCAAGGCACAAGCGGTAGCCAAGCAACTCAAGATAGCGTCGGCGCGCCAGGCCAAGACGGCTGTAATCATCGGACCCGACGAGCGCGAAGCAGGAGAGGTGATGCTACGGAATCTCGGTACGGGAACCGAGGAGCGAATTGCGGTGGACAAGCTTGTGACCGAGCATGAATGGGTATGAAGCCCCCGCGAATGGAAGTTGAATCAATGACAAGGAAGCGATCACTAATGGGTGACCGATGAGTGAAGATCAACGCCTCACAAAACGCAGCGAGGATTTCAGCGCCTGGTACAACGAGGTCGTCCTACGTGCCGAGCTGGCAGACTACTCTCCGGTGCGGGGATGCATGGTCATCCGGCCGCGAGGATATGCCATTTGGGAGCTCATGCAACGGGCTCTCGACGACATGCTCAAGGCCACCGGCCACCAGAACGCGTATTTCCCGATGCTCATTCCAGAGAGCTTCCTGGCGCGGGAGGCAGAGCACGTCGAAGGTTTCGCACCACAAACCGCGGTTGTGACACGCGCAGGCGGTAAAGAGCTGGAAGAGCCCCTCGTACTGCGCCCCACTTCTGAGACTATCATCTACGCGATGTTCGCCAAGTGGATTCAGAGCTACCGAGACCTGCCGTTGCTGATCAACCAATGGGCCAACATCGTGCGCTGGGAAAAACGAACTCGGCTGTTTCTGAGAACCACCGAGTTTCTGTGGCAGGAGGGACACACGGCACACATCAACGAGGAAGAAGCAGAGACGGAAGCGCGCAGTATCCTCGCACTGTACCGTCGTTTCATGGAAGAGTGGATGGCCATGCCCGTGATTACGGGACTGAAGACAGAGTCAGAGAGGTTTGCAGGGGCGCTGCGCACGTATGGGTGCGAGGCCCTCATGCAGGACAACAAGGCGCTGCAAGCCGGCACGTCACACAATCTTGGCCAAAACTTCGCGAAGGCCTTCGACGTGGACTACCAAACAGCCGCAGGCCAGATGGATTACGTCTGGAATACGTCATGGGGTGTCTCCACGCGGCTCGTCGGGGCACTCATCATGACACATGGCGACGATAAGGGCCTTGTGCTGCCACCGCGTCTCGCACCTGTCCAGGTGATGATCGTCCCGATCTGGAAGACTGACGCGGATCGCGTGGCGGTGCTGCAGGTATCCCACCGAGTGAGTGAGGTGCTGCGTGAATCAGGTCTGCGCGTCGAGGTGGACGACCGGGATGGGATGAAGCCCGGTGCCAAGTACTATCAATGGGAGCTGCGGGGAGTGCCTGTTCGGCTGGAGATTGGTCCCCGCGATGTGGCCGAAGGCCAGGCCATACTTGCGCGGCGAACGGGTGGCAAGGTTCCGGTCAAAATGGACGAAATATCGGAATTTGTGAACGAGACCCTGGAAATGCTGCAAAGGAGCCTGCTGGACTCTGCGAAGTCACGCCAGGCGCAGAACAGCGTGCGGGACGTGACTATGGATCAGCTGGTCGAATTGATGGCCGGCAAAGGCGGGTTCGCGTACGGCGGTTTTTGCGGGAATGCTGCCTGTGAACAGCGGATCAAGGATGAGACAAAGGCAACGATACGGGTAATCCCCGACCCGGATTTCCAGTCCGAACGGAAACCTAGGAAGTGCGTCGCCTGCGGCGAGGCCGCAACGACCGAGGCGGTGTGGGCCAAGGCATACTGACCCAACGGCCGGAGGGCAGCGCTAGAGTGGGAGTAGACGACTAGAATTCTTGTTCCTCGAGCAGTGCGAGAAAATGCTCCGGCTCCTCCAGCCGGGCCAGTCGCTCGGGAATATCGGGTTCCTTTGCGAACTGGGCAATCTTTCCCAGAACCGGCAGGTATTGGTTAGATACCTCCATCGGGGGGGCAACGATCAGGAAGAAGTCGTGTACCGGCTTGTTATCGATCGCCTTGAAGTCCACGCCGGCCGGCTTCCGCCCGAAGACGACGCGAAGCTGAGACACGACGAGTGATCGGCAGTGGGGGATGGCAATGCCCCGGCCGATACCAGTCGACCCGAGGTTCTCGCGTCGTTTGAGCATCTTGAACAGCGTTCCGTCGGATTTTTCATCCAGCGACAGCAGCGAGACCAACTCCTTGAGCAACTCATCTTTGGTGTTGCCCTCGAGCTGTAACTTTATGGCATCAGCAGAGAAAAACTCTCGTAGGCGCATTAGCTAATCCTGTACTTGGCAGGGGTGTCGTCACATCGATCCTGGGGCACGCTGCGACCGGTCGAAACGTACGAGAACTCCGCAACCCTGTCAAACGCAGAGAGTTGCTGCCGTCCCCAGGGGTAGTTAACTTCGCCACATGGCGTTTCCCTATCCTGTAGAGCACAATGTTCCGCTTTTCCTCGCGCCAATGGCTGGTGTTTCGGAGCCGCCGTTTCGCAGGTTATGCCGATCGTTTGGCGCTGACGTGGTCGTATCAGAGTTTCTTTCTTGCGAAGGCTTGCGACGGGGGATCAGGAGCGTTCACGACGGAGCATTCTTCACTGCCCAGGAACGGCCCATCGGAATCCAGTTGTACGGATCAAACCCAGAAAGTATGGCCGAGGCGGCCGCGCTGGTGACGGATTACTATCAGCCGGATTTCATCGACATCAACTTCGGGTGTCCGGTGAAGAAGGTGGTCCGTCGTAACGGAGGGTCGGGGTGTCTCAAGGATCTCGGTTTGGTGGCGGCGATCATTCAGGCGGTGCGAGATGCCACTACGCTGTCTGTGACCGTCAAAATCCGCAGTGGTTGGGACGATAACCTGCGGGATCCCGTGCGCATCGGCTTGGCCTGTCAGGAGGCGGGGGCGGAAGTGCTGACACTGCATCCCCGGACTCGCTCACAGATGTATCGGGGAGAGGCTCGCTGGGAGGAGATAGCGGCCTTGGTGGACGCCCTCGACATTCCAGTGGTCGGTAACGGCGACATCAAGACCGCGGAGGACGCGGTCCGAATGCATGAAAAGACGGGCTGCGCCGGACTCATGATAGCACGTGGATCCTTCGGCAACCCATGGATCTTTCAGCAGACGAGGGACTTGCTCGCAGGGCGAACTCCCAAACCGACCCCCGGAGCTGCAGAGCGTTTCGCCGTGGCTCTCCATCATGCGAAGCTTGTCGTGGAAACCCAGGGCGATAGTCGGAGGACGGCCCTTGAATTCCGCAAGCACCTGGGGTGGTACACTCGCGGCCTGCCGGAGAGTGCGGAACTCCGGAGTCGATTATATCGGGTTGAATCTATGTTGGAGGCGGATGAGATCCTTCGCGATTACCTGAAACCGACTCGGGATGTGGTGTGCCGTTAGACGTGAGGTGTCGGCAGTTCGATTTGGACATCGAACCGGTGGTGCTGTCTCGAACCGTGTGAGCAACTGACAGAATGGCCTGGATAACGCTCATCATCGGACTGCTGCTTGGTGTTGTGATAGGCATGGGAGCTGCAGGCGGCCTCCGCCGCCGTTGGCTCACGAGTGGATCGCGTCGAGGCCGGACACCTCTCGCATCGGTCGAACATGTGGTGGATTTGATCAGGCGCGCGCACCACGCCGACGCTGTGTGTCTGTGCGCTCGTGATGCGGAGCCGGTGGTGGCGAGCGGTTCGAGTCCCTTGAAACCGGAGGTCGCCGAGCGGGCGATGTCTCTCGCCAAGCGGGCGATGGACGATGGGCGGGAGCACGTAATCCGCGGCGATGAAACCATGGTAGCAGTGGGCGACCGCAAGCGCGGGGTTGCAGTGGTGTTGGGCTCGGCGGATACCTCTCAGGACCAGGCACAAGCTATAGCGTCCGAATTGCGGCGGCTGCTGGCGGAATTTCAGGTCGATCTTGACCCTCGCTGGTCCGGTGGTTCGACGCCGCCGGTGGACTTACCGCCGGAACTCGACACACTCGCAGCGATTGCGTCCGGACTGTGTGATCGGGCGCGCACAATCACAGGATGGCCAACCGCGGTCGTAATCCGCGACCCCCAGACACAAGTGGCCTCCGTCATCTCCGTGTCCAATAACGCAGACCGGCGATTGATCGGCGTATCCGTGACGCCGGATTCGGCGGCTGGTCGGGCGTGCATGGGCGACGGGGCAGTCGCAGCGGGTAGGAGCGAAGACTTGTTTGGGCGTGGGCCCACCGACCGCCGACGGAAGACCGGCGCTGGAACGGCGTACCCGCTTTGTGACGGGCACGACGGCGTGGGTGCCCTGGTCGTCTTCGGTCCCAACGAGGACTTGGATCCCGCGGTGCGGGAGCGTGTGATGTGGCTGACGGTCGAGACGGGACCGCGTTTCGCCGCGGCTGCTGCGGTGCGAGCGGCCGAAGAGCGTGCCGACACTGACAATCTCACCGGGCTTCCCAATCGTGCCGGACTCGAGGGCGTGATGGCGCATGCGCCTCACGGACCGTGCGCGGTTCTGTGTGTGGATCTGGATGATTTCAAGAAGATCGTTGACGAGCTTGGCCACGCGGCCGGCGATGCCGTGCTCAAGCATGTTGTGCGGGTCCTACGGGGCGCCATTCGCGACATCGACGTGGCGGCTCGTGTCGGTGGGGAAGAGTTCGTAGTGTGGCTCCCCGAGACAGATAGGAAAGCGGCTTCAAGGGTGGCCGAGCGAATCCGCCGGAGCTTGGCCGATCTAGAGTGGGAGTGGGCGGGAGCCGGAGTTACCCTGACATGCTCGGTCGGCGTGTCCGCCCGGCCGGAAACCACCTCTGACCTCCCCAACCTCATTCCCACCGCCGATGCTGCTCTCGATCGCGCCAAACGGGCCGGGCGGAACCGAGTGGAGGTTGCCACAGCCGAGGTGAAGCAATCCGGTTGACTCCAGGGCTCGGTGGGCTAAATTTCTCTATTACAACGGTTTAGGTGGTTCAACGGGGGGGCGACTGGCTTCGACGGGTCGCGTGATGCTGTCGTTGCGTGTCCAGGTTCCTGGTGCCCTGGTTAAACACGCCGGGAAAAAACACAATTGCCAATTCTGATCTGGCATTGGCTGCTTAAGCGTAAAGCTTAACGCACCTGCCCTTGTGGCAGCCCGCCTGAGGCGGCGCGAGGGTATCGGAAAGTCAGGCTGCGGTTTCACGTTGCTTCCGCGTGAAGCTCAAGTTTTTGGAAGATTGTCCGTCGATTGGGCTGGTTGTGCGCCGTTCGGCGGAGACCTCAAGCACGACCTACGCACGTAGAGCGACTGTGGATCGAGGTTCGGACCGGGGTTCGATTCCCCGCGCCTCCATGGCAAAACCCTCAGGTTTTCTGGGGGTTTTGCTTGTTTCAGGGCCTTGGGTGTCCCTTGGGGTATCCCTTACTCCGTGCGTCGTGTGCACAGGGTGCACGGTTGGAGGTATCGGGGGGGGGAGGTGTGGCTATTTCTGTG
>JADFIT010000111.1 GCA_022566515.1 Gemmatimonadota bacterium
CTCCCCTGTTCCCATTCTAGGATCATGGTTCGGGTGTCGTCGATAACGGACGCGTCTACGTTCAACCTCTTGCGGAGATCGATGACCGGAATCGCCGTGTCTTTGTATTGCATGATGCCCTCGAGAAAATCGGGCGCTTGGGGCAGCGGTGCCGGCTTTTCATAGCGCAACACCCGCTCGACGTCGAAGATGTTGAGCCCGAACTCATGTCCGCCGACGCGGAACGCCACCAACTGAACCTCCTCGTTAGCGCTCACGGCACCGCTTCGCTGTACGGCGCGGTCAAGCGTTCGCTCAGCGCGTCCATGTCTAGAATGGGTATGAGGTCATCGTTATGGCGCGCGACGCCCGAAATCCACGGCAAGCGCGCCTCCGGTGAAACCGAAACTGGTACTTCACGAACCACGGCATCTACGTCGTCCACTTCGAATGCAACTCGGCGGTCGCCACAGCGCGCGACCACGACGGTAGGAGCGCATTCACTTGGAGGTGAGCACCCGGTCAAGAGTGCCCCCAGATGTACCACCGGCACCATCCGGCCGCGTATTCTCGCTATACCCCGCACGGCGTGTTGCGCACCCGGCACCGTTTCCGCCTTCGCGTCGTCTACCACCTCCACAACCTCTTCGATCGGCAAGCCGTATCTATCACCGCCGACACGTATCAAAAGATAACCCGTCATCCGACAGCCCGTCGCATCAGCGCGTCATCAATGCATCCGGCCATGCCGCTCAGCGACGCAACGCGATCGACCCCACCCGCTTCGACGGCGGATTGCGGCATCCCGAAAATGACCGACGTGGCACGATCCTGCGCGAGACCCATTCCTCCTGCGTCGTGAATCGCGCGCAAACCGGCGGCTCCATCGTGGCCCATGCCTGTCAGGACAACTCCGACGGCTCGTTCTCCAAACGTCGCCGCCACCGAGTGAAACAGCGGATCCGCAGCCGGACGGACGCCCCAAACGGCGGGATCTTGATTCAGCCGAATGACCGGTCCCTCGGCCTCCATCTCAACTAGCATATGGTAGTCGCCCGGAGCCACATACGCTGTGTCCGAGAGCACCGGAACGCCATGGTCTGCTTCGACGACGTGCACCCTACTCGAGAGATCGAGGCGCTCGGCGAGGCTCCGTGTGAACCGGGGCGGCATGTGTTGCACGATCAGAACGGCCGTCTCGCGAGAGGTCGGCAGCTGGGGCACCACTTCGGCCAGCGCGCGAGGTCCGCCGGTGCTAGCCGCCACTGCGATCGCCCACACTGCCCTACCGGACACGACCGCAGGATCGGCAGCCGGCCGTTTCTGCTGCGGCACACGGGCGAGCACCGGCACTCGCGTGCAATCCGCCACGGCCGCCGCATCCAGCGCCGCGAGCAAGGCCGGGCCGATACTCGCCAACTTTTCACCCGTCGGCCCCCCACTCGGCTTGGCCACGACCTCGATCGCACCAAGCTCGAGGGCGCGGATGGCGGCGCTCGTCCCCGCGCCGGCGTGAGCGCTTACTACGATAATAGGCCGCGGCACCTCACTCATGATGTAGCCGATGGCGCTCAACCCGTCGAGTTCCGGCATCTCGATATCCATCGTGACGAGGTCGGGATTCAGGCGGTGTACTTTCTGGAGAGCGTCCATACCGTTCCGGGCCTTCCCGACGACCCGGTAGCGACCCGACGACTCGATTACGTCTGCCAGCACACGCCGCAGCAATGCACTGTCGTCCACGATCAACACCGATCGTGCTTCAGACATACCGCTCCACCTCTCCAAGCATCCGAACCGCAATGGTCCCATCGCGCACATCGAAGAGGAGCGATCTACCACGGTGCCCGCCGACGTCCTCTCCAGCGATGACCAGTCCGGTCTCGCGGATAGCCGTGCGACACGCCACCACGTTGCGTTCGCCCATGTGCAAGGCTCCGGCCAAGACCACGGTCTCGAACATTCTCGCCCCACCTACCAAGCGCGCCGTGACGTTCTCCCGCCGAGTTTCGAGCCGCATCACCTCACTGAGCAACAGCGGGATTGCCGTGTCCGCGAACTTCGCCGGCTTCGCTTGACCGCGAGCCAGCGTGTGCGATGGGAGCATCACGTGTGCGATGCCTCCCACACTCGTCGTGGGATCGTAGAGCACCACCGCTACACAACTCCCCAACCCGCGTACGGCCAACCGCCCCGTCCCTGCCACCACACGAAAATCTCCCATGTTGACCGTATCGGCGTCTGCCCAGTCTTTCATCGCCGGCGATAAACCCTCTCGCGGATGTCCTCGAGTTGCAGGATGTCGCGTGCAGCACCAGAGATGGTCTCGACCTTGCCCAGGACGAAAACTCCCCCCGATGCGAGCGCGTTCGCCATCTCGAGAAAAATGCGCTCCTGTGTGGGGCGATCGAAGTAGATCACGACGTTCCGAAAAAGGATCAAGTCATAGGGTGGATTAGGTGGGGGGTCTGTGGTCACATCGTGCTGTGCGAAGCGCACGAGCCGGCGCACCGAATCGGAAATCGACAGGCTGCCAGGATGCTCGCTATCGGGGTGAAAATACCGAGCTGTCAGCGAATTCGGCATCGCATCGAATGCTTCTTCCGGGTAACGACCCTCGCCCGCTTTCTTCAAGCTCTTGACGTCGAAATCCGTCGCATCGATGCAACCCGCGATCCCGTTTGTAGCACCCGTCTTCCGAGCTTCGTCCAACAGAAGGACGGCCAGCGTATATGCTTCCTCTCCCGACGCACACCCAGCCGACCAACACCTGAAGGCACTTCCCCGACGCGCCACCAGATCGGGAACGACGGTGGTCGTCAGCCGATCCCACGTATCGGCGTTGCGGTAGAACTGCGTGACATTGATAGTCAATGCGTCGAGCAGCCGGTCGTACTCCGCTGTGTTCTCGCGGAGGTGCTGGGCGTACTGGGCGAACGTGTGGACTCCACATGCTCGCATTCTCACCGCCAGGCGCCGGCGCAGACCACTTTCCTTGTAGGCGTCGCAACTAAAGCCGCGCACCGCGTTGATCTGTTGGAGCAGCTCTTGCAGGGCCTTATCGTCTCCCAGAGACTTCACCGCAGCGCGCTCATCGTGTCGATATTGGTGCGTGCAAGTTGGTGGTTTGGATTGAGTTGCAGGGTCTTGTGCCACATGGCCGATGCCGTAGCGTGATCGAAGCGCTTATATGCGATGTTTCCCAGCTTGAAATACGTATCATCGCCGAGTTCGGTGTGCAACTTGACTGCTTGCTGATAGGCATCCCACGCCTCGTCATAACGGCCGGCGCGGTAGAGCACATCTCCGAGGTTCTTCGACAGCTGCGGAAGCATGAGTCCGTCTGCATGCGCGGCACGCAGCATTTTCTCCGCTTGATCGGTTTCTCCCACGATCTCGAGAATGGCGGCCAGGTTGTTGCGCAACACCGGATGACGTGGGTACCGCTCCACCCCGTCACGCAAAATCGACTCGGCCATTTCGTAGTCTTCGCCGACCGCCGCCACAATCGATCGCGCCCAGTACCACACGGCAGGCAGATCGTTCCCCTGAGCCACCTCGCGGGCCCTATCCAAACGCCCTTCCGCCACTTCGAACTTGTCTTGCCGCATCGCTGCGATACCCCATCCGGTGAGAATGCGCGGATCGCGGCGCGCGCGGTTGGTGGCGTCACCGAATGTCGCCTCCGCCTCCTCGAGGCGGCCGAGCTTCTCCAGGCTCAGGGCCAAATTGTGCAACGCGGTGGGCTGGGACCCACCCATATCGACGGCGCGCTGGAAGGCACGGTGCGCTTCCGCCCAATCGTCCTGTTTCGTCGCGACCAGGCCGAGGTAGAAATGTGCCGAAGCTTCGTCACTCCTCAGCTCTACGACGCGGCGAAATTCCCGCGTGGCTTCTTCCAGCATTCCGGTCCTGTAAAACGCCACTCCTAGGTTGGAATGCTCCTTGATTCGAGTTTCCGCCGCGGGTTCGCTCGGCCCGCGCGAGCGAGCGCTCGTCCGGTGAACGAATCCGGCGGTAATCAAACCGTACAACGCCTTGCCGGTATCGAACTCACCCAACCCCGACTCTTCCATCAGCTCGGTCACGTCACGTTCACCGTTGAGGAATTTCACGATCAGTTCCTGTTCGGGCGTGAGTTGGACGTCGGCCGCTGACAGGCGGGCCTCCTCAAGCGCGAATATGCAGTCGAAGGAGTGAACTTTCTTTTCGATCAGGCTCCACTCGTCCACTCGCCGGGCGCCCTCTAGCAACAACGATTCCGGGTTGATCGAGAGTATGGTGTCCTCACCCTCAGGCTTGACGTCGGCGTCAAAACGGAAGCTTCCTTGCGTCCACGTGAAGAGGTAGTACACGGCCTCTTCGACCTGAATCTGCACACATCGCTCTAGATCGGCCTCGGTAATGGCACCGCTTTCCAGCAGCAACCGGCCCAGCTTGTTTTGCCGTTCTTTTGTTTGCTGCTCGATGGCCTGTTCCAGCTGCTCATGGGTGATCTTCCCGCTCTTGACGAGCATGTCACCGAGTCGATCCCGGCGATTGACGATCGACGCGTAACAAATCCACCCTTTATCGAAATAGATGTTGCCCAAGTTGGTGCGATCAGTGACCGACAGGCATCCGGTCTTTTTGCCCAGCGCCAGGAGTTGCAGCACGTCTGGAAGCGAAGCTTCTTTCAAACTTCCCTTGATGGCCATCACGATAGCTCCTCGATGACGCGCTCGGCCATGTTCGGCCAATCCCAAACAATCTTCTCCTGGCTTCTCAACGCTCCGGGCGGAGCGGCCATGCCGCCACTCGCACGACCGGGCGATGAAGCACGCGGCTCCGGCTTGTGCGCCTGCTCCAATAATTGGCGCGCCGATTCCACGTCCAGCTTCCTCCCCATAGCCTCTGCGCCGGTCACCACGCGTTGCACGACGTTCAGCAGCGATCGGACCGACTCGGTTGCTCGTTCAGCCAGGTAATCAACCACATCCGCCTCGGCTGATCCCACTCGAGCCTCCAAATGGGAACGCACGATCGTACGGCGCAATTCCACATCGGGCGGTGTTATCATCGCCACCAGACCTTGAACGAGACGGGATTTGAGCCGGTCGTCCAAACCCTCCATCTCTTGGGGCAATACCTTAGCTGTAAACACCATTTGGCGCCCGGCACCGATAAACAGATTGAACAGATTGAACAGTTCTTCCTGGGTTTGCAGTCGCGCACCTATCTCGTGTACGTCGTCCAACAGGAATGCAGACGCGTGGCGATACTTAGCGCGCCACGCCGACAGCCTGTCCTGCTCGATCGCCTTCACCAGATCTTCCACGAATGTCCCAGCCGCGAGGCAGGCAACGGCACCACCGGCCTCGGCGTCCAGCGCCCGACCAATGGCATGCAGCAGGTGTGTCTTGCCGACACCGGCCGGTCCAACCAACAAGAGTGGGTTGTAAAGCGTTCCCGGCTGCGCGATCACCGACCGTCCCGCCTCGAGAGCCATTCTCGTCGGTTCACCAACCGCGAACGATTCGAGCGAAAAGGCATCGGACGGTCCCGGCGGCGGTATGAACTTCTCGCGCGCCTCTCGAACGAGTTGCTCCGCTCCTGCGATTCTATCCGGCGACTTGAAGATAGGGTGCCGCGCCGCTTCGGGGTCAAACTCCGCAATCTCCGCCTCTAGCCTACGAAGCCGCTCGATCTTTTCTTCAAACACCCCCACTGCCGCGTCCGTCGCTCCGGGAACGTCCTGCCCTAGCAGCACTTCCAGAGACTTGGTGTCATAGCCTCGTCCCGACCACTCCGTGATGGCGTCTTGGATCTCTGTTTTCCATCCCTCAACTTGTTGCGTCACTGTAACCTTCAAGTCGGACAGGAACCGATCGAACTCACCAGCCGCTTCCCCCCTTTCCGATGCTGCGGCCTCGGGCTCGGCGACAGGCGTTTCGCCGAGCATGAGCGCTCGTGCCTGGTGAAGCGTTAACGGTTGTTCATTTACTGATTGAAACGCCTGAAGCCGATTGAACGCGCCGAGCAGCGCACGCACGTGTTGTACGTCAAACTCGGCGATCACCGCCAGCACCTCAGGTGAGAACTCGACCTCACTCTCCTCGGCTCGACGTTGCAAGATCGCGAGACGCATTTCGTATTCCGGAATACCGATGTCTACAATCAATCCACCGTCGAGTTGCTCCAGCAGACGGTCGTCAAGATTCTCGATGTCCGCCGGAGGACGATCACTGGTCAGCACGAGCTGTCGTTCCGCATCTTGAAACTCAGATGCCAGTCGGATCAACTCTGTTTGCATTTCTTTACTGTGACTGAGGAACTGGACGTCGTCCAGTAGTACGACATCGGCATGACTAAACCGATCCCGAAAATTACCCGGTGTTCCCGCCGAAACCGCAGTGTGATACGCCTCGACAAACTCATCCAGCGTCAGGTACTCGACGGTCGCGGTGGGAGAAAGCTCGCGTACCATTTGTCCGACCGCCATCAGGAGATGAGTCTTGCCCAGACCCGTCTGGCTATAGATGAATAGGGGATTGTAGGCCGTCCCGGGGTGCTCCGAGACCGTACGGCATGCAGTAACCGCTAGCCGGTTGCTGGGCCCAACCACGCACGTATCGAAGGTAAACCGCGGATTCAGCTCGGCGGTCACGCTGATGGTTCCTCGCTGAGCTTGCGCAGGACGAGTTCTGAGACGGACCGCAGCGTTTCAAATACGCCGTTGCCCGTAAGCGCGTCAGCTCCGAAACTCGGCACGCCGCGGAAATTCATTGCATCATCGAGTTCCTCTACCGGGAGGACAAGCTCGCGCGGAAGCCCCTGCTTGTTGTACTGGAAAACCAGAGGAAGCGTTCGAACGTCGATCCTTTGCTCCAGCAGATTGACTTGCAGGTTCTGCAGACTTTCGAGATTCTCATCCAGTTGCCGGATCTGGCTGTCGGCCACGAACACCACACCGTCGGCACCATGCAGCACCAACTTGCGCGTCGCGTTGTAGTATACCTGTCCCGGTACGGTGTAAAGTTGGAATTTGGTAGTGAACCCGGAGATCGTCCCCAAATCCAGCGGAAGAAAATCGAAGAACAGGGTGCGGTCGGTCTGCGTCGCCAACGATACCATCCGCCCACGCCTCTCCGGGGGAACCTGGTCGTAGATGTACTGCAGATTCGTGGTCTTCCCGGACCGTCCGGGTCCATAGTAGACGATCTTGCAGGTGATCTCGCGCGTCGTGAAGTTTACGAGCGACATCGGTCAGGTCCGGAAAAGAGCTGAGAGGCTTTCATTGAGTTCACGTTCGAAGTCGGCAGCAAGCACTTGCTTGGGTGCCTCGGTTTCCGGGCACGCGTCGCGAACGTCACGGGAGAATTCTTCGAAGAACAGTTGGACGAGTCCGGGTGTCGAGTCAGGACCATACACCGCTAGACAAACCATCCGACCACGGGGAGTGTCGAATCCGGCGAGGAGAATCCCATGGCGTTTCCCTTGGTGATTGAGAACAGAAAATGTCGGCTCATCGAGTAACTTAGCGATCTCTCCCGTCGAAGCGACGATAGCCGCTCCCAGCGCCGCCGCTGCCATCACATCCACAGCTCGAGTAAAGCCGTATTGGGCGATCACCTGACCAGCCGGCGTCATCAATAGCGCTAAGCGAGCCCCGGCCTCGACCACAAACGCCTCCAGCGGCTTTTCAACCCACGGATCTACAGCATACATACGCGTCACTTCACCGCCTCGGCAGCTCGAATCAGTTCTAAACGCACCAACCCGACATTGACTGAGGGCTCGGCGATGGCAACGACCAAAGTCTCACTCCCAGTAGCAACAACCAACAGCACGCCATTCGACGCCTGCAGATGCAAGAATTGCAGCCTCCCTATCCCGCTCGCCAACATCACACTCTCCGCGTACTTCGTCACGCTCGACGTGAGGGCCGCCACCGCGTTGCCCCGAACCCCTTCCATCAACGAATCCGAAACAATCAAGCCGTCCTGCCAGACCACAATCATCGCTCCGCGCACCCCGCGAACGCGTGTAATCGCATCCAGTATTCCCTTGAATCGGTCGCTCACGGACGCTGCGCCGCAAGCCAAGTTCGTGCTGCATCGCCTGCATGATCCGCCAGCAAGGCGAGGCGTCCCGCGGGCACATCCCGACCCCGTACTACGAAGAGCAGCGAGTCGCCACTCGGGGCGGTAAGATGGGCATTCCCGTCTGTTCCCTCAACAACCAACCACTGCCAATCCCCAAGCTTCAACATTCGCGCCGTGCGCACCATCTCTTGGGTCACCCCGACCAGATGGGCTGCTACCGCGTCGGTCCCGTCGTGGCCTTCGCCGGTCATCACTCTACCGGCAAGAGCACGGCCCTGGCTATCGACCAGGAGAATCCCGCGGTCTTGCCCTTCGAACCCGGCAAACGCATCCACTGGCTCCTCGGCCGTCAGCGAGTCGGCCACGTCGCGCACCGCTTGCAGCGCCTGCACGACATTCTGGTTGGTGGGATCTGCCGCAACGGCCAACTCCAAGTGATCGAGAGCCGTGTCCAAGTCCCCGCGACTGTAGTGGAGAAATCCCAATCCCTTGTGCGCCCCTTGGTGCCGCGGGTCGATTTGCAAAACGGACTCCCAAACACGTTGCGCGTAGTCCAACTCGCTCGCATCGACGAGAATACGCGCGTACAGGTCATGGGCATCGGCAAGGTTCGGATTCCGCTCCAACCCAGTGAGCGCCACCTTCCTGGCGGCATCAACCTGTCCTTCCGCGCGGAGAACTTCACCCAACCGCAAGAAAACGAGACTTGTCGGGTCGCGGACCAGTTCGGCGGTCATGCTTCTCACGTCATCAGCCATGTGAGGCCCTCAGCTGGTTGTGCAGCAGTTGCGCGGCTTGCACTGCCCTTCGCACCACCCCGACATCAGGGTGCCGCTCAGGGCTCCCATCTTGGATTCGAAGCCACCGCTCCCACCATTCTACGGCTTCTGTGAATCGGCCCTGCAAAGCCAGTACGTCACCCATCAACCGGTGAGCGCTTGTAAGCATGGAATCCAGGCGCAACGCCTGGCGACAGTAGTCCTCGGCTTTGGTGTAATCACTCTGCGCGCGGAACACCCTGGCCAACAGCATGTGCAGCTCGGCGGAGTGCGGATGGGAACCGAGCCCAGTTTCAGCCACCGTTCGCGCTCGATCGAAATCTCTCATGCTCACCGCGATCTCGACCTGGTCGATATACGACGAAGCATCCTCCCCCGGACCGGCTTTCTCCGCCGGTTCCGGCTCATTGATTATCAAGATGCCTGCGCTCTCGAGGCCAAACGCCGTCTTGGCCACATCGAACTCCGATCGCCCCAAATACTGTGCTATCGCCCGGATATCTCGCTCCCCATCGATGGCCGCCAATACCTCCCATTCTGCCGGCAACAGATCGAGATCTCCCTCTTTGGCTTCACCACTCGCCGAAAACGCCGGCACCACACCGGTATGCGGGATCTTGCGATTCATGCGCGACCATTCGTCGATGCGCCGCGCACCCTCCATGAGCAGCGCTTCGGTCCGAATCTGCGTCTTGGCATCGGCCGGAACCTCTTGTTCGTAACCCTCCTCGAACGAGAAATAGCCTTCCTGCCAGCCCATCATCTCGAAGATGACTTCTTCGGACTGAAACCGGACTTGGCGGTCGAGTTCTTTGTTGTTGATGGCGTCGATTTCAACGAGGATCTCCCCGATAGGGCGTTTGTCACCTTGCTTCTGCATATCGCGCGCACGTTGCAGATCTGCTTCCGTAATCTTGCCGGCGCGCACCAGCATCTCGCCCAGCGGATGAGGGTTGCTGCGCAACTGTGCGAACAAGATCGCGCCGCTCCCGAACCACACCCTTCCCTCGTTATTGCGCAAATCAGAAGTCACTCGAAGGATCCCTGTCTTCCTACTCAAGTCCAGCAGTTGGAACACGTCGTGAATCCCCAGTTCTTTGAGGGGGCCTTCAATCGCCATGCTAGGTCGCCTCGTGGCTGAAGATTTGCTTGAGGTCAGTCGCGGAACGGATGTGGCGACGCGCACGTTGCGCCGCTGAACTCGCGGGGTCGAGCGCGATGACGCGCCGCCACGTGGCAACCGCCTGCGTGAAGTGCCGTCGCCGAGCAAGACCGACTCCCATATAGAACAGAGCTTCGACGTTGGTATCATCGTACGCCACCAGGCGCTCAAACGCCTGTAGCGCTTCATCGATGTGGTCGTCGCGGAACAGGGCTCTTCCCAGAGCAAAAAGCGCATTCCAATCAGACGGACACACTGCAAGAATGTCAACGAGTAAATCTACGGCGACCCGCGGCCTATCACGCTTCACGAAGAGATTGGCCAGTGCAACGGCCGCCTCCGAATAGGTCGGCAGCGCATTGAGGGCCTCGCGGTACGCGGCCTCTGCACCGCTCCAATCCTCTCGACGCTCGTAGATCTGCCCCAACGCGTACTGTAGATCGGTCAGTTTGGGATCCAGCGCCAACGCATGCTGGTATGCCTGACATGCTGCCGTCAAATCCTCCATGCCGACTAAGATATCGCCCTCCAGCCTGAAAATATCGGCACGTTGCGGAGCCCGAGTCCTAGCCTCGTTCAGCGCTCCAAGCGCCCCCGCAGGATCACGACTCGCCAATCGCACGCGCGCCAGCATGACTTTGACTTCCACATCATCAGAGTGCCGGGCGGCGAGTATCTCGGCGTCGTCTAGAGCCTGTCCTCCACGATCCAGGGCCAACAGCGCCGCGAACTCGCCGAGGTATGCATCAACGCGTTCCGGGGATCGCTGGCGCGCTTCACGGAATCGCTCTTGCGCTTCTCCGTAGAGGCCCTGCCTGGCATAAATCGTTCCG
>JADFIT010000112.1 GCA_022566515.1 Gemmatimonadota bacterium
GCTGGGCGCTCCGCCCTCTGTTCGAGGCGCTCCCCCCAACGGACGGATCCGGCCTCGAGACACTCATCCTCGCCCCGGAAGCCGGTGACGTGCTCGACGCGGCGGCCGCCCTCGGTGCGGCCCGGCCCAAGGGGCTGGGGCTGGTTCACCCCCTGACCGGCCTCGCACGGGCCGAGCGGCTGATCCGCGCAGACCACGTCAACACACTGGTGGCCACCCCCGCCGATGCCCTCTACCTGCTGCGCCGATCGGTACTCAAATCAGACAAGCTATCGCGGGTCGCGGTGCTCTGGCCCGAGGCGATCTTCGCCACCGGAGCCTCGGCCGACCTCGACACCGTTCTGGGGGACGCCGCCGGTGCGCAGCGCGTCATCGTCACCGTCGACGATAACTCGGTGGCGGACTTCATCGAGCGCCACGCGCGGCGGGCGCCGGTCGCCGTGCTTTCCGGCATACCCGACCGGGCAGCCGGTTCCGTACGCTATGCGATCGTCGAGCCGCACGCCTGCATGGCAGCGGCGCGTGTGGTCTTGGACATTCTCTCCCCGAAGCAGGCTCTCGTATGGGATCCGACGCCTCGCCCAGGATGGGAGGCTCTCACCGCCCCCGACGTGAATTTGATCTCCGAAGTAGAGCCGCAGCCGGTCGACCTCGTGATCGCGGCCGATCTGCCTTCGGCGGAGGGGCTAGCCGCCTGCCGGGAGGTCGGCCGCGAGGTGGTGGTACTGCTGCGCCCGCCTCAGCTGGCGTATCTGAAGCGCATCGCAGATGAGGCCCGGCCGCTGCGGCTTCCCGGTCACACGGATCGCGTGAGGACCGAGGCGATGAGGATGCGCAGCGAGTTGCGGAAGCGGTTGGAACACACCGACCTGACGGCTGCGTTGCTCGCCGTCGAGCCGCTGCTGGACGAGTACGACCCGGCGTTGATCGCCGCCGCCGCCTTGTCGTGTCAGGGCGACACACCCTCGGCTCCGGATGTGAGTGAAACGCCGTCGAAGGCCGACGCCGCCACCTGGACCAGGCTGTTCGTGACGGCGGGCCGCCGCGACAACCTCGGTCCCGGCGAAATCCTGGGCGCGGTGCTGCGGGCGGCTGACCTCCAACCTGCGGATGTCGGACGGATTGAGGTCAGGGAAAGCTTTGCGCTCGTGGAGGTACGACCCCAAGTCGCCGAGCACACCATACGGTGCATGTCGGGCGAGAAGATACGGGGACGTCGCGTGACGGCCCGCCTGGACCGTCACGAGTCCTCCGAACGGAGTCGATCGAGGAGACCCGACCGCTAAGCTACGGGTTCAGCGCGTCCTTCAAAACTTGCCCGGCCTTGAAGGCGGGCACCTTGGCTGCCTTGATTTGAATCGGCTGACCCGTACGCGGATCTCTACCCGTTCTTGCTGCACGATCTCGAACTTGGAAGGTGCCGAAGCCGGTAACCTGCACCCGGCCACCTCTGCGCAACTCATTGGCGATTACGCCGTCGCCGCTGAAGAGCGCCTCGACCGCACGTCCCGCGTCGGCCTTGGAAAGGTTGGCACGGCTAGCGAGCCCTTCGATCAGTTCGACCTTATTCACCCGGTACCCCCCCGCTGTTGGTGGCTGTAACGCCACGTTGGTTCATGAGAATCTCGCCTCACGCACTTCCATCGATCCCCCGGAGCAGCCCAGCCCAGTCCGAGGGTGTGGTATTTGGTCTGCAATAATTGGACTTAACCGGCAGAACCGCAAGCGGGTTGATTCTCCGCTGGTGCCGCGCTAACCTCCCGGCAATCTCAGAAGTGGGGTATCTGGGCGATGTATCATGGGTCACAACGCTGGTGGATCGAGATCATCGCCGGAGCCATGTTCAGTGGCAAGAGCGAGGAGTTGATTCGCCGGGTACTCAGGGCGACCATAGGGCAAGACCGGGCGCAGGTCTTCAAATCACGACTCGACGGTGGCTACTGGTAACGCGCCAGCCGTCCTGTCTCATGACGGCACGACCCTCGACGCCCACCCCGTCGCCTGAGCCGCGGACGTGATGCGCCGAGTGCATCCCGACGATGTCGCGGTCGATGAGGTGCAATTCATGGATGAGGGCATCGCGCTGCCGGCATTGTCACATGGTGCCGCGTGCGGACGCCGCTCAGGCCAGGCTCCCGCTATCCTCCTGACATATGCCGGCTCGGGGGTCCACTTGGAGCCCAAGCCCAAGCCAAATCTCAGCAACTTAGAAATTCCACATGAAATACCCGGAACCTGAAACTCAGAGCCTGACAGCTCGCCGCCGTGATCCGGCACCGCAATATCCCCTATGTTGAGCGTCGGCCTGACCGGTAATATCGCCGCCGGGAAATCCACGGTACTCTCGTTGTTCGCCGACTGGGGCGCGACGGTCATTGATGCCGACGCCTTGGTGCGCGAGGTGCAGGCACCGGGCTCTTCCGTCCTCGCCGCCATCGGTGCTCGTTTCGGCGGCGAGATGATTCGCCCCGACGGAACGTTGGATCGAGTCGCTCTCCGACACGCCGTCGCCGGTAGGGGCGATGCCCTCACTGCGCTGAACGCCATCGTCCACCCTGTGGTGCAGCGCCGCCGCGGAGAGCTCGAAGCCCAAGCCAAACGTAGGGGAGACTGCATCGTCGTCAACGACATTCCGCTGCTGTTCGAAGTGCTCGACCCGGACGCGTTCGACGTCGTCGTCCTCGTTGACGCCCCCGAGCAGCTTCGCCGCGAGCGCCTGATGAGCATCCGAGGATTGACCGAGGCGGAGGCCCGGCAGATGATCCTCTCGCAGGAACCGTCCGTCGGCAAGCGAAGTCGGAGCCGGTTCGTGATCGAGAACGCGGGCTCGCTCCAGGAGGTAGAGAGTGCCGCATGGCACGTCTGGTGCGCCATCCGTCATGAGGCCGCCACCAGCATGTGGGGCGGCAACGGACCGCTGCTGGCGATGTTCGCCCATCCGGACGATGAGAGCTTTTCCGTTGGCGGTACCCTGGCGCGGTACGCAGACGCGGGCGCCGAAGTGCACGTATGGTGCGCCACGCCCGGTGACGCGGGAACTCTGAACGGGGAGCGTGCCTCCAAGGAGAGGCTACGGGCTGTGCGAACCGAGGAGCTGAGACAGGCCGCGGACATTCTCGGCGTTCATGAAGTCCACCAACAGGAGTTTCCCGACGGCTCACTCCGGCCCGACGATCCGGCGGGGCACCAAGCTGCAGCCGAGGTCCTTCGGCGAGTCCAACCCGAGGTGGTGGTCACTTTCGGTCCCGACGGCGTAACAGGTCATGGCGATCACAAGGCCGTGAACCAGTGGGTCGTGGGAGCCTCCCGGGAGGCGGCATTCTCCGGACGCTTGTTCTACGTGACCTACCCGAACAGCGTCGCGGAAGCCACGGCTGGCCGAATAGCCGGCCGTCCGGACGAGCAAATCGCGGCGCGACTCGATGTGCGTCCCTGGCGTACCATAAAGGTTGCTTCGATCGAGGCCCATGTGTCGCAACGGTTTCCCCTTGCCTTGGATACCCCACCCGGTGCAGATATGATGAAGCGCGAGTGGTACGCCGCCGGAACCAGATCGAGCCATAGTATCGTGTTCGACCTCTATGAGAGCCTGGATCGCGCTTGACACCGCTTGAGGCCCCGGATAACGTTCCGCCGTTCCGCCCATCACCCGGTAACACGTGTAAGAGCCATGTCAAACATCCCCGACGAATTGCGCTACACCGAAGAACACGAATACGTGAGATCAGAGAGCGACGGGGTCGTTACCATAGGCATCACGGATTACGCTCAAGGCGAGTTGGGAGACATCGTGTACGTCGACTTGCCCGACGTTGGCACGGAAGTCGCCAAGATGGATGTGTTCGGCACCATTGAAGCCGTGAAGGCCGTGTCGGAGCTGTTCTCGCCACTGACCGGGGAAGTAGTCGACATCAACACCGCCTTGGATGGAAACCCAAGCCTGATCAACCAGCATCCGTACGAAGACGGATGGATGATCAAGCTTCGCGTCCAGAATTTGGCGACGATCGAAGAACTGATGTCGGCCACGGATTACGCCCAGCACATCGGCGAGTAACCTGCCGGGGGCACAGGCCCATCTGATACCATCCTGTCACGCCCCGGTGTCCCCGGGGCGTTTGTGTTGCCGCCTGCGATGGGCTTCTCCAGGGAGTAATAAGGGAGTTTCATCACCAGACTAAGGATTTCCGTCATGGGATCGCTCACATTTCACGGCCACTCGTGCTTCGAGTTAGCGGGAAACGGCAGCCACCTCATCATCGACCCGTTCTTGACCGGTAATCCCCTTGCTGACATAGGGCCCGACGACGTGTCGTCGCTCGACGCGGTGCTTCTCACTCACGGGCATGCCGATCACCTGGGGGACGGGATCGACATCGCGAAGGCGAACAGTGCGACGGTGGTTGCTCCCTTCGAGCTCGCCCAGTTCTGCGAGACGAAAGGGTGTTCCGTACATGCGATGCACATTGGCGGCGCGCATCAGTTTCCGTTCGGTCACGTAAAAATGGTGGTGGCTTTCCACGGCGGCGGCGTGGCCGGAGACGAGAGCGGGCAATACACCACTTTCCCCTGTGGTTACGTTGTCACGCTGGACAGCACTCGGGTGTACCACGCCGGCGACACCGCCTTGACGCTGGAGATGCAGCTCCTCGAGGGACTGGTCGATGTAATGCTCGTGCCCATCGGCGACAACTTCACGATGGGCGTCGAAGACGCGGCCCGTGCAGTAGATTTCGTGAAACCCAATGTGGCGATCCCCATGCACTGGGATACCTTCGACGTCATTGCAGCCAACCCAGTGGAGTTCGCGGATGCCGTCGGCGCCACTGCGGAGGTGATCACTCTCAAACCCGGACAGCGCTACGAGTTCTAACCCGAGCGCTGATTTAGAATCAACTCAGCACCTTCGAAACGAGAAGACGGTGGATGCCTAAGACCCTGAAGACCCTTCCCCCTACCGACAATTTCGTGTCGCGTCACAACGGGCCGCGCAGTGAGGATGTCGACGCCATGCTCGACGTGTTGGGCTACGACAGCTTGGACGACCTGGTCGACGCGGTCGTCCCGGAGAACATCCGGATGTCGCACCCACTGGCTCTACCCGACGCACAACCCGAGGAGGCCGTTCTCGCGATGCTGCGAGGAATGGCGGATTGCAACACGATCTGCCGGTCCTACATCGGAATGGGATATTCGGATTGCATTACCCCGCCGGTCATTCTCCGCAACATCTTGGAGAATCCGGGTTGGTATACCTCGTACACGCCGTACCAGGCGGAGATATCGCAGGGGCGGCTCGAGGCGCTGCTCAACTTCCAAACGGCAGTGTCGGACCTCACGGGCCTGGAGATTGCCAACGCATCTCTCCTGGACGAGGGCACCGCGGCAGCGGAAGCCATGACGATGACGCTCGGCGTCAGTCGTAAGCGGGAGGGCGCAACCTTTTTGGTGGACGAAGCCTGCCACCCCCAAACGATCGCGGTCTTGCAAACGCGTGCCCACGCGCGCGGGATAAGCGTGGTGTTGGGAAATGCTGCGACATTCGAGTTCGGCAACGGCATCATCGGCGCGTTGGTACAATACCCGACAACCTATGGGGAGGTTCGCAATTACAAAGGTTTCTGCGAACGCGCGCATGCGGCCGGTGCGCTCGTAACCGTCGCCACCGATCTACTCAGCCTTACGATGCTCGCCGCACCAGGCGAATGGGGCGCAGACATTGCCGTAGGCAACAGCCAACGGTTCGGCGTTCCCCTCGGCTACGGTGGTCCCCACGCCGCTTTTTTTGCCACCAAAGAGAAATACAGGCGGGTGATTCCCGGACGTATCATCGGCGTCACACGTGACCCGTCCGGCAATGCGGCGCTTCGCATGGCGCTCCAGACTCGAGAGCAACACATCCGGCGCGACAAAGCCACCAGCAACGTGTGCACAGCGCAAGTGTTGCTGGCGATTATCGCCGGTGCGTATGCCGTGTATCACGGCGCGCAAGGGCTGGCACGCATCGCCCAACGCGTTCACACGCTCACTGCCCTGCTCGCCGAAGGACTCAGCAAGCTCGGCTCTGCCAAGGTGGTGCATGATACGTACTTCGACACGCTGTGCATCGAGGTGGACGAGGGGCGGGCGCCTCAGATTCACGAGACAGCGCGGGCTCGCAAGATGAACCTACGGGAGATCTCATCCACTCGGATCGGAGTGTCACTCGACGAGACCACCGGTCCAGAAGACGTCCGGGAGCTGCTCGAGGCTTTCGCGCTGAACGAGCCGCTCGGATTCGAGCTAGAGACCCTGGAGCCGCCGGATCACGAGGGAATCCCAGCCGACTTGGCGCGAGAAACGCCGTTTCTCACACATGAGGTATTCAGCCGTTATCAGTCGGAAACGGAGATGTTGCGGTACCTAAAGACGCTCGAAGACCGCGACGTGTCGCTCACATCATCGATGGTCCCTCTGGGATCCTGCACGCTGAAACTCAACGCCACCACGGAAATGATTCCCGTTACTTGGCGGGAGTTCGGCGGGTTGCACCCCTTCGCCCCGAAGGATCAGGCCGCAGGGTACCGGCAAATGTTCGAGGAATTGGAAAGGGATCTGGCGGAAATCACCGGATTCGCCGGGATTTCCCTGCAGCCGAACGCCGGCTCGCAGGGCGAGTTCTCGGGGCTCTTGGCCATCCACGCGTACCATCAGGCGCAAGGGGAGCCGCTTCGTACCGTCTGTTTGATCCCCAAATCGGCTCACGGCACCAACCCGGCGAGCGCCGTCATGGCCGGGATGCAGGTGGTGGTGGTTCAGACGGACGACCGGGGCAACATCGATGTGGGCGACCTCAGGGCGAAGGCCGAGAAACACAGCGACGACCTCGCGGTGCTGATGGTGACCTATCCGTCGACGCACGGTGTTTTCGAAGCGTCGATCAAAGAAGTTTGCGACATCGTCCACGAACATGGCGGTCAGGTGTACATGGATGGGGCGAACCTCAATGCCATGGTCGGTTTGTGCCGTCCCGGCGACATCGGCGCCGACGTCTGTCATCTCAACTTGCACAAGACGTTCTGCATTCCACACGGCGGCGGCGGCCCCGGCATGGGCCCCATCGGCGTCGCCAAGCACCTCTTGCCCTACTTGCCCAATCATCCGGTGGTCGACCTGAACCGGCCGGCGTCACCGGGGCCCGTTTCGGCGGCCCCTTGGGGCAGCCCGTCGATCCTGCCGATATCCTGGGCGTACCTCCGCTTGATGGGCGCTGCAGGCCTCACTGAGGCCACCAAGGTGGCGATCTTGAATGCCAACTATGTGGCCCAGCGGCTGCAGGGCCATTTCAAGCTGCTTTACTCCGGAGCGAACGGGCTGATCGGACACGAGTGCATTCTCGAAGCGCGACCCTTCAAGCAGTCCGCAGGTGTCGAAGTAGAAGACATTGCCAAGCGCCTGATGGATTATGGATTCCATGCCCCGACCGTATCCTTCCCCGTAGCCGGTACGCTGATGGTCGAGCCGACGGAAAGTGAATCCCGGGAGGAGCTCGACCGGTTTTGCGAGGCGATGATCGCGATTCGCGAGGAGATCAGGGAAATCGAAGACGGTGTCGCAGACCGGCAGGACAACCTCCTCAAGCGCGCTCCGCACACGTTGCAGGATGTCACCGCCGACGAATGGAGCAGGCCCTACTCGCGGGAGCGGGCCGGGTTCCCCTCGGCGGCGACGCGGCGACACAAAATTTGGCCCTTCGTTGGGCGGGTTGATGCCGCCTACGGGGATCGCAATCTGGTATGCACCTGTCCGCCGATGGATGCATACCAGTCGGAGCCGGCTGCTGCGGTGACATGATCTCGTGCGCTGGAAGCTGATCATCGATCCGGTGGGCCGGCCGGGCCGCGACAACATGGGGCTGGACAGCGCCCTCTTGCGCTCCGTGCAGGAGGGCGGACCCGGGAGCGGGGGCGATGCTTTTTTGAGACTGTACCGCTGGGATCCGTCCTGTCTCTCCTTCGGGCGCAACGAACCGGCGACGTCGCGCTACGACGTCGAAAAAATCCGTGCGCTGGGCCTGGACACCGTCCGGCGGCCTACCGGCGGTCGCGCCGTGTGGCACGATGCCGAGCTTACCTACGCCGTTGCCGCTCCTTGTCACGCATTCGGTTCTCTGCGCCAAACCTACCTTGCCATACACCAGATGCTCGCAGGTGCATTCGAGCGCCTGGGCGTCACGACCACGCTGGCATCCCGTCGTTCCGGCCGGGCTCCGCGTCCTTCCGCCGGCGCCTGCTTTGCCCTGTCCGCGGGCGGAGAGATCGTAGTAGACGACCGCAAGCTCGTGGGTAGCGCGCAGGTGCGGATCGGCAAGGCCTTTCTACAACACGGATCGGTGCTGTTGGAAAACGGGCAGGACGTGGTATCCGGCGTTACGATGGGTACGATTCCGCGAGTCTGTGCCACGTCGCTCGGTGAAGTTCTCGGCCGCAGCATCGCGTTCGAGGAAGTCGCGCGGGCGATCGCCCTCGAGGTGCGCGAACGCTGGAGTGGAAGTTGGAGCGAGGAATCACGCTCGCCTGAAACCATTGAAAGCGATAAGTTTGGTGACGTATCTTGGACATGGCGACGGTAACCAAGGGCCTTCCACCGGAGAACGGCATGCCGAAAACCAGAGTTGCAACCTGGTTGGTTCTCGCTTCTGTCACAGCAGTGACGGCCTGCGCACCAGAGAATGCAACGTGTGCAGAAACCTGCGGTACAGTGGTCGTCGACATCGGCGGCGCCCCGGAAACGCTACTTCCCGTGCTTCACATTTCCGCTGATGCTCTTGCGATTGGCAGCCTGATGTTCCTACCCCTCGCTGAGATCGGCAACGACCTCAACTTCGTCGGCGACGAGGGTTTCCAACCTCGGATCGCGCGGAGCTGGACCTTCGAGGATTCCGTCACGATCGTGTTCGAACTGGACCCCCGTGCTCGCTGGCACGACGGTCGGCCGGTTACGGCACGGGATGTCGAGTTTACTTACGACCTGTACCGCGATCCGGTGATCAACTCGAATGAGGCGGTTGATCTCCGGTCTATCAGCGCGGTCACGGCCCGTGACGAGCACACGGTTGCGTTCACCTTTACGCATCCGTATCCGGAACAATTTTACGACGTCACGTATCACAAGTACATTCATCCCGCGCACTTGCTCGACACTATCCCCCGCGCTTCACTTCGATCCCATCCCATGACGAGAAGTCCCATCGGAAACGGTCCGTACCGGTTCCGCCGCTGGGACGCCAATCAGACGGTGGAACTCGTTGCCGACACGACATTCTTTCTCGGAAGGCCGGGCCCGGCGCGTATCGTGGTGCAGGTCGTACCGGATCAAAACACGATCGTGGCCCAGCTGCTGGCGGAGGAAGCGGATTTCGCGATCCAGATCCCGCCGCCCAGCGTCGATCGGGTGCGACAAGCCCGACACGTCAATCCGGTCGGCTACCCCTCTACCGTGTATTTCTTCGTTGCGTTCAACTTCCGCGACCCCGACGACCTCAGGCGACTTAACGGCGCGGAGGACGCCGACTACATCTCTGCCGGGCTCCCATACGGGGCCAAGGATGCGTCCTTTGAGGCGGTGGAGGAGCTGCGGCAGGTGATGGGGATGACGGAAGCTGTGTTTCATCTCAATGGGAATTCTGCACCGAATGTGGTACAGGACTATTTAATATTTGTGATAAGGAGGAGTGTAATAGTATCCCTGAAGGTTGTTATTTCACCAGTAATTTAATTGGAGGCTCTTGTTCTGCTTGTATAGATGTGGATGGAGATGGTTATAACACAATAGCAGAATGTGGTGGAATAGCTAATATAGATTGTAATGATAATAATGCTGATATTCATCCTAATGCAGTAGAAATATGTGGTAATGGCATTGATGAAGATTGTGATGGTAGTGTTTTTGGTGCTATAGATGAGTGTACGGATTATCCTGACCTTATCGGAGGAACTATAAGTTGTGCAAGCGATTGTCAACTTGACACAACTGGTTGTGTGGAAGTTGGTTGTGGTAATAACTTCATTGATACTGGAGAGGAGTGTGATGGTGGTATCTTTGGAGCTATAAGTGATTGCACTGATATAAATATCTATGATGGTGGAGTTTTAAGCTGTACAAATGACTGTTCTTTAGATATATCTGGATGCGCTATAATAAATCAAATAGTATGCGGAGATGGTAACATTGATCCTGGTGAGGTATGTGATGACAATGGTCCTGTCTTTGGAACTATAAACTCATGTAATCAATTTACAAATTATATTGGGGGAACTTTGGGTTGTAATAATTGTGATTTTGACAGGACAAACTGCGTAGCACAGCCATTCTGTGGTGATGGTACAATAAATACAGGAGAGCATTGTGAAACTAATGGTAATGTCTATGGCTCAATTGATCAATGCAGCGATATTTCAGATTTTGCCGGGGGAACTTTAACTTGCGCCTCAAATTGCTTTTTAGATACAAGTGGTTGTAACCCAATACCAACTTGCGGTAATGGCCTGATTGACCCTGGTGAAGATTGTGATGGTAGTAATTTGGGACCTTTGGACGGGCAATGCACGCAATATGATTCTTTATTTACAGGCGGAACCTTAAGCTGTAATCCAACGACATGTAAACTAGATACAAGTGATTGTTCTGGTATTACTGGAAGTTGTGGTGATGACAATAATTTCATAAACATAGGTGAAGCCTGTGATGGTGACAATTATGGTAGTATAACAGATTGCGCAGACTATGATGAATTTAGTGGTGGTTTATTAGGATGTAACAATTGTAAGCTTGATACCA
>JADFIT010000113.1 GCA_022566515.1 Gemmatimonadota bacterium
ATCTGTCAGGTCCGAGCGGACAAGCGAATCGGACGTTACTGGTTTGGAGGTAGGCTTGAGTAAACAACGATTGTCATGGTGCTTGCTGGCCATTGCGCTATGCGCTACCCCGGCGGCCGCACGGCAGGTGCCAACACAACAGGACTCGATCCTGATACAACTGCGCCAACTCCTGCGCCGAGTTGATTCGCTGGAGCACCTGGTCGCTAACCTTCGGGCAGCCGGCGCCGACACCGCTGGCCCCATAGACGAACTCGCCGCGCTACGGGCGGCGGCGCGTGCCGCCGCCGGAACAGGTACTAGCCGCGCCGAGACCACCGCGTCACAGGTAAGCCGCACCGGCAATCTTCGGGTCCTCAACCCCGAAATCAGCGTTACCGGCGACGTAGTGGGGAGCTACATCGCACCCGGCGGCGCGTCCAACAACGCGAGCTGGACTCCACGGGAGTTTGAGTTCTCCTTCCAATCGGCGCTCGATCCCTACACCCGCACCAAGATCTTCGTCACGCGCGAAGAGGATTTTGAGATTGCTGGCTTCCCCGAAGAGGAAGGTGCGGAGGAGGAGGGAGGCAGCTTCGAGATCGAGGAAGGCTACATGTATTGGGTGGGCCTGCCGGGAGGATTCGGGGCGAAGATCGGAAAGTTCCGCCAGGAGATTGGCCTGTACAACCGCTGGCACACGCACGCGCTCTACGAGATCGAACGCCCGCTGGCCGCGACCACCTTCCTCGGCGAAGACGGTTTGATCCAAACCGGCCTCAGCGTCACCTTGCCGAATGTCACGCTCGGCCCCTCCACCCTCATCGCGACGTTGGAGGCAACCAGAGGAAGCAACGACGTGCTGTTCGAGGGCGGGAGCGAGATGAGTTATCTGGGACGCTTGCAGGGTTTCTTCGACATGGGAGCGAGCTACATCCAGATCGGGGCCACCGGCGTGCTGGGAGAGAACGATGAGGCTGGAGTGGACACCGAGCTGCTGGGAATCGACGCGTCGTTTCGCTGGACCCCTCCGCGCCGTGCTCAGTATCGCGACTTTCAACTCAAAGCCGAGTGGTATTTCGCCGAGAAGACCACTCCCACAGAGACGCTCACCGGAAACGGCGGATATCTGCAGGCCAACTTGCGCATGAGTCGCCGTTGGATACTGGGCGCGCGCACAGACTACGTCAACGGGTTCGGTGTCTCACCTGACATCTTGCAATTCGTTCCGAGTATCTCGTGGTGGCAGAGTGAATGGGTGCGATTACGCATGCAGTACAACTATGTGAGACCGAACGGCGGGCCGAACAATCACACGCTCCTTTTACAAGCCATGTGGGCCATGGGACCGCACAAACACGAGAGGTATTGAGAAAATGAAATACACCGCACTGCTTCACGGAGGGGTGATCGCCATCGGCTTGTCTGTCAGTCGGGGGGTCGCGGCGCAGGATCAGGTTCGTGTGGTGGCCACGTTGCCCACCTTCGCAGCCATTGCCACAGAAGTCGCCGGAGACCTTGGGGACGTTCGGTCGATCGCCAGAGGCGATGAGAATCCGCATTTCGTGAACGCGAGGCCCAGCTTCGTGGCCATGATCCAGCGGGCTGATGTCTTCATTTCCACCGGTCTCGATCTCGAACTGTGGGTCCCGGGCCTGCTCGATCGGGCCAACAACCCGAAAGTAGTCGACGGCGGCCCGGGTCGCGTCGTTGCGTACTCGGGCATTGAACTGCTCGATGTTCCCGAAAACGTGTCGAGAACCGGTGGTGACGTTCACGTGTTCGGCAACCCACACGTACATTCAGATCCGATCAACGGCATCCTCATTGCGCGCAACATCCTGGCGGTATTGAAGCGAGTCGATCCGGCAAACACCGCGACATACGAGTCGAACACCAAAGCCTTTGAAGACCGCGTGATACGCAGTCTCTTCGGCGACGAGATGGTGGACCTCCTGGGAAGGGAGACACTCTTCGATTTGGCACGAAGCCGTCAGTTCTGGGAATTCGTGGAGAACCAGGACTTTCAGGGCCGGCCTCTCTCCGACCGAGTAGGAGGTTGGCTGGCCAAAGCCGCTCCCTTCCGCAGACAGCGCATGGTGTGTTACCACAAGAACTGGGCCTACTTCAGCGCTCGATTCCAGATTCCCTGCGCCATGTACGTCGAGCGCAAGCCGGGAATCCCCGCTTCCCCGGGGCACGTGCGTGACGTGATCGACTTCATCCGCGCAGAGAACATCCCCGTTCTCTTCGCAGCGAATTACTTCAGCCAGCGTCAGGTGGAGCGAGTTGCGTCTCGGACAGGAGCCATAGCCGTGATCGTGCCGGAGCACGTGGCCGGCGAGGAGGACATCGACGATTACTTCACTCTCATCGACACTTGGGTGTCCCGATTGAGCGCGGCGTTCGAGGGCCAGGTCTCGGCCACCGTGCGCGACCGATAGGAGCAGCTCGTGCTGGAACTCATGCTACCGGCCCTCGTGGCTTCTCTCGTCCTCCTGGGACTCCACGGATATCTCGGCATCCACATCATCGCCCGGGGCGTCATCTTCGTCGACCTCGCCCTCGCCCAAGTCGCCGCCATGGGATGGGCGGCCGCAAACCTCGGTCTGGCGGTCTGGATCGGGAACCTCCTGGGCATTCCGGCATCCACCGCAGCCTATGCCGTCGGGCTGGTAGCCACTCTGGTGGCCGCCGGCCTGTTCAGCGTGAGCCGGCTGGAGCGCTCTTTCGTGCCGCAGGAAGCGATCATCGGTATCGTCTTCGTCGTCGCTTCCGCTGGAACGATCCTCCTCGCAGCTCAGGCACCACGAGGCTCAGAGCATGTGCAGGAACTCCTTACCGGGAGTCTCCTCTGGGTCACCTGGCCCGATATCGTGCGCCTCGCCGTCGTGTATGCCGCTATCGGAGCCGTCCACTGGTTCTTCCGAGACCGATTTCTCACCATCTCGCTGAACCCGGACAAGGCCGCCAAGAGGAGTTTTTCCGTCGCCTGGTGGGACTTTCTGTTCTACGCGTTGTTTGGGCTGATGGTGACCATGTCGGTAGCAATCGTAGGCGTGCTCTTGGTCTTCAGTTTCCTGGTAATACCGGCCGTCATTGCTTTTCTCTTCACCAGAAGGCCGGGATATCTGCTCGCCGTCGCTTGGATGTCCGGCACCATTGCGACTTTCCTCGGCCTCTTCATTTCATTCCAAGCAGATCTACCTACGGGCCCGGTGGTGGTGTGCAGCTTTGCCTTGGTATTGATCGCCGCGTTCGGCCTGTGGGCTGCGATGGGCCGGCGGGAACCTGTCTCCGCGCCCAGTGAAGCGCCCTGACAGGAACCGCTGGAGCCTCAGCCGCCTGCTCCGAAGAGCTTCACGCGTCGTCCGCCTACGGGGGCCATGTCGCCCTCGAAGCGCGACAGCACCGTATCTTTGGCAAAGGCGGGATCCTCGCTCGGATAATCGGAGTTGTAATGCAGCCCGCGGCTCTCCTTGCGCAACAGTGCAGAGTGAATGATGAGTGATGCCACAGTCGCGATGTTCCTCAGTTCCAACAAGTCCGATGTCACGAAGTATTTCCAGTAGTATTCGGTAATCTCCTCTTCCATCAGATCTTGCCGGCGCAAAGCACGCATCAGCCGCCGGTCGGACCGCACTATCCCAACGTAGTTCCACATGTATCGCCGAACCTCATCCCAGTCCTGAGAAACCACCACCGATTCGTCGCTCGGTACCGCGTCGCCCACCTCCCAATCGCTGACGTCATCGTAGTCCGGACGAGGTGCGTCCACGGCGGCGATTCCGGCCCGATGGGCGAACACGAGACATTCGAGCAGCGAATTGGATGCAAGGCGGTTCGCTCCGTGCAGCCCGGTGCAGGCCGTCTCGCCCACCGCAAACAATCCCGGCACGCTGGTGCGCCCATCCAGGTCGGTGACGAGACCTCCGCAGGTGTAATGCGCGGCCGGCACGACCGGAATCGGCTGCACAGTTATGTCGATCCCGTACTTGAGACATCCGGAGTGAATGTTGGGAAACCGTTCGCGCACGAAAGCGGAGTCCAGATGACTCACGTCGAGGTGCACGTGGTCCTCACCACTGGCTTTCATCTCGGTGTCTATCGCGCGAGCAACGACATCCCGCGGAGCCAGCTCTTTCGCTTCATGGTAGCTCGCCATGAAAGCACGACCGCCAAGATCGCGCAGCACCCCGCCTTCACCACGCAGCGCCTCCGAGATCAACATACCCTTGGCTTCGGGGTGGTAGAGGATGGTGGGGTGGAATTGAAAAAACTCCATGTTGGCCACCCGGGCTCCAACTCTGTACCCCATCGCGATCCCGTCGCCCGTAGCAACGTCGGGATTCGACGTGTACAGGTACACCTTGCCCGCACCTCCCGTCGCCAGTACGGTCACCGGGGCGAGGATCGTATGTGTTTCCCCTGTCGCCGTATCCATGACGTACGCCCCTTTGCAGACACGGTCATCGTCGTCGGATGGAACGATCAGGTCGACGGCGATGTGGTTCTCCCAAATCTCCACGTCGGGGAGCTGTCTCACTGATTCGAGCAGCGCTCGAATCATCTCACGGCCGGTGGCATCTTCGGCGTGGACGATGCGCCGTGCTGAATGGCCACCCTCCCTCCCTAGATCCAGCTCGTCGGGTCGACCTTTGTGGGTCGTGAACCGGGCGCCCAGTTCTCGAAGCTCGTTGATTCGTGCAGGGCCGTCGTGCACGCACATCTCGACGGCCTCCCGCCGGCACAGACCACACCCCGCCGCAAGCGTGTCGCTCACGTGAGCCTCAAAGCTGTCTTCACCGCCGGTGACCGACGCAACACCTCCCTGTGCATTTTGCGTCGCGGACACATCCACTCCCCGCTTGGACATGAGGATCACTCGACCCCGTCCGGCCACACTTCGGGCGAAGGTCAACCCCGCGATCCCCGTCCCAATGACTAGGAAGTCACACTCGATGCGCAAAGTCACCAAATCAACGCAATGCTACGCCCGTACCCCCTACTTGCCTGGCTCACTCTCTCCCCCTGTTCCGTAGAACCCCGTGGATCGGGATCTCCGGCCCTGACGTTCCCCAGCTAATATATGCAGCGGCACCGGACCCAACTGGCTCAGCCCCCTGCGACACGGTATCCTTTGGGCCTCACACTTGGAGGAGGAACTTGGCCGCTCCCCTCGCCAACTCGAAAGCCCTACCCGTCGTTCGACATACCCGTTCCGGAATGTTGCCTTTGAAGAGGAGACCCGGCTCCTCCGGATGATCAACCGAGCCATCAAGTTGTTGCAGGATCTTCACGACGGCCTGCGCCGAACCGAGCAGGTCTACATGGTCCTGGTGGCCGTCGTGATCGGCCTTCTCGGCGGATTGTGCGCCGTAGGATTCCGCCAACTCATCCAGATCCTGAATCGGGTGGCATGGCACGAGAGTCGATACACTATCGAGTATCTGTATGGCCTCCCCGTTTGGTGGAAAATCCTGGCCCCGGCAACCGGTGGCCTGATCGTGGGCCTCATCACCTATCGGTTCGCCCGCGAGGCCCGGGGACACGGTGTGCCCGAAGTGATGGAGGCCGTGGCTCTCAAGGGTGGACGCATACGGCCCCGCGTGGTGGTCGCCAAGATGCTTGCCTCGGGTGTCAGTATTGCCTCTGGGGGATCGGTTGGACGAGAGGGACCCATCGTGCAGATCGGCGCCGCACTGGGGTCCACATTGGGACAGTGGCTGAAGGTAGACCAACGCCGCCTCCGCACGCTCGTGGGCTGCGGTGCCGCCGCCGGTATCGCGGCCACTTTCAACGCGCCGGTGGCCGGCGCCTTGTTCGCCGTGGAGATCATCCTGGGGGACTTCGGCGTGTCCCAGTTCTCGCCGATAGTCATCTCCTCGGTCATGGGAACCGTCGTCAGCCAGTATTTCCTGGGCGATTTCCCCGCATTCGCAGTCCCCGCCTACAGCCTCGTCCACGCTTTCGAGTTGTTCGCCTATGCGGCCCTGGGTTTGCTGGCGGGGTTGGCCGCCCTGGCGTTCACGCGAACGCTGTATGCGGCGGAGGACCTTTTCGACAAAGTGCGCATTTATCCGCCGGCCAGAACGATGATCGGCGGTGCCATGATCGGAATCATCGGCGTGTGGCTGCCCCAGGTGTTCGGTGTGGGCTACGAAACCATCAACGATGCACTGCAAGGAGCCATGGCCTGGAAATTCATGCTGCTCCTCGTCGTGGTCAAGATCTTCGCCGTGTCGATCACGATCGGTTCGGGAGGGTCCGGCGGCATCTTCGCCCCGTCGCTCTTCATTGGCGCCATGCTCGGCGGAGCCGTCGGAACCGTGGTTCATACCATTTGGCCGGCGAGCACGGCCGGGGCCGGGGCGTATGCGTTGGTGGGAATGGGAGCGGTCGTCGCGGCCGGCACGCACGCACCGATCACGGCGATTCTCATCATTTTCGAGTTGACCGGAGATTACAAAATCATCCTCCCACTGATGATCAGCTGCATCACCGCAACGCTCCTGGCGACCCAAATGCAAACGGCGTCCATCTACACGCTCAAGTTGCTGCGCCGTGGCATCGACATTCACAAGGGGAAAGACGTCAACGTTCTCCAGTCGGTACATGTGCGTGAAGAGATGCGCTCTGACCCGGTAAGGGTATCCCCTGAAGCACCGCTGGTTGCTCTGCTTTCCAAGTTCATCGAGCACCCGGGTAGTACGCTGTTCGTCACCGATGACGACAACCACCTGCTGGGAATCGTCACCTCCGATGATATCAGACCGCTGATGCGCGATGCCGCATCGCTGGAAACACTGGTCATCGCGGAAGACGTCATGACGGCGCAGGATTTCCCTACGGTCTCACCGGACGACTCGCTAGCGCATGTGATGAAATTTTTGGGTTCCTACAGAGGCGAAGTTGCAGTTTTGGAACGAGGGCGATTGGCAGGCGTCATCTGGCCGGAAGATGTGATTCGGCGGTACAACACGGAGATCTTCAAGCGCGACATGGCCCGAAGCATGGTGTCCGCCGTGAACGGCGAGAGCGCAGTAGTGACGGCGGTGGAAGACACCGCCGTGGCGGAGATTCCCGTTCCCGCTCAATTCATAGGCAAGTCAATTCGAGACTTGGACATTCGAAAGAACTTCGGCGTGAGCGTGTTGATGGTCAAACAATCGACCGCCGGCGGCCAGGAAAAACTTCAAACGACCCCCTCGGCAGACTACACATTCCGGCAGGACGACGTGATGTTGGTGATGGGACCGAACGAGGAGCTTCGCCGTTTGAAGAGAGGAAGATGATGCGCGAATCTTGGGGAAGCCGTTTCGGATTCATCATGGCCACGGTGGGGTTCGCCGTCGGCCTCGGCAACATCTGGCGGTTCCCGTACATGGTGGGCGAGAACGGCGGCGGCGCGTTCCTGATCGTCTACATAGCGTGCGCCGTTCTCATCGGGATCCCACTCTTCACCGCCGAGATCAGCCTCGGGAGGAAAACCCAACTCACGCCCATCGCCGGGATGGCAAAGCTCACCGGCAGCTCGACCCATCCGTGGAACGTCGTCGGATGGCTTGGCACTATCGTGAACGTGATGATCCTCTCCTACTATACCATGATCTTGGGCTGGGTCGTCTCATACTTCATCCAGATCGTCACCGGCCGGTTCAGCGGCATTCCAACCCACGAGATCCAGGCAACATTCGACACCTTCGTTGCCAAACCACTACCGGTCTTGGGCTACGTATCGTTGGTCCTCGTCGTGATCGGTGTGCTGGTGGCACGCGGCGTTCAGGAGGGCATCGAGCGCGTCGCGAAGATAGCGATGCCACTCCTGTTCGTGATGCTGCTCGTCCTCGTGGCACGTTCTCTGTCGTTCCCAGGGGCAGCCCGTGGCCTCACCTGGTACCTCAAGCCGGACTTCTCGGCCCTGACCGGCCAAACGGTGCTTGCCGCACTGGGCCAAGCGTTCTTCTCTATCGGCATCGGCATGTCGGCGGCCTTCGGCCTCGGGAGCTATCTCCACCGAGACAAGAGCGACATCCCCGGCAATGCCGCCATCGTGGTGGCGTGCGACACGTGCGTTGCGTTTCTCGCAGGCCTCATGATCTTTCCGGCGCTGTTCGCGTTCGGCCTGGAGCCCGACTCGGGCCCCGGCCTGCTGTTCGTGACGATGACCAACCTGTTCAACCGGATGCCCGCGGGTCAGTTCTTCGGCGGAGCGTTCTTTTTCCTATTGATTCTCGCCGGCCTCACCTCGGCAATGGCGCAAATCGAAGTGCTTGTGGCGACTCTGCTGGACTCATTCCGCATCACCCGAAAGCAAGGAGTGGCAATCGTATGCACGGGGCTTTTCTTGCTGGCCATACCGAACGTGCTTTCCCAGGGACCGTGGTCACACATTCAGGCGTTCGGCAAAGACATCTTCGTTCTGGTGGATACGCTCTCGGGCAACTTCTTGCTCGTGGCCAGTGGACTGGCATTGGCAGCCTACACGGCATTTGCATGGGGTTGGGAACGGTTCCGGGATGAGACAAACGTGGGAGCAGGCCGCCTGAAAGTGTTTCCCTGGTGGAAGCCGTTCATCAAGTACATCATCCCGATTGCGGTCGCGGTGATTCTGTTGGGAGGCTTGGGAGTGTTCTGAGCGCTGATAGTAAGACGGAGAAACGAGTAGTGAGAATCGAGACCCGCGACTTCAACGAGCCACCCCGACACCTAAACGCAGATCCCGCAGCCACCTGAGTGAATGCGGGATCTGTCCAACCTTGGCGCTAGGCCTGATCGACAAACCGTCTCCGTATCTAGGCTCTCCCCAGTTGAAGGTCGATCGTTTGTACCTCCACCGAGCACGACGGGGAGAGGAGAGCTCCCTGAAAACCAGGGACGCTGTAGATAATGGTGAAGGGGCAGAACTCTTCCCCCGGGAAAAAGCCGGTAGAGGAAACTCAGTGTATAGAACCCTAGACTGTCAGTCGAGACGTCGAGAACGCTGGCGTCTTGCGTCCTGACCTCAACCAAAACACCCTCTATCGGATCGCCGGTACCGGCCACCGTGATGAGGCCCTCGATCCGGACAATCAGTTCACTCGGCTGCACACTGGTGAAGGAATTGCCGCACGCCGTAAAAGCGAGCGCAGCAGCGGCGCCGAAAACCCAACGAAACTTGCCGATTCGCCGGAACGAGAAATCTCTGGAAAACGGTACCACCTTCATAGCAGCCACGCAGTGGAAAGCAGCAAATAGTCGATATGGGTGCCGACGAACACCAATCTTAGTCGTTTTCGGGCTCTTGACAACGGTCACCGCCAACCGGGGTTGACCGACCTCGTGACTGCCTGGGCACGCCGGACGGCGACGCGGGTGGGACCTAGCGTCCAGAATGTTGCCGGATCGCGTAGCAGATTAGCGCATCACCTCCTCTGCCTCACGCAGGAACCGAAGTATCTCGGCCACGAACCGCTCGGGCTCGGCCCAGTGCACGCCGTGCCAGCCCCCGGGAATCACCACTTTTCTCGCGCCGGTAATACCGTAGGTCAGCGCATCGGCCACGATCTTGAAGTACGCCATCTAATCTTCCCCAATAAGGACAAGAGAGGTGCCCGCACTGCCCGTAGCTCGTCTATGCGCACTTGATCATATAGATGTCGCCATAGTCTCTGTCGCGTTTGCCCGGCTTTCGCTCCTTCGGTTTTCACGTGGCTCACGGTTCGTGCCACACCGGAAGACAACCCTGACAGATGGCTCTTGCTTGGTCGCGACGGACCGCTCGTCTATGTTGCGGGATACACCTCAGGTGATGTATCGTTGCGACTCTTGCGGGCCTTTGTACTCAGCGTCATTCTCTTGCCTTAGATGGTGCTCTTTGGGGCCCATCGCCTGACAGACGCTGCACACCCCGACGACGAGACCGCTGGACCGCCGAGAGATGCTGTCTGCGCCCATAGCGGTTTGTAGGAGGTGAAGAGTGATGAAGCCTCAGTCTCTCCCCCTCACGGCATGTCTTTCAGCTCCCCTCGTCCGCCCAGGCGCGGCACAGCCCGACCACAGGCACCCCATCAGAACTTCGCACCGTGCCTCTAGGTCAAGACTCATGCGCTTCCGCCCCGCGCTCGCTGCGATCGTCATGTGGTGGATCACCTTCACCGCGTGCAGCGCAGATGAATCGTCGGGCCCAGGGTTAGACCCGCCAATGGAGCCGCCGCCACTCATTTTTGCCTCGATGACCACCGGCACCACCGAGACCTGCGGAGTTACCACGGACCATGACAGCTACTGTTGGGGCGGGGTTTCCGCTTCCAGCGACGGGTCATCTATTGGGTCGCCCACCACGGCAGGAAGCGATGTTCCGATCCGGGTAGCCGGCGGAATCTCGTTTCAGTCAGTAGTCGCCGGAGGTGACCAGACGTGCGGTCTCGCCACCTCCGGACTCGCCTATTGCTGGGGCCTTGAGGGCGCGGACGAACTCACCGCCGGCCGGCCGGCGGAGGTGCCGGGCCTGCACATATATGTCTCGGTGAGCAACGGGACCCACCATACATGTGGTATTACGATCGACGGTGCCGCGTACTGCTGGGGACTCAACGGCGGCGGCCGCCTCGGTGACGGTTCGAACGTCGGCAGCGAGACCCCGGTGGCGGTCCTAGGCGGGCTCAGGTTCACTTCCGTGAGTGTCGGAGGGAACCACTCATGCGGCATCACGGAAAGCGGCCCAACATACTGTTGGGG
>JADFIT010000114.1 GCA_022566515.1 Gemmatimonadota bacterium
GGGTGTGAATCCCCACATGTTCGTGGAGACGATCACGGCTCCGGTGAAATAGCCTACCGTACCGTTCGAGTAGGAACCGGTAATCTGCTCCCCGTCGTGACGGAGGTTCGTTACCTCCGCGATGCTCGCCAGGAAAAGATCGTCGGCGCACTCGCACACACCGCGTGATACGCCTCCCTCGGTCGAGAGCGTGCTGCCCAACTCGAAACCGACAAAGGCAAACGTAGGGACGGATGGGGCGGGGGCGCCGGCTTCGAAGTGTGCGACGAGAGAGGAGTAAGAGGACTGTCCGTAGAAATCGTCGGCGTTGACGACGGCGAACGGGCCGTCGATTAGGTGTCGTACCGAAAGCACGGCGTGACCGGTTCCCCATGGCTTGATCCGGCTAGAGGAAGCGGTAGCACCTGGCGGGATGTCGTCGAGCCGTTGAAAAGCGTACTCTGACGGAATCCACTCCCGTAGCTGCTCGATGCGCTCTCGAAAGTGGGTCTCGAGGTCGGGCCGGATGACGAATACCACCTTGTCGAAGCCCGCGCGGCGCGCGTCGTAGATGGCGTAGTCCATCAGAGCTTCGCCACCTGGCCCCATCGCGTCGAGCTGCTTCAAGGCGCCATATCGACTCGAGAGGCCGGCGGCCAACACTACTAATGTGAGCACTGACGGTTGGTCAAGCTTCGACGATTCCCAGCGGCGGATTGGTCTTCCAGCGACCCCGTGTGAAATCCGGGAATTCGATCGGCTCGCTCCTATGGGCCACCGACCACTCGGACAATCCGCAGACGGCGCTGAGTGCGGCGGCGTCGTACACGTTCATGTCCGTCGGTTTTCCCTCGCGCAGGCATTGTATCAGCCGGTAGTCCTCCATGAAGTCCATGCCGCCGTGGCCGGCTCCTGCGGCACGCTCCTCCATGGTTTTCCAGAGGGGGTGCTGGAATTCCTCGTAGTAATCCTGCGCCTCTTCCCAACTGTGCGCCGGACTCCTGCCCTCGATGTACAATCGGTTGGGATAACCGCTGAAGAGACCCTTGGTGCCCTGTATCAGGTGGATACGGGAGTATGGCCGGGGAAGGTTCGTATCGTGGTCTACGTAGATTGTTTTGCCGTTGGTCGTTTTGATGAGGCTGACGTTCACGTCTCCAAGGGCGAATTTCTCGTAGCGCTGCGGAGCCCCTTCCGGGAAGTGTTCTTTCGCATACTGCTGCAATCCGCGGGACGGTCCGCTCATGGAAACGAGGTACTCGAACCGATCCCCGCGGTTGATGTTCAAGCACTGGGCGATGGGGCCCAGTCCATGTGTCGGATAGAGGTTCCCGTTGCGGGTCCACGCATGGTTGCGCCGCCACAGGCCCTCGCCTTCGGAGCTGAACTTGATCTCACGGAGATCGTGCAGGTAGCCACCCTCGCCGTGCAGGATTTCTCCGAACACGCCTTGGCGAACCATGTTCAGGACCATCGACTCCCAGCGGCCGTAGTTCACGTTCTCCATCATGAGGCAGTGCTTCTGGTACTTTTCGGCATTCTCCACGAGCCGCCAGCAGTCTTCGATGGTGTATGCAGCCGGCACTTCTGTTGCCGCATGCTTATCGTTCTCCATTGCGGCCACGCAAATGGGCACGTGCCACTCCCACGGGGTGGCGTTGTACACCAGGTCGAGTTCCTCCTCCTCGCACATCCGCACGAAATCCCACTCGCCGCGGTCGTAACCCTTTGGTTTGGGCTTGCCGGCCTCGACAGCCAGCTCCTGCATTCGCTCGACCTTCTCGGGGACGATGTCGCACACAGCCTTGAGTTCCACTCCCTCGATGCGAAGCAAGTTCCGCCAGTGAGCTGACCCCATGCCTCCAACGCCTACGAATCCGATTCGTACGACGTCCATCGGCGGCGCCGCAAAGAGCTGGGCGGGCGCCTGACCTATGTTGGACTGTGGGGTGGAAGCGGCTCCCGAGCGGGCTGACGCGGCCACGCCCAGCACGGCGGCGCCCAAGCCGGCCGCACCGACCTTCAAAAGCTCTCGACGGTCCATGTTGCTGGCAGGGATGGGAGGATCAGCTCTGTCGCTCACCGTCGTCTCCAAGGCTAGGGGTAATGCTCTAGGCCCTTCTGCAACGCAGATAATGGAAGCTTATGCATCAGGGATCAAGAGGGTTCCTCGAGAACACTTCCTTGCTCAACTGTCCCGGCTGCGGAGAGCAGCCCCGAGGATACGACCATGACTAGTTCCCCGGGCCCGAATTGCGGTGACGTATTCACCGCTGAGCACGCGGAGATCGCAGAGATTGTTCTGGAAGCTCATGGACGAGGCGTTGGATGCCCTTTTTGTAAAGTGTACGATGCACCTCGATCGCCGCCCCGATGATTTCGTTAAGCTCATTCACACCGTTCATCTCTGCGCCCTCGGCGGTCTCAGCGGTGAATAGAGCCTAATGTGTCGACCCTTCAGGACGCTGTGACGGCGTCGTTCTTCTCGCCGCCAGCTTCTCTGGCTCGGAGGAAAGAGCGCACGGCGGTGGCGATGAACAAGATCAGAACGAAGTGTCGCAGCAGGCGGACGTGTCGCAGGAGGTGGCTTGGGGGCATCGCCCCACCCGCAAACCATAGCATCACAACGATGAGACCGACCAATGTGCTCCACACAATCGTGTTAGCGACGCCTCTTGGGGCGCGCTGCCACAGCCAGATCACGAGGAGCAGCGGAAGCCCCAACGTGAGCACCGATATCAAGGCGATTTGTATCGCGCTCCCGCCGAACGCGGCGAGCGTTGTTACGTTCCCGCCCGCCGATACTTTCAACACACGGGTTCCGAATATGTCTGCATCCAGGATGTAGATATTACCGTCTGGACCCAGCGCAACGCCAACCGGCGCAAAGACTCTTGCGGGCCCCGCCACGGTCGTCGCGCGGCCGTCCGGATCGATCTTCAAGACTCGCCGACCACGGTAATCAGCGACGTACACGTTGCTCTCCCCATCGACGACGATGCCCCAGCCCCAGGATATTTCGGCGTCACCCATCGCCAGTGTCGACACCGAACCGTCCGGCGTCACCGTACGGACATGGGCCCGGTCCGTAACATAGAGTAGGCCGTCGGGCCCCAGAGCCATCGATGAATAGTGGAGGCTCCCGAATTGCGCGTCACTGCCCCTGCCGTCGGCGTATCCTGGATTGCTGCCCGCGAGCAAGATTGCTTCGCCCGACGAGTCGATCCTGAAGATCCGATGCTGGAAACGATTCTGCTGGAGGTTGGAAAGAGTGCTGTAGATATTGCCGGCGGGATCGATGGTGAACGGATCGCCACCCATACCAAGCAACATCGGGGGGCGTCCCCCTCCCACGGAGATCGAAAAGAACCGAGTCATGCTGCCGTCCGGAGAGATCCGCCACACGATTCCATCGTTGTCAGAGGCCGTGTAGATATTTCCTTCCTCATCGATGACGAGATGATGCGGGAGACGCAGCCGATCATCGCTGACAAAAGTCGTCAGGCGGCCTTCTGCGTCGATCTTCATGATGCAACTTTGGCCGGGGACCACGAAGTAAACCTGCCCATGGCGGTCGACGACGATGCCAGACCCGGGGTGAGCCAAGGCTGGGGTGGCGCACAGGGTACACAGCAGAAACGCGGCTACGGTAAACAATCGCTTCGGATCCATGGGCTACTACCGCGTTCGGGTCCTAGCACGGCGTTTGGCCGGTGACTCGACCGGCCGCTGTGCACGGTACTCCCTCCAGTTTTAGAAGAAGATCCAATAGAGCGCAAGGGTTAGAGCCACCAAGACGGCACAAAGGAGGTCGAAGAGCCGATCCTGGCGAGGCAACGCAGATGAATCTGTATTTTGTGACGCAGTCGCCAGGGCGGTAGCCGACCCCGGCGCAGCGAGTGACCGGCCTACGAGCAGGGCGCCGAGCACCAAGCCCGCGACCCACATTTGATCGAGAAAAGCTGCCTCAGGAATGAGGAGCTTGACCCCGATGGTTGCCGGCAGCGTGGCGGCCATCACCCACGTCGCGGCCGATGAGGTTGTCCGTCGCCAAAATAGGCTGCCCAGGAACACTATTGCCACTCCGGGCGTAATCAGTCCCCAGAATTCCTGGATATAGCTGAACACGCGCTCGAACCGGAGGAGAACTGGAGACCACGCTGCGGCGATCAGCAAGAACGCTACGGTGCTCGTCCGGCCAACCGCTATGAGGTGCCTCTGCGAACTGTCCGGACGCAGACGTCGCTGATAGATGTCGATGGTGAAGATGGTCGCCGCCGAGTTGAGCATGGAATCCAGGCTGGACATGATCGCGGCCAGCAAGGCGGCAAACATGAGGCCAGTCAGCCCGCTCGGCAGCAGTCGTTGGAGCAGCAACGGATACGCCATGTCGGACCGTGACAGGTCATCCGCATAGAGCACTCCTGCCACGATGCCGGGAATGACGACAATGAACGGGATCAAGAGCTTGATGTAGGCCGCGAAGACGACTCCGTAGCGCGCCTGGACGATGTTCTTGGCTCCGAGGGCACGCTGCGTTATGAACTGATTGCAGCCCCAGTAAAACAGGTTTGAAATCCACAGGCCGCCAAAGAACACGGCAAACCATGGAAGCTCAGGGTGATCGAGAGGCAACACCATGTGGAACTTGTCACCGGCCTCGCTCATGAGGCCGTCCCAGCCGCCGATAGCTCACAACGCTAGGACCGTGGTTAGTGCGCCGCCCAGAATGAGCATGCTCCCTTGGATCAAGTCTGACCAAACGACGGCCTTCAGCCCGCCGTATGCCGTGTACGCGCCGGCAAACACCGCGAGGATGGTGATGCCCCACACCAACGGGATATCGAATATGGCTTGGAGAGCCAGGCCGCCGGAGTACAGCACGGTTGCCAGTGCCACGAATACGTAGGCCAGGAGCATGTAGACCGCGAGCCAGGTGCGTGACCTGTTGTCGAAGCGCTTTTCGAGATACTCAGGCATCGTGGTGATACGGCCCGCTAACAACTTCGGAAGGAACCATCGAGCGACGATGATGAGCGTTACGGCGGCCATCCACTCGTACGACGCAATGGCCAGACCGAAATCCACCGCAGACCCAGCCATTCCAACAAAATGTTCGGTGGAGATGTTGCTCGCGATGAGGCTGATCCCGATCAGCTACCACGGGAGGTTGCGGCCGGCCAGGAAATAATCCGCGGCGTCGCGCTCTCGGCGGGAGACCAACACGGCCACCGCGCCGACGATGAGGAAGTATGCGAGAAAAGCAACCGTGTCAAAGGTCGTGAAACTCACCGTTACCTCAACACGACCTCGAGCAACACCGGTCGGTGGTCAGAAGCCAACGGTTCGTCGATCACCGCTAATCGCACGACTTTGAACCGGTCGGCTGGCCGGAACATGATGAAGTCGATCTCTCGGCGTGGGGTCCCGGATGGGAAGGTGAGGCGGTCTTCGCCTTTGTCGGGAATCCGCCAATATTGCTCGAGCAGCTCGATGACGTCCGAATCGGGTGTCGAGTTGAAGTCTCCGGCCAAGATGACCGGCCGGGTCTCGTTCTGGAAAATCTCTACGATTCTCTGCGCTTGGGCCAAGCGCTCCTCGGCGCTCCTATATAGATGAATACTGACGAACACGATTTCCGGCCCGTCATCGCCGAGGCGGACCCGGGCGGCGAGGGCGGTGCGTGGCTCCTGTCCGTCGGGCAGCCGGTGGTTGGTGGCTTCCTCGATGGGAAAACGAGACAGGAGGGCCATGCCGTATTGGCCCTCGCGATAGTTCATGAACCCGCCGAACACGGCGTGCATACCGGTCAGCTCGCCGAGCCTCTGGGCCTGATCGATGCGGTCCGTACGGGTTGTCTGATTGTCAATCTCTTGCAGAGCTACGAGATCGGGGTCGAGCCGGCGAATGACTTGGGCGGCTCGCTTCAGATCGACTCGATCGTCCATGCCCGCTCCGTGCCGGATGTTGTAGGCCAAGAGCCGAATGGTCGTAGTCTGGGGTAGTCGTCCTTCCTCTCTGTCGACTGATACTTGCCGGTGAGTCTCGCCGGCAAGGTCGATCCACCGGATCGGTATCGGTTCTTGCCGGCTGGTGCAGGCAGTCAGGAGAACGACTCCCCACGCTCGTGCGATCCTCGATCTCATCACTTTATGCCCTCTGTAGAGGAACTACGCCGCTTCCTTCAACATCAACTCGGTCTCACCGGTGTGACGGGTGTCACGTCGCTGCGAATGCGGTGGGACGATTGTAGGGACAACCAGAGTCGAAGAGAAGTGCTATTCGCCACAACGACCGTGATTCGTAAGTGGTGACGCGCCCGAGAACTCTTGGCATCTTACTTGCTCTAATAAACAAAGAATATGAAGACGTCCTAAATCCAGATGGGGTAGGGAAGGTTCGAATGAGCGACAAATGTTCGGAAGATAAAGATGGGCAGCCCGAGACATGCTGGGATATCGGCATCCGGGCGTTGATCCAGGGAAAGGTCCGCCACGAGGCAGATGGGGCCAGCTTGCATGGGGGTGATTCCAAGCAGCACGACCCGGCCCAAACGGGCGAAGCCGGTTCCGTGGAGCGGCCGAGTGGTGAAGACACGGCCAGAGGGCGCCGACAGATCAGAGGAGTGGCATCCGGCAGAAAACGCCGCAGGGCCAGCTGAGGCGACGTCAAGCCCCGACGCTAGAGTCCCTCCCGCTTCCCACGCGCACCTTGTGGCCTCGATCTGGACGCCGCCGGAGGTAGGATATGGCCGCGGCTGCGAGCAGTATGTACACCGGAAGGTATTCCAATAGCAGCGCCCAGCCGGGAAGATCCCATATGCCCGATGACCACCAGTCGGGGAGCACGGCGTAGGCCGCTATCACCGTACCGGTCCACACCAACACCCACATGTCGCGGCGCCAGGCGAGGAACGGAATCAGCCAGGTGACATACCAGGGGTGAACGATGGGTGACAGCAAGAGCACCCCAGCGATCCATAGGAACGCCACATCCACCACTTCCACCTTGCGCCACCACAGCCACCCGAGCAGCAGCAGGAGGCTCCCGCCCATGAACCAGCGGGCGCCTTCGGGTGTTATCCAGGTGCTGAGAACGCCGGCCACCGGGCCGTTGAACTCAAAGGTCCGGGCGAACGTGCCGAGGCTGCCCAGCGGCAGCGGGTCGGTGAAGGGCAAGTAGAAGAGAATCCCGGCTCCTGCGGCAGCTCCGAGGAAAACCAGTCGGCGGCCGGTGGCTAGATTACGTATGAAGAACGGTACCAGCGGTAGGGCCAAGTACTTGGACGCCACGGATGCAGCAAGGGCCGCTCCGCTCATGACGACTCGGCCCTCGGCGAACGCTAGGGCGATCATGAGGGTGCAGATGGCGATCGCATCCACATGGCCGTTCCCCGCAAATTCGATGATGGGAAGTGGGTGGAGGAGGTAGGCCGCGACTAAGGCCAGTGGCAACTTCCTGCGGCGGAGCAACGGGATGAGAGCCGCCCCGATGCCCAGGTCGAACACGAGGAGGACGAGTTTCCACGAGAGTAGGGTGGCTCCGAGGGAGGCTGCGATTCGGAACGCGAGTTGCGCGAACGGCGGATAAATCGTGGTGAGGTCTGGGTTGTTGATCAGTGCAACTTCGGGGCCCGCGTAAGCGGCGGCCTCGGGCGCCGACGGGGCGTAGAGGAAGGGACTGATTCCGGCGAGCTGTGCTCTTCCATCGTGGATGTATCTCCAGACATCGTCGGAAAGAGAGGCACCGGCGATGATCCACGGGATGCGGAGGAGAAGCGCGGTCGCAAACCACAGCCATAGTGGAGTGTCTCCCCGCCGGGCGATGGTGAGCAAGGCCACGTACGCAGCAAATGCCGGAGCATAACTAGCGAAGAGAATTGTCGTCGAAGGTTGGCTGATACGTGACAGATATGTCAGCGCTGCCAACTCGACGAGAATGAGAAGGGAGATAATCGCCCACCTAGGCGACGAGCTTGATGGTTGATCTGACATCACGCGTGCACGTTGTGATTCCCGCTCGAGACGAGGAGCAAGCCTTGCCCAGTGTGCTCGACGGCCTGGCGGGCCACGCCGCCACGGTCATCGTCGTGGACAACGGTTCGGTGGATCGGACGGCGGAAGTTGCCCGGGCACACGGGGCGGTGGTGGTTAGTGAGCCGCGACTCGGTTACGGAACGGCATGTCTCGCCGGCCTCGCCACTTTGCGCGACGCGGCGGACGACGACGTGGTCGCATTTTTTGATGCCGACGGAAGTGACGATCCTCTCCTCCTCGAGCAACTGGTTGATCCGGTCATGCGCGGCGTGGCCGATCTCGTGCTTGCCAGCCGAACATTGGTCCCGGGGGAGGTGGGAGCACTGACTCTGGGCCAGCGGTTGGGTAACCGTCTCGCCTGTTCTCTGGTTTCGCGATTCTGGGGTGTGAAGTATACCGATCTTGCCCCGTGCCGGGCACTGAGCCTGGGCGCGCTCAACTCCCTGCAGATGGACGCCCCGGATTTCGGATGGACGGTGGAAATGCAGATCCGGGCCGCCCGCCAGGGGTTGCGCATCACCGAGATCCCCAGCCGGTATCGCAGGCGTCGGGGGGGCGAGTCGAAGATCAGCGGGACGTTCTCGGGAAGCATCCGGGCCGGCTCCACCATTCTTTGGGTCATCGGGCGGGAACTCTTTCTCGGAGGCGGGAGAGGCAGGAGAGGGAGAGGAAGCGGGGGAAGCGGGTGAGCTGGCACGGTGAAGTAGGTCACTGAAGTTTTGCAAGCGCTTCCCAATATTGGGTCCTGGTCCTCACAGGGAGGACCGGACATTGACCCGTGGGGAGGTAGAGAGAATGAGGCATTTCTTGCGATTCCTATTGGCGCTGGCCGCAGTCGGGCTGGCGGGATGCACTATCACCCAGGCCCCGTCCACTCCTCAGCCCAAGCGCAGTACTGCGGCCACCCTCGGCATTCCGCCCGGACAGCTTCCGCCAATCGGCCAGTGCCGTATATGGATTCCGGGCCGTCCCGCCGGACGCCAGGCGCGGGCCCGCGGCTGTGACGGGATAGTGGCGGCGGCCCCCGCCGGCGCCTGGATTCTGTACCGGCCGGGCGAGAATCGGCGCATAGTGCGGGTGCGCTACGTGGATGAGACGCGTGCCGGGATTGTGGTTCTGATCCGGCTGTTCGAGGCTGCGACGGGAGAGCTGTTGGGTGAGGAAGATCCGGATAAGCCGGGTAGGGGTCGGGGTCGGAGGAAGGGTCAGGGGAACTGATGCTTGGGGGTGACCGCCTGTGGCTAGCCGCCCTAGCGCCCACATTAAGGTCTACTCACCGCTGAGACCGCCGAGGGCGCAGAGATGAACGGGGTGAATAGAGGTTACTAACGAAATCATCGGGGCTGCGATCGAGGTGTATCGTACGCTTCACGATGGGCATCCGGCGCCTCGTCCATGAGGCTTGCAGAACAATCTCTGCGATCTCCGCGTGCTCGGCGGTGAGCACGTGCAATCGTTGGGAGCAGGGCAGGGAGGAGGAAGCGCGCGCTCATCTTGGTCGCACCTCCTCCTGACCACCGAGATCGGGAATCCGCCTATCGCGGCAGATAGCGTTTGGGGAATTTGGCGACCACGGTGTAGATCGGGTCGACGATGTTGGCGACGGTGCTTTCGCCGATCTGTCCGAGCAGCGCATAGGCGTCCCACTTTCCGAAGCCGTAGTCTTCCACCAGCCACTCTATCAGTTCTACGTGCGCCAGTCGGAACGCGTCGATCAGTGGCCGGGCGCTCCCGGCCACCATGATGTACTCGTCGTCCTCGAGTCTGGGCCAGTCGATGGTCTTTCCCTTGATGACGTCGATTTTCAGGATCACGTCCATCGACGTCTCGAGGCCGGTGCCTGCGACCTCGCCCATGCCTTGTCGTGCGTGCCCGTCGCCGAAGTAGAAGTAAGCGCCGTCGTGGAAGATCGGCAGGTAGACGGTGGTGCCCTCCCGCACCTCGGGTGCATCCATATTCCCACCGAAATCACCGGGCCACAGGCCGGAGAAAGCTTCCTCTCCCCTGGGAGCAACGGCCACCCGCCCGAGCATGGGTTGCAGATCGATCTCGATGCTTCCCATCCTACTGTCCGGCAGCTCGGTGCGGCCGGTCATGCGCTCGTGATCCAGACGCCACACGTAGCGGCGTGCGGGGATGGGGTCGTTCAGCAGCCGGACGCGACTGTCTGTCGCGAGGCCGCCGAAATCAGAATAGATCTGCGATGCAGCGATGTCGTGATTGGGACGTACCCGGATCACCTCTATCACGAGCATGTCGTTGGTCGTGGCGCCGTCGATGTAGAACGGGCCTACCTCTCCCGGAAAAGCTCCGCCCTCCTCGGTGTAATAGGGCCCGAACATGGTGTTGGAAATCAGTACCGTGCCGGGCTTGATGTGCATCACCGGGTCACGGACGGCGAATGTAGGGTGACCGACGGATGGCGTAAACCGAACCGTGTCTTGAGCCGACAGTGTTGCGCTCGAGAAAATGAGAGCGGCGGATGCAAGTGTGATGGAAGTGCGCATTAGTTCTCCGTGTAGCGTTAACGTTTCCCGTCCGTCCACCCGTCCCATATCCTCCCAACGTTTCGTCGATCCAGTCCATCAAGCGGGGCTTGGTCGATATTCATCACGTGTCAAGGAATCTCGATCCTCCTGCGGTCGGATCATGCCTCTCCCACTGGGCGCTGGTACT
>JADFIT010000011.1 GCA_022566515.1 Gemmatimonadota bacterium
GCCAGCATTCCGGTGAGGGCAGCCCCGTCGGCACCGTCGTCGTGATCAACACCGCTACCCGTGCGATCGAGAAAGTAATAGAGGTGGGACATTATCCGGCTGGCGTTGCCATCCTCACTGCCAATTGAGAACCCTGCGCTTCCCTCCGCTGCAACGCAATCGGATGAGATGGTTGCCGGGCGCTACGGCACTCTTCCTGGTGGGATGCGGTTCCTTCACCGGGGGGGCCGGAGGTAGCCCGCCGCGGGCTGCCGCCTCTACGGGCTTTTCCCCCCTGTTCGTGCGCAATGTCGACGCGTTCGAGGTGGTCGACGACACCGGTACGCCGTACGACCACCCGTTCCTCGGCGGCTTGAACGTTCCCCGGCCCCAATGGATCGACATCGACAACGACGGCGATCTGGATCTGTTCGTCCAGGAGGCATCCGGCCGCATCATGTTCTTCGAGCAGGCAGGCACGCCCCAGCAGCCCGATCTGATATGGCGCACCGATGCCTACGAAGGGCTCCACGTGGGAGAGTGGTACCGTTTCGTCGACATGGACGCCGACGGGGACTTCGACCTTCTCGCCGAGCAACCCTTCAATTACCTCCAGTACTACCGCAACGACGGATCGCCGGAGCATGCCTCCTTCACGCTGGTGGTGGACACGCTCAAGGACGTCAACGGCACCCCCATTTTTTCTGACCGGCAGAACATTCCACAGATAACCGACATCGACTGCGACGGGCGATTGGACCTGTTCATCGGCCTTCTAATCGGTACCGTGATGCGGTACGAGGAGATAGCGAGAGATTCCAGCGGCGTCCCACTGTTCCAGAAGATCACCGATCGCTTCGAGGACATCGAAATTGTCGCACAGCTAGGGAGCCTGCACGGAGCCAACACCATGGCGTTCGTGGACATCGATGACGACGGTGATCAGGACTTCTTCTGGGGCGACTTCTTTGAGCCCGGTTTGCTATTCATTGAAAACGTCGGATCCTGCAGCTCCCCGGTGCTCAGTGGCGAGCCCGTCTCGTTTCCCGTCGATAACCCACTAGAGACCAGCGGCTACAACGCCCCGGCTTTCGGAGACGTGGACGGCGACGGCTACATGGACCTGTTCGTCGGTGTGTTGGGCGGCGCGTTCAATCCCAATCGCACCACGATAGACAACCTGTTGTTCTACAAGAGAGAGAGCGGCGGTGGATTCACGCTTCGCACACGGCGGTTTCTCTCCAATATCGATGTGGGAAGCGAGAGCATTCCGGCGTTCGCCGACTTGGACGGTGACGGGGATCTAGACCTCCTGCTGGCCAACAAGATCGACCCCGAACAGTTGCAGGTGTCCCGCGTATACCGCTTCGAGAACACGGGCACACCGCGCCGCCCGGTGTTTCGGCTGGCAGGGCCCATGGCTCTCGACGACAGCTATCACCAGGCTCCTGCCCTGGCTGATCTGGACGCGGACGGCGACCTCGACATGCTACTCGGCTCGTGGAGGGCGAACATCGCGTTTCATCGTAACGATGGAACGGCTCTCGAGCCGCGTTTTGTTCGCGTCGACTCAGCCTATGTTACGATCACGCGCGGGAGCAACACCACGCCGGCGCTGGTGGACATCGATGCGGACGGCGACTTCGACTTGTTCATCGGCGAGGCTTCGGGAACCATCAACTTCTATCGCAACACCGGCACACCAACAGATCCGCATTTTGAGTTCGTCACCGACAAATTCAGTGACATCGACATCGGGCGGCGCAGCTTCCCAACGTTCGCCGATCTCGACGGGGATGGCGACCAGGATCTGATCATAGGATCCGAAGCGAATGGCCTAAGCTTCTATCGCAACATCGGCACGCCGCAGGTGGCAGTGTTCGTAGCGGATACCACATTCGCCATCGACGTTCCGGTCATGGCCGCGCCGGTGTTTGTGGACATCGATGGCGACGGGGACCTGGACCTTTTCTCGGGTGGAATTGGGGGCGGGTTGGTTTTTTACGAGAACCGGCCGGCTAACTAGTAACCGGCCGGCCACAGTCTATTTGCTTCCGTCGTCCGAGATGCCCCGCTCCGCCTTGGCCTTTCGCACCATCTCCCGAACGTCTGCCAGAAGCTGCTGGGCATCGTACACGATGCCGTCCTTGATCGTGTACTTGATGCCGCCGACGCGCTCGGGCTCGTTCGTCTCCATGTTCAGCTTCACCGTACCCGTGCCATAGAGAACCTTGAGGTTCTCGAGCGGGTTCTGGTCCAGCATCACGAGGTCGGCCTTGAGCCCGGGCCTGATGATGCCGAAGTCGATCGGTACGCCCTTCGGCTTGTGGAGTTGCATCGCACCGTACAACGTAGCCGAGCGGATCACTTCCACCGGATGGAAACCGGCTTCCCGCAGCAGCTCGAACTCGCGGATGTATGCAAAGCCAAAGAGCTTGTAGATGAATCCCGAATCAGAGCCCGTGGTCACGATACCGCCGCGGTTCTTGTAGTCGTTGAGGAACCGCATCCACCGAATGTAGAAGTTCCTCCAGGCAACTTCCTCCTCCGTGCCCCAGTAATACCAATACGAGCCATGCGCATCCCGGCTGGGCTCGTAGAAGTCCATCATGCTGGGCAGCGTGTACTCGTTGTGCCATTCGGCCTCGCGAGCCCGCATCACGTCACGGCTCGCCTCGTAGATCGTCATGGTGGGATCGAGGCCGAAACCAAGTTCAAGGAACTCGTCCAGCAGTGCATTCCACTCATCGCTGCCGGGCTCGTAGATCTGGTTCCACAGATGCGCGACGTTACTGAAGCGATCCTGCTCGTTGTTGTAGTTGTAGTCGAGAGGCCAGTCCTGGATGCTGTATTTGTTCAGCATCGATTCGAAGAGCCCGTAGTAGTGGGTCATCATGTCGAGACCTAGGCGGGCGGCGTCGATGGCACGCATGCGGCCGACGCCCATCTGGCCCAGGTGGGCCACAGTGCCCAGACCGTGCTTGTGAGCCTCATCGATCAGGGCTTCCATGATCTCCGGGTCGTACGAACCGAGCTTCAGGCCATCGATCTTCTGGCCGTCGATCTCCTGCTTCGCCGCCCAGCGAACCCATTCACGCGCCGTTTCCCCATTCGTTATGGCCCCCCCCTCCCAGCCCTCACCACTCCCCGGCCGAACGTAGCTGAACATCCGAGGCGCCACGATCTCGTTCCGCGCGCTCAACGCCTTCTCCCGAAGGGACCACTCGAACCCGCCGTGGGACACGCCGCGGGAGGTCGTCACTCCGTGGGCCATCCAGAGTTTGTACACATACTCCGCCTGCGGGGCCTTGCCGGCGCCACCGGTGTGGGCGTGCATGTCGACGAACCCGGGCATCACGTACATGCCGGTCCCGTCGATCTCCCGTGTGTTGCCTTGCGTCTCGGCTAGCTGATCGGGCCGTCCGAATCCACCACCGACCCGGACGATTCGGTCTCCCTCTATGACGATATTCACCGGACCTCGAGGGGGCGCCCCTGTGCCGTCGATGATGGTCACTCCGCGAATGACCAACCGATCGTACGGTCCCCCACCTTCGTCCGAGCGGCGGCGGGTCGTCTCTTCCATGCCCCCGCCCCCACCACTCTGCTGGGCGTAAAGGCCGGCTGGCAGCCCGAGCGCGACAGCCAATATGGCCTTCAAGACTCCGCGGCGAACTATCGCTCTCATTCCATACCTCCTCATCGATGAATAGCTCCGGCGACAGAATATACGCCCCCGCCCCGGCTGTGGCACCCCAATAGAGGCAGCGTCATTACCATCAATACGTCACCCCTGCTGCCTCGGTTGAGTGTGGTCAGTTCTTCTCTTTCTCTTCCTCTTCCCTCTTGGCCGGCCTCGGCCGATGGATCTTGAAGCTCACTCCGCCGGCAAACTCTTTCTCCGTGCGTTCGATCTGGTGATTCCCTTCCAGCAGGTACTCAAGCAACGCCTTGTCCCACTGCAATCCAGCCGTAGCAACCAGCTTCAGCCAATCGCCGTATGCCGTTTCATCAGGAGCCTCCGTAGTGCCCGACCATATCGTCACCCGTGGATTGCTCATCGTCCCGCCACCTCGACCGCTCGAGCCCTTGATGGACGTGTAGATCAACACGTCGTCGGTGAAGTCCATCTTGAAGTTCTCGGTGTCCCATGCGAAGGCATACCGTCGGTATCGATCGTACGCCCGCTCGTTGAGGGCGCGGATTTCCGGCACTGCGTTGATCTTCTCGGTGATACGATCGCGAATCTCGAACGCCGCCGCCTTGTGATCGGGGAAATCCGGACTGTCCACGTAGCCGAAGCTGGGCATGAACCAGCCGCGCATTCCCCACCAACCACGGGACTGGGTCGCCCGATTGCGCACCCAGCCGGCGTACTCGGAAAAAATCTGCACCCACTCGTGGGACGGATATCCGTGAGGATTGAGGAAGATGTCCGGTAGCCAGCTGTTCCAAAGCTTCGGCCGCACCTTGGCCTCGGGGTAGATCGGATCGTCGTCCCCCTGCCCCGAAGACACGTCGACACCGAGCGAGCCGAGATACCCCGCGTGGAGCATGTGGTCGGGCGTGATCTGATAGAGATCGTACGCCAACTGTGCCCCGTCCGGATTGGTGACAGGATGAATCACGACATTGACCTTGTCGAGGGCGTCTTCGTACTCGGGGTCGGTCAGCAACTGCTCGGCGAGCTTGAGCACGTGGCTGGTGGATGAGACCTCGTTGGCGTGCTGCCGCGCCGAATAGATGACGGTGGGTTTCAATGTGGACGCCTTGGCCTGCGACCAATAGGAAGCCTCCAACGGCGCCATCAAGTCCATCGCCCAGATCTTCTTGCCGAGGTAGCTCTCACCCACCTGATACGCCGTTGCCTCGGCGAACGTCACCGACATCTTGGCGAGAATCTCCGCTGCCTCCGGCGGCGGAATGGGAGTGTCCCATTGAACGATATCTCCACCGGTCCATTGGTAATCGTCGGGCAAGAGATCGGCGATATCAGCAAAGGACTCTGGTGAACCGTTTCCCGGAATGCTCGTCATGACCTGTGAGTCGGGATCAAACTCGTGTCCCCAATACGCGGATAGCTCGATTCCGCCGAAGTCCGCATATGCCAGGTGATCCCGATACAGTCCGGCTTCACGCAGCGCGCTCACGTTGTCGAGAATGGAGGTGACCTGCTCCGCCGACGTGATCCGGGCATCGATGTTCCGGGCGCTGGTCCGGAGGATGAACTCGTCGCGGTGATCCCGCTCGAAGTCCACCTTCACGCGGAAGTCCAGCTCTTGGATTCCATCGTGACCGTCCTGGACCAAAGCTCCCAGCGGAACCGGCTTGTCGAGGGTCACCGGTGGGATATTGCGGCGTTCCTCGACTTCGAGTTTCCCCCTTTCCTTATAGGTAAGCGTCACCATCGGTCCGGCCGCCCCGAACCCGGTAAACGTTATCTTCGCGAGTCCGGGCTTGCCGTCGCTCTTGGGCCGGACGATCGGAATGACCCGCCCAGGGTAGTTCAGCGCCTGCCCCCGGGCCATCCTGCCGAGTACGTCGAAGAAATGCAGCGTAGAAAAGTAGATCTCCTCGTGTAGCGCCTCCATCGATGCCACCTGCTCCTGGTCCACGCCGATCCTGTAATTCGGTTCGCTGAGTGACACGTCGACCCGCAGCTCACCGAAATGCGGCGCGTCGGAAGCCCTCGGCTTTCCTTCACCGATGCGCATGACGTAGTCGTAGATCTCCATCAGCGTGTGCGACTGGAAATGATCCCAGAAGCGCTCCAGATCCGTGACGATACGTTCATCCAGAATCCGCTCACCGCCAACGTGAACAGTGAGCCATCCAGTCGTCACGCGCGCCATCTCATAATCGGGAAAGCGATCGAAGTACGGTCGTAGCACCCACTTCGGCTCGAAGGTCGCGTGATAGATCTCCCTGCCGCCACCCGTAGCGATCACTTCGTATGCCGGAGCACCGATAGGCATCTTCCGGAACCGGATCTGCCCGACATCGATTCCCAGCTCCGGCGCCAGCACCTCATCGATTGGGAAGATCTCCAGCAACCAACGAGTGGGCGTGTACATCGCCTGTTGCGGCCAGTCTTCGGGCGGCCCGATCTCGGCGAAACGGATCTCGATGCTGTCAACGCGCTCACCCTCGAGCGCGGGACGTACCACATCGTATAGCCAGCTGTACCCCTGCTTGTATGCAGACAGCACCGTTACCTTGGTTGCGTTCAGATCGGCACCCGCGGCAACAAGCTCCTCCTTCGCTTCCTCCTCGATCCGCGAGCGTAAGTCAGGCGGCTCGCTCAGCAGTGCCTGCACCACAACACCTTCTCCGCGGCGAACTCGGGGCAAGACTTCCGCACGCAACAACTGCCAGAACTCATCCACCTCGGACGCCACCTCGAACTCTTCATCGATGAGCAACTCGGCGTCTTGTACGTCGAGGTTGCCCACGGTCACTGCGAGACGGTCTGAGTTGATTCGGCTTGCGACATGCCGGCGGACATAGTCGGCCATACCAGAGTCCGCCTTCTCCAAGTAGATGCTGACCTTCACACTTTCGAGGTCTTTTCCGTCCAGCTTCTCGACAATCTGGTCGAGCTTGTAGAGGGCAGTGGCCGCCTGCCCTACTGGAGAACGGCTCGACAAGGTCATCCACACGTCGTGCTTCACATCTGCGATGGTCGTACGGTACTTGCCACGCTCCCACACATTGGGAAATCGCTCCGCGACCTGACGCACGGCTCGCTCCAACCCGGCGTCATCCGCTCCGACGATGACGACGGCCCCCTTTTCACCGAACGCCTCATCGACGACGCGAATCATTCCTTGGCCCGGCGCCATCTCGGGGATGGATAGTTTCCCCTCCTCCACGAGCCGCTCAACCAGCGGATGGCTGGCGCCAATCAGCACCAGAGTGGGTTGCTGTTCCGGATCGCCGACCGCGTCCGGAGGCAAGGCTATGGGGATCGCCACACCCGTGGCCTCCAGGGCGATGCGCGCCGCCAAGTCAGCGGTGGCACCGGTGACGTCCCCAGCCGCACTCAACACCACATCCACCCGATCGGGAATGAGGTTGTCGTCCGAATCGCCAAAGAAACCGGCGTTGGAGTACAGGTTCGAGAGATCGAGGTCAGACTTGTTGCCCCCACCTCCCGGCCGGCGTCCCGACCCTTCCTTGGGGATCGCCCCTGAACCCGTCACATGGATAATGATGGTATCCACGCCCGGCGCGGAAAGGTAAATCCTGAGCAACCGCAAGCCGTCGAACCGTAACGTTGGCGGAGTTGCCCCCTCTTCTTCGATGGCGGTCGTGTCTTCTGGCACCGGCTCAGCATCTGGTTGCTGCACCGCCTGCCGCAACGCAGCCGCAGCTTGTCGCAACGAACCCGGCGCTACCCGAACTTCGAGATCCAGGCGCCGTAACCCGGGTTGAGCATCGCTCACGATGAACCGTAGCAAGCGTGCACCTACGTCGTTGATCTCCTCAGCCGCGAGGATGCCCCGGGCGCTCTCTATCACGTCGCCGTACGTGGGTCCTTCGGGGTCCCAAATGTGGGGTGCACGGGCCCCAAGTGTTGTAGCCGCAGCAAGAGTGCCCGCGTCGTCGCCCCCCACGACCGCAAGTGTCGGGTTGGGATCGGTGTCCAGCCACACAACGACGCCGATGCCCGGCTCCAGGTCCACCCCGATGCGTCCTCGGGGGATTTGCATCCTCCGGAGTCCTGCGAGCCCCATCACGATCGGTACGCCGTCGCCGGCTTTCGTGAGGGGAAGGTTCATGGCCGACGTCTCGAACCCCAAGCGGGCGGCCACGTTGGCCGCGGCCGCTACGTCGGCGTCGCTCGGCGGCTCGCCGAGTATCAGGTGGGCGTCGACGAAGTCTATGTGCCCGTCGCCGTTGCGATCCTGGAGAATAGGACCGTCCTCGAAGATAGCCTCCAGACCCGGCACCTCCCGATCCTGCTCCTGAAGGGGGAACGCCGTCCACCCCACAATCAAGCACACGAGCACTACTGCCAGCGGCACCTTGCCTGTGCCGGCGAGGCCCGCGCCCCCGGTCCTGCTGAAATCCCTGCTCATCGGTGCCTCCCTTCCCCTCCCCCCTCTCCCTCTTCCCCCTCCCCCCGGGGAGAGGGGAGAGGGGAGAGGGAGGAAACTTTTGCTCCTCCAGGCATATTACACTCATGCATTACCTTGCACAGTATCGATCGGCCAAGGACATGCGACAGAGCCCGCTGTGAGTGCCATCCGTTCGTCGAGCATCGCATTGCTCGCCGCTCTGATGGCCGCCCCAGCAGTAGCAGCCCAACAGCGCGCCACCGGCCCGGCGGTGGAGGGCACGGTGTACGATACGGTTTCTGGGAAACCGATCCCTTTCGCCGTCATCAGCGTTGCCGGCACCGGCATCTCAACCCTCACCAACCGGGCAGGACGTTTTCGGGTGGTGGTGAACGTCGGGGAAGTTGAGCTGGAGTTTCGCAAGATCGGCTTCCGGCGGCAGTCGGTGATCATGACCGTGGCCGACGACACGATCGTGCCGGACGTCTTCCTCACCCCACTGCCTGTCGAGCTGGCGACGATTAGGGTAACGGCAAGAGGGGACGACCCGGCGACCCGGATCATTCGGCAGGCGATCGCACGGAAGAACGACTTGCTCTCCCGCATTCATGACTACCGCTACGACGCCTACGTCAAGTTCATCCTTCGCGATCTGAACAAGGACGAAGATTCAACGGAGTCCATCGTGCTGATCACCGAGTCGCAGACGATGGCATATTGGGAGCAACCTGACAAGTACCAGGAGACCATCACGGCTCGCCGCCAGTCGAGCAATCTCGATGCCGAGAGAAACTTGGTGTCTGTAGGCCAGATCGTAAACTTCAACAAAAATCGGATCGACTTGGAGAAGTACTCGGTTGTATCGCCAACCGCCGATGACGCGCTACAGCACTATCGATATCACATTCTGGATACGCTGGAGGTTCGCGGCCGTAGAGTGTTCCGGCTGGCCATCGAGCCAAAGTCCGATGTTGCACCGTTGTTCGTTGGCATGGTCGACATCGCCGATTCAACGTTCGACGTTCTCGCCATCGAGGTCGGCGCCAATGACGTCATTCGTTTCCCTTTCATCGAGAACTTGCGTTATCGCCAGCTGATGCACGACGTGGGTGATGACCACTGGATGCCCAGCGAGATCCGTTTCTCCGCCGAAGTGCACTTCGGCATACCGATCCCCGGATTTCCCGAACATCTATCGTTTGTGCACTCGGCGTCGCTCCGCAATTTTCGCTTCGACGAAGGCAGCCCGCCAGTCGGCTTCGGGGAATACCTGGTCGTGGTAGACAAGCGCGCCGACGACGTGGACAGCACCGAGTGGGCCGAGCGGAGAGCGACGCCGCTCAGCGCGACGGAGAGTGGTGCCTACACACGCATCGACTCGCTGGAAAGCCTTCCGCCGTCGTTGGGAGCCATCCTTCTCACTGGCACGGCGACCACTTTGCTCCTATCGAACAATGCCGATTTCTTCCATTTCAACCGTGTCGAGGGCGCATACCTCGGTGCTGGGTGGACTTGGCGCGACCTGTCGCCAGATTTCATACTCCGCGCCAAGGCAGGGTATGCCTTTGGGAGCGAAGAGTGGCAGGTCCGTCTGGGCGCACAATATCGTCTATCGGAGCGCCGCCGTTTGTGGATCGGAGCGACCTACTCCGACCAGGTTGTTGCGCGGCCGACGATTGTGTCGAGCGGTTACAACCCGACCTACCTTGCGCTATTCACGAAGCTGGATCCCCTGAATTATTATCATGAGCGAGGATTCACCCTCTCGCTGAGCACGAAAGTCGTGGACTTCACACAATTCCGCCTGCAGTACAACGACTCTTACCACAGGTCGGTCCCCGTGGTAACCGACTACTCGGTGTTCAACAGCGGCAGATTGGTGCGGGGGAATCAGCCGTTCGACGACGGCCGGCTCCGCTCCCTGTCGGCAAGTTTACAGTATGACTCACGCCCTCTACTCAAACGAAAGGGACGCGATTTTTACCTCAACACGCTCACGTACACCAGGATCACGCTTGGTGCTGAGGTAACCAAGCCGTCGCTCATCAACAGCGACTTTGACTTCCGGCGGTATTTCGTGCGACTGCGTCGTCGTCAGCGCACTTTCAATATCGGGCTTACGACGATCGACGCGGTGGCCGCCATTTCAACTGGGACCCTCCCGGCGCACCGGTACTTCACCGTCGATTTTGGCAACGGCGTCTTCCTACAGGACGGCGGCTTCAACACAATGAACGAGCGCAATTTCTCAGGAAATCGTGCAGCCATGTTCTTTGTCCATCACGACTTCGACCGGCAGCTCTTCCGCCTGAGCCGTATCCCCCTGATTCGCAATCTGCCGGTCACACTGAGCGTCCACGGCGGAGCGTTCTGGACCGATTTCGTCAACCACACAAGGAAATTGAGCGACGACTTCGTGCTCACAGCCCCGACCGCGTATACGGAACTGGGGTTTACCATCGGCAACCTCACCCCCATGTGGGCACCGCTCAACTTCGCGGCGGGATTCGCGTGGCAGCTGTCGTCCTATGACACGAGTAAATTCAGGTTTGCGATCGGGATTCCTAGCCCCTTACAGTAGACGGTGAACAGCGAGAAGGAGTGACGAATGAAGCATTTGGCACTAGTGCTGGCTCTGACCACGAGCATCCCCGGCTTGTCGCCGCCCCGCGACAACTATCCCAAGAACCCCAACATCGACGCCCTGAATTACACCTTCAGGATCACCTTGAGCGACGACACAGACGAGATAATGGGCGAGGCCTCTGTTGAACTGCGGTTTCTCGTCGAGGGCATCACCGAGTTGCGCCTCGACCTCATAAGTGCCACGGCAGACGGCAAAGGCATGACGGTGACCGGAGTGTCCTCAGCCGATAAACCACTGCAATACCAGCACGAGAACGACGAGCTGCGGATTTCTCTGCTCTCGCCGTCCCAGGCCAACCAGCGCACCCGGGTCACGATCGCTTATCGTGGCGTGCCGGCCACCGGACTGATCATCGGGCCCAACAAACACGGCGATCGCACCTTCTTCAGCGACAACTGGCCCAACAAGGCCCGTCACTGGCTCCCGACAATCGACCACCCCTACGACAAGGCTATGTGCGAGTTTGTCGTTAGCGCGCCGGACAACTACCAGGTCATCTCCAACGGTCTGCTGGTCGAGGAGACCGACTTGTCCGGCGGTATGCGGCTCACCCATTGGAGACAATCCGTACCCATCGCGTCCTGGCTCTTTGTATTGGGAGTGGCCGAGTTCGCCGTGCAGTACCTGGACGAATACGACGGAAGATCCATTCAGACATGGGTGTACCGGCAGGACCGTGATGCCGGATTCTACGACTTCGCCGTGCCGACCAGGCAGGTACTGGAGTTCTACGGCGACAAGGTGGGCCCGTACTCCTATGAGAAGCTGGCTAATGTGCAGGCGGCGAGCGTGGGCGGAGGGATGGAGTCGGCAACGGCAATTTTCTACGGCGAGAACTCAGTCACCGGACAGCGCAGCGTTCGGTGGCGCAACGTGATCATTCACGAGATTGCCCACCAGTGGTTTGGCAACGCGGTGACGGAGTACGACTGGGACGACGTCTGGTTGAGTGAGGGGTTTGCCACCTATTTCACCCTGCTGTTCATCGAACACGCCTATGGCCGGGACGAGTTCGTAGCAGGGCTCGAGAGGAGCCGTGACCGGGTGATGGCCTTCTACGAGAGAAACCCGGATTACCGGATCGTCCACGACAACCTCACCGACATGCGCCAGGTCACGACATCCAATACCTATCAAAAAGGAAGCTGGACGTTGCATATGTTGCGGGGTATCATTGGTGACGATGCCTTTTGGAAGGGCGTCCAGGCATACTACCGGAATCACCGAGACCGCAATGCGACGACGGATGACTTTCGCCGAGCTATGGAGGAGGCATCCGGAAGGGATCTCTCACAGTTCTTCCGGCAATGGCTGTATCGTGGCGGCAAGCTGGAGTACCAAGGAGGTTGGAGTTACGGAGACGGCGTGCTGCACGTCGAGCTAGACCAAGTGCAGAACGACACCAACTTCTTCCAGATGCCAGTGCAGATCGGGATCTATTTTGACGGCGAGCCTCAGCCGCAGATCGAGCTACTCCAGGTAAACGACCAGCAAAACACGTTCACCATAGCCCTGGATCGCGAGCCTGGTGACGTGGTGCTCGATCCAAATACCTGGGTGTTGATGGAGGCGGAGTTTGTGAAACGGAGCAATTAGACTGACATGGATACTGAAGACTCAGCAAACAGGCCGTCATGAAAATTCTGATGAGCCACATCTTCTATCCCAGGGGCGGGAGCGCGCAGGTGGCCCGATATCTGTCGCGCGCCCTGATCGAGCTAGGCCACGAAGTGCGTCTGATCACGGGCACCCTGCATGATGGCGATCCGCAACACGACGCTAACGTGTTTTTCGAGGACATTCCCCTGACCGTGGTCGACTATACCGACGCATGGCGCGGATTCGAACAGGGTGAAGATCCGCTATCCGACAAGTGGCAAGTCCCCTTTCACCCGAGCTATGAAGACAAACCCGGCGTACCCGACCGTGTTTTCTACAAGCTCACGGACGCCGAGTATGCAGCATTGTTGCGGTGCTGGACCGGAGTATTCGAGGACGTGAAGGAGCACTTCCACCCCGACCTTATCCACCTCCACCATCTCACTCACGCGCATGTCGCCGCGGCGCAACTCTTCCCCTCGGTGCCCAAACTGACGCAGCTGCATGGAACGGAGATCAAGATGCTGGAGCATCTCGACGAGTCGAGTAAGGACTCTGGCAGCCCCAACGAGCTGAGCCATTTGGGGCGCGGCATCCTCAGCGACGCAGTCGACGCAACGAACCACTTTGCCGCTATCAGCCCGGACGTTTGTGAGCGGGCAATCGCCCGCCTCGCGATCGACGGGAAACACATCACAACGATACCGAACGGCGTGGACACGTCGCTGTTCCAACCGCTGGATTGGTCCCCCTATGAAAAATGGAGTTTTCTGCGCAAGATCCTGGTAGAGGAGCCGCAGGGCTGGGACGAAAGCGGTGTGCCGGGGAGCGTGCAGTACGACCAGTCCGACATCGAGAAGCTCAGAGACAAATCAGGCGATTTAAGGCCGCTGGTTATATTCGTTGGTCGCTTTCTCGATTTCAAACGAGTTCCCTTGCTGCTCAGAGCCGTCTCGCAAGTCAATCAATTGTTCGACAGCAGCAATCATCCCCCGTTCAACCTGCTCGTTTGGGGAGGGATGCCCGGTGAATGGGAAGGCGAACATCCTCACACGGTTGCCCGCTCCCTCGACTTGTCGAACGTGTTCTTCTGCGGGTGGCTGCCGCACGATGCTCTTTCCGAAGGACTTAACGTCGCCGATGTTCTGGTTGCACCGTCCTACAATGAACCGTTTGGCCAGGTATACATCGAGGCTATGGCAACCGGGGTTCCAGTGATCGCAACCCGGAGCGGCGGGCCCCTCGATTTCGTTGTCGACACCGGACCGCGTGCGAACGGCTGGTTTTGCGAAGTCGACGACGTGGATTCCCTGGCCACGACACTGCACCAGGTACTAATGAATGAGACAGAACGAAAACGCCGCGGCACAAACGCACTGGCGCTCATCCGTGGCGAGTACGACTGGAAGGAGATCGCCCGCCGGTACGACGAGGTCTACAAGCACGTGATCCGGTGAACGGCCGGGATGCGGCTTCTCACTAGTAAATCCTAGGCATTCCCTCACAAGAGATGCAATGCTGAGAGGCACACCGTTCCACTCCAGAACCGGCGCCCTCTGCCAGTCCCAAAACTGGCGGCGCTGGGCTGGATATGTGGTGGCCGGTTCCTACGAGCTGACACACGATCGGGAGTACTACGCCATCCGGAGCAGCGCGGCGCTGATTGACGTCTCACCGCTCCATAAGTACATGATTCGGGGCCCCGACGCGGTCCGCTTCCTCGACCGCGTCGTGACGAGAGATGTGTCACGGTGCGCCCTGGGCCAGGTTCTCTACACGCCCTGGTGCGACGAAACAGGCAAGGTCATAGACGACGGCACCCTGGCGCGCCTCGGTGAGGAGACGTTCCGGCTCACGGCGGCGGAGCCCAACCTCCGCTGGCTCCACGACAACGCGGCTGGTCTCCGGATGACCATCGAGGATGTCAGCGATTCCACAGCCGCCTTGGCTATCCAGGGGCCGGCCTCTCGAGAAATCCTGAGCGGCGTCAGCGACGCCGGCGTGGACGGCCTGCGGTTTTTCCGCGTCACTTCGACCAACGTGAGGGGAATCCCTGTAACCATCTCCCGCACGGGTTACACGGGTGATCTCGGCTACGAGATCTGGGTGGACTCCGAACGCGCCGAGGCTCTCTGGGACGCATTGATGGAAGCAGGAGGGCCGTATGGGATAACCCCGGCCGGGATTCTGGCACTGGATGTTGCGAGGATCGAAGCAGGGCTGATCCTGATAGACGTAGACTACGTCCCCGCCCACCGGGCGCTCATCGAATCACGGAAGTCGTCGCCCTTCGAGCTGGGGCTCGGATGGACGGTAAAATTGAACAAGGGAGCCGGCAACTTCGTGGGCTCCAAAGCCTTGGAGCAGGAGAAGCGCCGCGGCTCCGAGTGGCAATTTCGGGGCCTGGAAATCGATTGGCAATCGTTGGAGAAACTCTACGGTGAAGTCGGCTTGCCCCCACAACTACCCACAGTTGCGTGGCGAACCAGCGTGCCTGTGTACGCAAACGGGAAACAAGTGGGGTACGCCACTAGCGGTTGCTGGTCGCCGATCCTCAAGAAATACATCGCCCTCGCGCATTTGCAATCCGGCCACGCGGAGCCGGGAACGAAGCTGCAGATAGAAGTCACCGTGGAGCACCATCGGAAGCGCGCCGCTGCAACCGTGACGGAGACGCCTTTCTTCGACCCGGAAAGGAAGCGGGCTTGAGATGAGCAAGGAGGGGGGAGCGGACTACGACGCGATTGTCATAGGCGGAGGTCACAACGGTCTGGTCAACGCCGCCTACCTCGCCCGCGCGGGGAAACGTGTGCTGGTATTGGAGAGGCGTCACTTGGTTGGCGGTGCCACGGTTACCGAGGAAATCTATCCGGGTTTCAAGTACTCGGTTTGCTCTTATGTCGTGAGCCTGTTGCGTCCGGAGATCATCCGAGAGCTGGATTTGCCGAGCCACGGCCTCGAGATCCTCCCGCTAAACAGCACGGTAACGCCGTTGCCCAACGGCGATTATCTAGCCCGATGGGCGGACCACGATCATACGCGGCGCGAGTTGTACCGCCACTCCGCCAGGGACGCTGAGGCGTACGATGACTACGGCAAGCTGATGTACCACTTGGCGTTCGCGGTCAAGCCGATCATGGCGATGGTACCGCCCGATCCCACATCCTTGAGTCCGAAAGATCTCCGCGGACTCCTCAAGCTCGGCAGACATTTCCGCAGCCTTGGGGAGGAGCGGTTCCACGCGCTCTTCAAGCTCATGACGATGAGCGCGTCGGATTTTCTCGACGAGTGGTTCGAAACAGAGCCGTTGAAGGCCACCATGTCGGCCAGCGGGATCATCGGCACGTTTCTCGGACCCCGCTCCCCCGGCACAGCCTACGTCCTGTTGCACCACTACATGGGTGAGATCGACGGCGCCTTCCGGGCGTGGGGCTTTGCACGAGGCGGCACCGGCGCGATCGCCGAAGCGATTGCCGGAGCCGCCCGCCGCTTTGGAGCGGAAATCCGGACCGAAGCCGGCGTGGCCCGAGTGACCGTGAAGAACGGGCGTGCGACGGGAGTCGTTCTGGAAAGCGGAGACGAGATCTCCGCCCGCGTCGTAGTGTCGGGGCTGGATCCAAAACGTACATTCCTCAAGCTGATCGAAGCCGACCAGCTTCCCACCGACTTCGTCGACTCGATCCGACGCTTCAAGATCCGGGGATCCTCCGGTAAGGTGAACCTCTCACTCAGCGAGCTGCCCAACTTCACGTGCCTGCCGGGAGAAGGACCCCACCTCCGCGGCGCGATCTCGATCAGCCCCAGCGTGGATTACCTGGAGCGGGCGTATGACGACGCCAAGTACGGAGACTTCTCCCGTCGTCCGTATATGGACATCATCATTCCCTCCATGATCGACCCGGGCATGGCGCCTCCCGGCAAACACGTCATGTCCATTTTCGTTCAATACGCGCCGTCCGATCTGAAGGGTGGGTGGGACGAGACTCGGCGGGAGGCGTTCGGCGACGCCGTGATCGACACGCTGGCGCAATACGCACCAAACCTTCCGGGAGCCATTTTGCACCGCCAAGTACTGACCCCGTGGGACATGGAGCGGGACATCGGCCTCACCCAGGGGAACATCTTCCACGGCGAGCTGTCGCTGCACCAACTGTTCTTCCTGCGTCCGGCGCCTTCCTGGGCGGACTACCGCACACCGCTAGAGAACTTCTACCAGTGCGGGTCCGGAACTCACCCCGGCGGAGGCATATCCGGCGCGTCCGGCCGTCTGGCCGCCCTCACCGTCTTGCAGGACTGGAAGCGATGACAAACTCATACGACGCAATCGTCATCGGCGCCGGTCACAACGGGTTGGTCACCGCGGCGTACCTGGCGAAGGCGGGACTCCAGGTCCTCGTTCTCGAGCGGCGGAACGTGGTCGGCGGTGCCGCAGTCACCGAAGAGATTTTCTCAGGATTCAAGTTCGACACGGGAGCTCACCGGATCGGCGCGCTGCACCCCGCCGTGGTTAGAGAATTGGATTTGGCCCGTCACGGGTTGGAGGTCATCGAGACAGATCCGACCGTGTTCACTCCACTCCTCGACGGGCGTCATCTCCTGCTGTGGCGCGACCCCCAACGCTGCGTCGAGTCGATCCGCCAGTTCTCGAAGGCAGACGCCAACCAGTGGGTTCCCTTCACGCAGCTCGTGGCGAAGGCTACCAGCCTGCTGGGAGCTGCGTACGCGTCCCCGCCGCCCAATGTCGTCGCCGGTGGCGTGAGAGATCTCTGGACGATGCTTCGCCTGGGCGGCAGGCTGCGACGCCTGGGCAAGAGGGACATGACTGAAGTGATGCGCATCCTGCCCATGTCGGTGAAGGAGTTGCTGGACGACTGGTTCGAGAGCGACGTGCTGAAGGGTACACTCGGCGCTGCCGCCATTACCGGCATGTTTCAAGGACCGATGGCCGCCGGCACCGCGTACACCTTCTTGCACCACCACGTGGGGGTGAACGGCGGCATTCTCAGGCCGACCATGCGCGTGCGCGGGGGGATCGGGAGCCTGACGGCTGCGCTGGCCGCGGCTGCGACTGAGCGCGGCACGACAATCAAGACGAACGCCCCGGTTGAGCGGATCATCGTCGAGAGCGGCCGGGCAACGGGTGTGGTGCTCGAGTGCGGCGAAGAGATACGAGCCAAGTGGATCGTTTCCAACATCGACCCCAAGCGAACCTTTTCCCGGCTCGTTCACCCAACGGAACTCGATCCGGAATTCTGCAGGAAGATCCGCAACATCAAGTTCAAGGGTGCGTGCGCCAAGGTGCATCTAGCGCTGAGCGAGCTACCCGACTTCACCTGTCTCCCAGGCAACGGCCCTCACTCGAACGGCGTGATTTCGATCAGTCCCAGCTTGATCTACCTGGAGCGCGCCTACGACGACGCCAAGTACGGCGGTGTCTCGCGAAAGCCGTATCTGGAAGCCGTCATTCCGACCGTCACCGATTCGAGCCTGGCGCCACCTGGCAAGCACGTCATGTCGATACTGGTGCAGTACGCACCGTACCACTTGAAGGAAGGAACGTGGGACGACGGGAGGCGGCAGGCGTTGGGCGAGGCGGTCGTCGACACATTCGCCGAGTACGCGCCGAATATCAAGTCGGCCGTATTACACCGTCACGTATTGACGCCCCTCGATTTGGAGGATACCTACGGCCTGACCGAAGGAAATATCTACCATGGCGAGTTGACCATGGATCAGCTCTTCTTCATGCGGCCGGTGCCGGAGTGTGCTCGTTACCGCACGCCCATCGAGAACTTGTACTTGTGTGGCGCGGGCACGCACCCCGGCGGTGGCGTCAACGGCGTTTCGGGTTACAATGCGGCGCGGCAGATCTTGAGAGACGCCAAGCGCTTAGGTCGATCATCAGTCAGCTAGGACTTGAGATCTGTTCTCGCCGCCTCGATTATACCGTCAGTTTGACCCCGCATACCCTCGGCCAGTGTATCGAAATTGGCGCGCTGGTTGTCGTTGGCCAGCCTATACAGTTCCCTGATCGATGCGAGAAATTGATCTACCTCATCGCGAAGCCGCTGGTTGGTTCTCGTACTCGGAAGTACGCGACTCGCGATTCTCCAAATTCCTAATTGAACCAGGAGAAGGCCCAGCAGCACCAGCACCACCTGGGCCCGCGTGGTGTCCTGCACCACGATCGCGCTCAGGACGACGACCACTCCGCCGTACACTACGAAGCGATCAATGATCTGCCGTAGTTTTCGCATGTTCACTCACTTGATTTCGACGATGGGACTTGGGAGAAACCACCACCCCTGAACCGCTCTATCATAAGGATTCTCGCGACTGCGGCAACGCCGAATCCATGGAGCCGCGCCGGTCTCGGCTTCCGGGACTGGATCTCGGCCTCGTGACAACCCGGCGACTCATAGCTAACACAAAGTGAAATAAGAACTTATGGGACTCTATCGCTGCAACTTCTCCCAGAACTCCTTTCGCGCTTTGGCTACCTTTGGCGCGATGACGATCTGGCAGTACGGTTGGCTCTGGTTGTTGGCGTAGTAGTCCTGGTGACTGTGCTCGGCCGGATAGAAGGTGTCGAACGCGCTCACCTCAGTGACGATGGGATCGCTCCAGATCCGCTGAACCTGCGCCAGCACCTCTTCTGCCGTTGCTCTCTGCTCCGGCGAGTGATAAAAGATAGCCGAGCGGTATTGCGTACCGACGTCGCCACCTTGGCGGTTGAGGGTCGTCGGGTCGTGGATAGTGAAGAAGACCTCGAGCAACTCGCTGAAGGAGATTACGTCAGGCTCGAATGTAACCTGGACCACCTCGGCATGGCCCGTCGTCCCCGTGCACACGAGTGCGTAGGACGGATCGGCCACCTGACCGCCCGTGTAGCCCGAAACCACTTGTTGCACACCGCGGAGATCACGCAGCACGGCGTCGAGACACCAAAAGCAGCCGCCACCCAGCGTGGCGATCTCCTGTCGTTCTCCGGTCATGAGGTTGCAATCAATCGAGAAACGGGGATTTCTTTGGGCGCCGCCGGGTAGGTCCACCGGTTGCGTCCAACAGCCTCTGCAACTCTTCGTCGCTCAGCTCGAATGGATCGTTGTCATAACCCGGTGGGGAAACCGCGGTTCGTCCTTCCGGATTGCCCGGCAGCGGCGCGAACATCCATTCGGAGCGGGAGTTGTCCCGTATCTCCCAGGAACGCCCATCACGATCCGTGAACTTGCGGTACCCCATCGCCTTGTCTCCCTCTCGAAGTGTCGCCGGTTCGATCTATGCAGATTACTCGGGTGGCGCGGCAGAGTGAAGAAGCGCTCGAGGGTGTGCCCGGGGGCGGGGGCGGGGTTACCGCCCTACCGCCCTACCGCCCGACGCCCGCCCGACGCCCGCCCGACGCCCGCCCGTCGCCCGCCTGCTCCCGCTCCAAGTCCAGCTCGACGATGTTCACGTTTTTGCGCTCGTCGCCGAGAAGGTGTTTCACAAAATATTCCGCCCGCTTCCAGAACCAGTAGTTGCGCATGTTGCCGTACCCGTGACGCTGGCCGGGGAAGATGAACATGTCAAACCGCTTGTTGGCACGGATAAGCGCTTCGGCCATCCGGAATGTGCCCGCGTGGTGGACGTTGTTGTCCACGTCCCCGGTGGTGAGCAACAGGTGGCCCTTCAGGTTGGCCGCCAGGTCCGAGTTCTTCTGAATGTCGTACTCGAAGGAGACCTCGCCCTCATCATCCACAACCTCCTTCACTCCGTCGTGCTTCTCCGACCAGTTCAGGTTGTACACATCGTTGTTGTGGTTCCCTGACGACGATACGGCGACCTTGAAGAAGTCGGGGTACACGAGCATCGCCGCGGTCGACATGAACCCGCCACCCGAATGGCCGTAGATGCCCACACGGTCGATATCGATGAAGTCATGCCGGTCGGCGAGCTGCTCGATGGCCGCCTTCTTGTCGGCCAGGCCGTAATCCCGCAGGTTCCCGTACCCGTAGTTATGGTACCACTTGGACCGGTCGGGGTGACCGCCCCGGTTACCCACCGTAATGACGATCATGCCGAACTGGGCCAGCGCCTGCTCACTCGCGTTCGTCGAGAAGAACTTCGACACGGACTCTGTCTGGGGACCCGGATAGACGTACGCGACAATCGGATAGCTCTTGGCGGGATCGAAATTGTACGGCTTGTACATCACCCCATAGATGTCGGTGACGCCGTCCGCCGACTTCACCTGGTACGGCTCCGGGAACTGGTAGCCGGCCGCGGTGAGCTGGGAGAAATCGGCGACCTCGAGATCCATGATCTTGCGGCCGCTGGCGTCGAACATGGCGGATGCCGGCACTGTGTTGACCTTGGAGTAGTTGTCCACGAAGTACCGGCTTGACTCGTCCATGACCGCCCGGTGATCGAAGTTGCCCGGGTTCAGAAGCGTGAGGCCGGTACCGTTCAGGTTCACCCGGTAGAGGTGCTGGTAATAGGGATCTTCTCCCTCTTCCCGGCCGTTGGCCCTGAAGAACACGTGGCCCCGGTCCTCATCCACACCCATTATCGCATCAACGTGCCACGGCCCTACCGTCAGCCGCACCTTCATGGAACCGTCGGGGCCGTATCGGTAGAGGTGGGCCCACCCGTCCCGCTCCGACCACCAGAGCAGGTCGCCGTTGTCCAGGCGCCGCGGTGCTTGGTGTTCCACGTAGGTATTGAGCCGCTCCTCGATCACGACGCGCACCTCCCCAGTGGCGGGGTTCGCGACGAGGATGTCCACCCGGTGCTGATCGCGGCTCCGCCGCCAGAAGTACAGCTCGTTCGCGTTGGGAGACAGCCACTTGGTGATGCGGGGCTCGTCCGAGCCTCCGCCACCTCCACGACCGAAAAACCTACCCCCTCCAAAGCCGCCGCTTGGGTCGCTGTAGATCCCCATGCGCTGATCCTTCCATGGCTGGTCGTCGATGCCGGTCATTTCCCGGCTCTCCCAGTCGAACACAAGGAGTTCGGTCTGGGTGACGTCCTTCTCACCCGGCAGGTCGTACCTGTAGGTCTCGAGCTTGGGCCTCTTGTTGCCCACTGCATGCACCACCCACAGCTCCCCCACCTTGCGCCGGTCCTGGCGGGTGAGGGCGAAATATCGGGAGTCCTGCGACCAGGTGACCCCTGATCGCTGCCGCTTCTTGTGTTCCTTCCGGGTCTCGTCGTCGTCGTCGCCGCGCCCGGCAGATCCGTAGCTGTAGTGTTCCTCGCCATCGGTGGTGAGTTGGACTTCTTCGACATCGACCTCTTCCTCGGCCTTCTCAGCGTCATCGCCGGACTTGCCTCGGCGGGCATCCAGGATCTTGCCGTACTCCTCGTAGCTCATTGCCCAGAGGTTGAACTCACGGCTGAAAACCACCCAGAGGGTGTCGGGTGACACAGTGGCCCATCCAGGGTGACTGTCCGGCGCTTCGTAGTCTTCCAGCTCACGGAGGGTCTGTGTGCGCACGTCGTACTCGAAGTGGAAGACCTTCTTCTTGGCACGCTCCCTGTCTCGGCCCCGCTCCTGCTCCTCTTCCTGCTCCTCCTCTTCCTGCTGCTCCTCCTCCTCCTCGACTTCTTCCTTTTCCTCGTCCTGGGAGGATTCCACCTCGAACTGCAGCGTGTTGTCGTCGATGAAACGGATCTGCCGGATGGGCAGATGCTGGGCGTCCCAGGGGTCCAGCGTGATGCGGGTCAACTCGGCGGCGATCCGGTCGTTGTCGAAGATCGGTCGCTTCGTGCCCGCCGCCGGGTCGACGATGTTGAAGACCTTGCCGTCGGAGGTTTCCCACTCGTACCAGTACCTCTCGCTGTCCTCGATCCACCGCGGCGACACCGAGGTGGAGTGGATGAGCCGCCGTATCTTGTACGGGGCGAAGCGGCCGGCGAGCCGGTAGTTGACCCTGGTGACCCCGCTCTCTTCCTGCATGCGGCTCTGAGCCGCCGCAGGCGCCGCGTTGAAGCCGACGACCGTCGCCAAGAACAGCCACGAACTGCACCGGAGCACCGCTCGGGTAGACGGGTTCAGACGGGGTAAGCGTGGTGCCATAGGGATCTCCTCTTAGGATGTCGTAACAGCCGTTCTGGGAACTTTGCAGACGCCTCAACCCCACTAACGCGCGGTGCTCCAGGCATGTTGAGTCGATACCACCCTTCCAAACCGGCCGGCAGCTGGCATCCATACTAGCGGAGCGGCTACCCAAGCGTAATCATTAGAATGGGGACCGGCCTCGGCCTGGCGCAAACTGCCGGCCCTGGGCGAGGCAATGAACGCATTACCGGCAGGGCCCACGGGAAGGAGGTCCGACATGCGAGTCTCAGACATCCTCCGGCACAAGGGAAGCGACGTCGTAACGATCGAGGCGCACAAGACCGTCTATGACGCGATCTGCAAGCTGAATCAGCACGGGATTGGCGCTCTAATCGTCACCGGGGCGGGCGGGGAGATCAGTGGGATCATCACAGAGAGAGATGTCCTGAGAGAATGCGGCCAGAAGTGTGCTCACCCTGCGGGATCTCCGGAATCGGAAGGGGATCTTTGCGCGTCTCTGGTCGAAGACGCCATGACAAAGCAACTCATCATCGGTGTGCCCGACGATGAGCTTAATTACGTCATGGGCATCATGACCAAGAACAGGATTCGGCACTTGCCCATTATCGAAGAAGAGCAACTGGTGGGCATCGTCTCGATTGGCGACGTGGTGAACGCCCACGTCGAGGAGACGGAGTTCGAGAATCGCATGCTAAGGGACTACATCCACGGGGTCACCTACTAACTCTTTGAGCCGCCGCCGCAAACCTCCGCACGATGTCCGTGGCCGGCTCCACCGCGTGGATACCGGCCACGCTCTTGCCGGCCTGCCAGAAATCCCGCCTGCCGCTCTCGTCGAGGGAGGCTCGCTTGATCTGCCAGCCCGACTTGAGGGCGTAGATGATTCGCATGAGGCGTTTGGTTCTGTGGCCGCGGAGCATCCACCGGGCCATGGGGCCGGCCTCCAGCCCCATTCGGTCGATGTAGGGTGTGCGGATCACCGCTAAGGGAATACCCGTGATCCGCTCACTCAGGACGATGTCGTCTTCCGCGGCTCGGACGATTGCGGCCTTGTACGCCTCGCTCGAGCGGCATTCGGGGGTCGCGATGAAGCGGGTCCCCAGCTGTACCCCCTGGTAGCCGAGTTTCAGGGCGCGTACGAAATCCTCCGGGGTTCCGATGCCCCCCGCGCAGATCAACGGCACGCCCAGGTCGCCCAGTTCCTCCATCAACACTTCCGCCGACTTGGGTCCGGCATGGCCGCCGGCCCGCCGGTTCACCGCGATCAGCCCGTGCACGCCTGATTCCAGACCCTTGAGCGCCCACTTTCGCTCGGTGACGTCGTGGTACACGACGCCTCCCACCCGGCTCACCCGTTCTACCACCCAGCGCGGCTTGCCCAGTGACGTGACGAAGAACCTGACACCCTCTTCCAGAGCGATGTCGACCCATTTGATCATCCGGTTGTGGTATGTCTTGGACGACGTCTCGATCAAGGCGTTCATGCCGATGGGTTTCCCGTCGGCGAGTCGCCTGATGAGCCGCAAGCCCTCCCGAAAATCGTGGCGGTGAACGAACGTGAGGGATACCGGCTGGACGATCCCGATCCCGCCTGCCTCGGAAACCGCCGCAACCAGTTCCGGATTGCTGCACGGGTACATGGCGCCGCAGATGAGCGGGATGTCGATACCTGCTGTCCGCGTAAACTCGCTCACCGCTGTTCCCTGTTAGGGTAGGGGCGGAGATGCCAGGTGACCGCTATCTTAGCGACAATATCCCCCACGGCGTCCAAAATCTCGGCGCGCACCACATGATCCATCTCCCCCTGCACCACGGGAATATCCGCCCCGCACTCGGCTACCAGCTTTCCCCGGGCCTTCTTGGCGTACTCCACCTGTAGCCCGGTAACGATACCTTGCACCGTGGGCGGCAATCCCGTGAGCACGGCCAGGCCGCTCGTAAACTCACCGAGGTTCACGAGTGCGACTGCGTGGATTGAATTCAGGTGGTTTCGAATACCGCGTCGGTCCTTGAGTTCGACCCTGGCATATCCCGGACGCAACTCTCTCACATTGGAGCCGAGCGCGCCGGTGTAGGGCACCATGCGGCCCACCAACCGGGAAAAGATCCAGGACCCTGCCGGGACCGATTGGAGTCGCTGCCAGTTGCGAAGGATGAGAGCGCCGGGCGACTCGTAGGTTCGTGGCATCGTCGAGGCGACTAACTTGCCGATACGCCTGGCGGCTTCTCCTCCTCCGCCACCGGCCGGAACCGGTGTACGGGCTTGCTCGTGCCGCAATCCCCGCACACCTCAACGGTTTGCCCGGTCATGGGCACAGTGTTGAGCTGTAACGGACCTCCACACCGCGCGCACTTCAGGGTTCGGTTGACGTTTCGTGTGACAAGATTTTCCCCGGCTCTCAACTCGTGGCCCAGAAGCTCCCTGCGGCGATCACGCTTCTTGGTCATTCGTCCGACGTACCCCGTGGCAAGGACCCCAGGTTGCCCGCGCGGAACGCAATCGCCATGGCCTCGGGAATCTTCGCCTCGGCTTCAACCACCTTCGCCCTCATTTCCTGAACCCGGGCCTTCATCTCCTGCTCGTGTGCCACCGCCATGGCCCGGCGCTGCTCGGCCTTCGCCTGGGCGATGCGCTTGTCGGCCTCGGCTTGGTCGGTTTGCAGCTCGGCGCCGATGTTCTTCCCAACATCCACATCGGCGATGTCGATGGAGAGAATCTCATAGGCCGTACCCGAGTCCAGTCCCTTCGCCAGCACGGTCTTGGAAATCGCCTCGGGACTCTCCAGCACGGCCTTGTGGCTCTCGGCCGAACCAATGGTCGAAACAATCCCCTCGCCTACCCGAGCCAGAATCGTCTCCTCTCCGGCCCCACCCACGAGTCGCTGGATGTTGGCCCGCACCGTCACCCGTGCCGTCGCGATGAGCTGGATGCCGTCCTTCGCCATGGCGGCAACCTTGGGCGTTTGGATCACCTTGGGATTGACCGAGACCTGCACCGCCTCACGAACGTCGCGACCGGCAAGATCGATGGCCGCTGCCTGCTGAAACGCCAACTCGATTCCGGCCTTGTCGGCAGAGATCAGCGCCTGGACCACGCGATTCACGTTACCACCGGCCAGGTAATGAGCCTCGAGCTGATCGAGATCGAGGTGCAGGCCCGCCTTCGTCGCGTTGATCTGAGGATCGACGATCACCCTTGGCGGGACCTTTCGGAGCCGCATGCCCACCAGAGATCCCAAGCTGATTCGCACCCCTGACGCCCACGCCGCAATCCACAACCGAACCGGGATGTAGCTCAACAACAGCCACACGAGAACCAGTCCGACGAAAAAGAGACCGAGCATGACCGGCCCGCCTACGCTGATCAAATCCATGGGTCACCCACTCACGATAGCGAGCAGCTTGGATTCCTCGACGATGAGGAATTCCTCCTTGCCCAGGTTGCACATTTTCCGCGACGGCTGTTTGTATCTCCACAAAACTGATGATCGTGAACGACAGATTGCCGCGTTGGTCAGGAACTTTCAGGTTCCGTGGACACGTCACGGACAATCAGATTGCGCTTACAGGTTTCACAAAAAACCCACAGAGCCTTCGTTCCGGGCACATCCGTTGCCGAATAAGCATCGATCTTCAACAGCGTACCGCACCGGGGACAGTCCACCATGGTACCCGGCTTCAAAATAGCCGTTTTGATTAGCGTTATCTCTTCCTTGGAGAACGGCGCACTGGTGGTGCGCGGATCTGGTCTGGTCACGACGGCCTCGGCGGTGCAAATCCCGCGCTCCACGCCCTCGACGTCATGGGCATGAACGAGCCGTTCGCCGCGTCTCGATTTGCAATAGTACACAACCTCCCTGAAGTTCCACCCGTGCCCGGCCATCTCTCCCAAGCAACATAACCACTCCTTACACAAGTGGGGGGCGATTCTTTAAGGAGGGGGGCTGCTCGACAGCTTTGACGTCACCGATCCTCTTTGACACGAAGCGTCACGCAAATCGGGCACACGCAGTCCACAGGGTGATTGTCCTTCACCATGAGCTTCCAAATTTCCTCGGCGAACCAATCGTAACGGTTCTTCGCCAGGACCAGTTTCTCCTGTCGAAATTCGTTCCAGTCCTCTCGGACGACATAGCGAAGATGATCGAGAAAATCATCGATCGTCTTGCGGAGCTTCAGTCTCGTCCGCGGACGATTATTCCCGTGCTCGGACATGATACTCTCGAGGTTGAAGACGTGTGGCACCACGTTTCGTGGCCACAAGCCAACAGGGGGAGAGGAGCTACCGGCCGGACCCACGAGACGGCACGTCCTAGGCGTGCGTGTCTGCAACCACATGAGCTGTGGGTGAGACGGGAACGCCGCTTGGCATCCCGTCCTCCATCTCGGAACGAGAGGGTGGGAATGTTCGTTTTTCGTGCCTCCGGCAGCCTGGCGATCTCCGAAGCCCTGTGGGCTGGGACCCATGGCTTTGCGTCCCACGGTTACCCGTGGTTTGCCTTTGTCAGCGGCACCCGACGCTTTGTCGGTTACCGAAGGACTAGTGTAATCTCCTTAGACGCCCGGCGTCGGTGATCGTGAGCACACTTTTGGGGCCGAGTGCGATACCGGCGTGAGCTCGGCAAACGGTGCCGGATCGAGATCGCGGAGCCCGAAGAGTAGGTGATTGTATCATATTGACCTCGCTCGAAACACATCCCCGTGATCGAAGGAGCAACCAATCGTTATGCGGTTTGTGGGAGCGGCTGGAGCGGTGTGGGGCATCGCCGGTGTGTCCCTTCTCATCGGCGGCGCCGTCTACCGGCTGGGCTCGGTGGCCATCGACGCGTTCGCCTACCCTTTGGATTGGCGCCATTGGGTGTTTCTCGTGGTGTTCTTGGTGTTCATGACAGTGATCGAGGGTTATCAAGGGTTCCAGCGGGGCTTCTCGCCCCGGGTGGCGGCCCGGGCGAGGTACCTGGCGCGGCACCCGCGTGTTGTGCACGCCCTCTTCGCGCCACTCTTTTGCATGGGCTTTTTCCATGCGACACGGCGGCGGCAAGTCACCTCAATTCTGGTGACGACGGGTATCGTAGTGATGGTAGTGCTTGTGAGACAGTTGGCCCAACCGTGGCGCGGCATTGTTGATCTGGGCGTCGTGGCCGGGTTGGTATGGGGTCTCGTCGCCCTCGGCATATTCAGCTACTTGGCGTTCACCACCGAGGCGTTCAGCCAACCGACCGACGTTCCAGAGACTTCTGGCGATTCCTGACTCGGCGTCGGTTTCTCCAGCCCAGCATCACTCCTAGGGAATCCACAGCGCAAAGCGCACGGGCGCTTTCATGGGGCACTTCCTCGGCTTGTCAGGCAGCTTCATGAATGTTATCGTACAACAGATACACGATCGATCGACACAGCGTCATACGGAGGAAGCCATGACGGTCGTAACCGTCTCCCCAAAGTTCCAAGTCGTGATTCCGCAAGCCATTCGTGAAGCCCTCGGCCTCGAGCCTGGGCAAAAGGTTAAGGCCATCCAGTACGACAACCGGATCGAGTTCATTCCGCTGAAGTCGCCCCGCTCTATGCGCGGCTTCTTGAAAGGCATTGACACCCGAGTAAGGCGAGATCCGGACCGCGTATGAACGTCGTCGACAGCTCCGCGTGGCTCGAATACTTCGCGGATGGACCCAACGCCCCCTTCTTTGCCAAGGCGATTGAGGGCACACATCAACTCGTGGTTCCCTCCATCACCTTGCTCGAAGTGTTCAAACGAGTATACCAACAGCGCGACGAGGGCGACGCGCTCCAGGCAATCGCCGTCATGGGACAAGGGCGGGTTGTCGATCTCGACGCGCCCCTGGCCCTCAGCGCCGCGAGACTCGGAGCGCAGCTGAAGCTGCCGCTCGCCGACAGCGTGATCCTTGCCACGGCACGGATGTTCAACGCCATGCTTTGGACACAGGACAAGGACTTTGACGGATTGCCGAAGGTCAAGTTCAAGCCCAAGACTTGAAGCTGGCCTGGTTCTTGCATTAGACCGGATCGGTGCCGCGCCGACGGGAGCGTCACGGTGCAGCCCAGCCTTGGAGGAACCTCTAACGACGCCCCTGGAAACGGGCAATTCGTGAGCGGATCAAAGTGAAGCGTTCATTCAAAGAGCCCAGCGAACTCTATCTTCGCGTCCTGGCGATCCAGGACGAAATCGACCAAATCCTCGACACCAAGCCTCGAAGCGCTTGGTCGTCCAGGGTACAGGAGCTGTGCGGCGGAATGCAGCGGTGGCTCGGCGGTTTGCCGTCGAGGATTACCCCCCGCCTCGTCCTGCCATTGGCGTTTGCGGCGTTCTTCACTGGTGGCAGTATCCGGCCCATAGCGTTCGCCTCACCCATAGTGGTGACCGATACGCTGAGCAGTGATGCCCGTCGAGACATCGCGGTTCGTGAGGCCGCCATCAGGTGGGGCATCGACGTCGACACCGCTCTCGCCATCTCCCACACTGAGAATTGGACTGGAAAACCAGGTGCGTGGAGCAGAACCGGGTGCTGCGTAGGCATCATGCAAGTCAACGTTCGCCAATGGTACGGAAAGTTCCACACAGAGTGTGGTGGCTCGGATCTATTCGATCCCCGCACAAATGCTTGCTATGGTGTGCTCATCTGGCGGCATCACCTCAGAGAGTGCGGTGGCGATGGTGACTGCGCGCTGCGGGCGTACGTCGGTCAGCACAACAACCGGATGGCCGGCGACTTCTACTTGCAGGAGATCCAACGATACCTTGTGGCGCCGTGAAGGCGGGTGTCCACGCTGACGCGTGAATGGAAGTGACGGCGCAGAATTACGCACCTGCGGCATCCCCGCTGCGGGTTCGACCTAGAAAACCTCCCCGATTCCGAGGTGGAACCCAGATGAGTTGGGAAACCGCATGAACGACGCCGAGCCGAGCAACCTGGCGTTACCTCCCCTGAGATATGCCCCTCTCGCGATCGTGCGAGCGAAATCCAGAGTAGTCATCCGCCGCATCCCGGAGTAAGATTCACCCCACGGAGGGGATTGCCCCCACCGTCTCGACGGCGGCACGTTCAGCTCCCATCGCCGTGGCGTCGGGTTTGGTATTCATCAGCCTACGAGAGTGCCTTGGTAAATCACGTAACACCAGTAGAGGACCTGCCCCGGATCATTCAGGGCGGAATGGGGGTCGCAGTATCCGATTGGCGTCTGGCCAACATGGTAGCACGGAACGGACAGCTCGGCGTGGTATCCGGAACCGCACTGGACTCGGTGTTGGTGCGCCGCCTGCAACTGGGCGATCCCTGCGGCGCAATCCGCAGGGCGCTGTCCGAGTTCCCCTGGCCCGACATGGCTCAACGGAGCCTCGACACCTTTTTTGTTCCGGGCGGAAAATCGGCGGACGAGTCCTTCAAGCTGGCTCCGCTTGCCAGGATGAGATTGCGGACCTCGCTGCTGGAACTCCTGGTTGTGGCGAACTTCGTAGAGGTGTTCCTGGCCAAAGAGGGACACTCCGGTCCGGTGGGGATCAACTACCTCGAGAAAATCCAACTCCCTAACGTGCCCTCGATTCTGGGCGCGATGCTGGCCGGCGTGGAGGTCGTTCTGGTCGGCGCCGGGATTCCGATGGCCATCCCCGGCGTGCTGGATTCGCTCTCCCACTGGGAAACCGTGGAGTTTAACCTCGGCGTCGAGCAAAACCCCGATCGGCACAGCTACGTCCAGCGGTTCGACCCGCGGGAGTATTTCACCGGTGAGCTGCCCGAGTTGGCGCGCCCCAACTTCCTGGCGATCATCGCGTCCGACACGCTGGCAAAGACGATGGTGAAGCGCGCGTCGGGCTATGTGAACGGGTTCGTGGTAGAACATCACTCCGCCGGGGGTCACAACGCGCCTCCTCGCCGCGTGAGAGGGGCCGATCCGGACGCTCCGCCCCGATACGGGGAGCGTGATCTTCCCGATCTCGAGGTCATCGCCGACATCGGGCGACCGTTCTGGCTGGCGGGGAGCAATGCCTCTCCCGAAAAGCTCGCCGAAGCCCGCGCGGCCGGTGCGCATGGAATCCAGGTGGGCACGGCTTTCGCGTTCTCTCGTGAATCGGGGATTCTTGCCGAAATCAAACACCGAGTGCTGCGTGAACAGAAGGACGGCACCCTTAAGGTCCGAACGGACTTCAACTCGTCACCCACGGGGTTCCCGTTCAAGGTGATCGAATTGGATGGCACCGTCTCCGACGAAGAAACCTACGCCGCGAGAGAGCGGATGTGCGACCTGGGGTACCTGCGGCGGCTCTACGCCAAAGGCGAGTCCAACGTGGGGTATCGCTGCCCCAGTGAACCCGAGAGGAATTTCCTGGCAAAAGGCGGCACGATGGAGGATACCATTGGCAAACGGTGCCTCTGTAACGGACTGCTCGCAACAGTTGGGCTCGGCCAGACCCGCGACGGTGTCTCGGAACCCCCGGTCGTCACCTCCGGAGACGATTGGGCGTTCCTGCCGCACGTGACGCGGGGGGACGATGTCGACTACGGTGCCGTGGATGTGATCGAATACCTTACGCGGCCGGTGGGGGCGGCGGCAGAGTCGGATTCACTGCGGAATTTAGCGCCGCGATCAGTGTAACTCGGCCGCTCGTCGGTTGATTACTTGTGGGATATTCGATCGGCTCGCGCCGTCAGTCGTCCCGGCGGCGCGGCTGGCAGCGGGATCCACCTGCGTTGCGCAGCAACTCTTTGCCGACGACGAGGACGAGAATGATATCCGGCTCTACCTCGTTCCGTGCGGTGAGATGGCATGGTACGTTGCCAAACACGTCTGCGGCAAAAGTCTTGCGCCCATCCACGTCCGGTGCGAGGTCGGTGATCTCGTCGTTGCCGAGTAGCTCGATCACGAACCTCACTTCCTTTCGCCCCCACGCAAACGGCAACAACCGCGTGCCGTCGGCCTCGACCAAACCGATACGGGTCCAGTTTCCGCTCCAATACGCGTAGATCATGGCATCGAACTCGCTCTGGTTCTCTACGCTCACGAATACCGCCATCGGCGCGCCACATTCTCATCAAGGCATCCCGAGATATCGCGAGCGCTACACGTTGAAGCGGACGTGCATGATTTCTCCGTCGGACACGACGTGGTCCTTCCCCTCTACCTGAAGACGACCGGCGTCTTTCACGGCCTGCTCTGAGCCGTACTCCATGAACACATCGTAGGGAATGACTTCGGCGCGAATGAAGCCACGCTCGAGGTCGGAGTGTATACGGCCGGCGGCAGGGCGCGCCGTGGTGCCCCGCCTGATGGTCCACGCCCGCACCTCGTCGGCTCCGACCGTGAAGAACGAGATGAGGTCGAGCAGCCCGTACGCCGTCCGTATGAACCGCGCCAACGCCGACTCGGTGAGGCCGAGATCCTCGAGAAACGCCGCTCGATCTTCGGCATCCAAGCCGCCGATTTCCGCCTCGACGCTTGCCGACAACACGAGGCCCGCGGCATGGAGCTGCTCGATTCGCGCGCCGAGTTCGTCGGGCAACGGTTCCGCCGCCCGGTCTTCGCTGCGGTTCAATGCCACGAGCAGTTGGCGGTCGGTGAGTAGATTGTATCCTTTGAGAAAATCCCGATTCAGCTCCTCGGCCGCGAGGCTTCGCAGCGGACGCTCGGCCTCGAGCGTCGTGTTCATCAACTCGAAAGCGGCCACCTCCTGCGGGTTGGCTTTTTCCTTGCGAGCGCGGTCGAGCCGCCGCTCGACGATCTCGAGATCGGCCAAAACGCACTCAATATGGAATGATTCGAGATCGCCGAGTGGGTCGGGGTCCCCCTCGAGGGCTGGGTTCGCAAAGTCGCGAAGAACGAGACAGAGGGCTTCTTGATCGCGAATCTGCTGCAACGCCTTCTTCGACAGTCCCTTCTTCTCGGCGCCGTACTCGCCGGGAATGTCGCAAAAATTGATCTCGGCGTATGTGGTCTTTTTCGGGGAGAAGATTTTTGACAGGGTGTCGATGCGTTCGTCCGGCACCTTTACGGACCCGTAGCGAATCCCCCCACCGAACCCCACTGGTACATCGAGCCCGGTCATCACGTTGAAGACCGTCGTTTTCCCCGAGCCCGCGAAGCCCACCAATCCGATTTTCATATATTGCGCGACGTCACCCGATTGCCGTTGGCTGATATCATAGACATAAAAGGAATTTACTTTTCCCTGTCCCAAGTATCACCCTTGGCGCTGGATGCGTCCAGCCATTGGGATGAGGGTACCCGGGCAGTATCCGGTAGCTCACATGCGGGGTACGGGACGATCAACTCCGCCGATCCGAGCGTCCACAGTTCCACCAAGCCGGGCCCGCATGTTGGCCCTGATAGACCACCGGTGCAGGCTGCAGCTGGTTTCTGCCCGCTGCACCCTTTCGGCGACGGCACAAAACGCGCAACTCCTATCGCACCATGGCCAGCGCGATCTCCTCGGCCGTGTACGGTAGACCCTCACTCAAGACACGATGGCCGTCCGCGGTGATGAGGATCATGTCTTCCAGATAGTACGCGTCCGGCCCGATCGAAAACCCCGGCTCGTAGGCGACGACCATTCCGGCGCGCAGCTCCGGTGGGATATCTTCGCCGCTCTCGATCCCGACTCCGTGAATGTGCCACACGCTTTCCCCTCCGGAGAGGATCGCGTCGGCCGCGGCGCGGCCGTCCGCCGTCACCATGTCGTCCTGCAGCTCGCGTACCGCCTCGATGCTTGCGGCTCGCACCGCCGAGATCGTGACGCCGTCGCTCATCGTATCGAGCCCCGCTTTGTAGCCGGCGATCAGGAGATTCCACGCCTCGGCCTGACCCTCCGAGAAACTCCCGGACACGGGAAGCGTGCGTCCGACGTCCGCCCCATAGGCCCCCCCCGCGCAACCGACGTCGACTCGGACGAGCTCTCCGGGTCGAGCGATCCGATCGCCCTGGTCGTAGCGGAAAAAGGCCCCGACCAGTCGCCCCATGTGCGCATTCGGGCCGGACATCGTCCACGGCCAGAACGAGGGGCCCTGTCCGCCGACATCCAGACACGTCGTGACCATCGCGGCCTCCGTTTCGCGCTGGCGAACACCCGGTCGGAGTCGTTCCGCGACCGCGAGCAGGCTCACGACCGTCATGCGCGCGTTCCGTTCGAGGACGGCCACCTCCGCGTTGGACTTCACGGATTTCATCTTCATGATCTCCGTCTTGGCGCTTTCGATCCGGGCCGACGGAAAGGATGTCGCGATCGCCGATCGCCAGAGTGTCCGATCGCCGGCGAGGGGCGGGAGGTCGTTCGGTGAGCCGGTCGCCTCGGGCCTCCTCGCGCCGTCGAGATAGATGATCGCCCCGGCTTGGACGCGGCCTTCGAGCCAATCGACGAAGTCCGTCCACGGACGCGCGGAATCGAACTCGTATCGCGATGCCGTCATCGGGCCGGGCTCCGGAACGAGTCCCTCGACGGCCATCCCGAACGACTCGGGTGCGGGAGGAAGGAAGAGATGTGACGCACCCTCCGGACCGTCGAGCGCGAGGATCGCGCCGGGGACTTCGGTCAGCCCGCTGAAATACTGGAACGTTGGATCCTGGACGAACCCCCACTGCTCCATCGTCTTTGCCGCCGGACGGGCGTGCAGGACGAGAATCCCATCGGAGAACGCTTCCAGAGCCGCTGCACGACGCGCGCCGTACTCGCGCATGGGGATGTCGGGCACGTCGGCCACGTAGTCTGCGGCTGCCGGCCGGGATGCGTCGGCGCTCGAGTTGCAGCCCCAAGCGGTCATGATGAAAAGGGGAATTGCACGCCACAATCGCATCGCACCCTCCCTCCGGTTACATGGATACGCCGTCCGACATCCAAACGTCAGCGACGGGTGGTTCGCTGCGCTTCGCAATGCGCTATTCCCTGAGCCAGCAGGGTCACGGCCAGAGTGTTGAGGGACACACCCTCAACTTCCGCCCGATTGACGAGTTGCACGTGGAGACTCCGCGGCACCCTCAATCGGAATTGCCCGCTGGCCGCGGGTTGAATGGCCGCAGCCGGCAACGGCTCATTGTCTTCGGCGAGCGTTTCCACCACCATCTCGAGCACCGTCGACAGTTCGCTCACCGCTTCCTCACGCGAACGCCCCAATCCGGAGAGCCCGTCTATTTCAGGACACGAGGCGACGTAACAACCGTCCTCAGCGCTCCAGAAGACCTTCGCGCTGTAAGGTGGAACCTCACAGGTCATCTTCGAGATCCCCAATGGCACGAACGAGCTGGCGGACCTGGTACGCCTTGGCGCGCCCCCCTACATCCTGAAAGTTCATCAAGGCCACCTGTCCCACCCTTCCGTATAAACTGTGACTGCCCCTACGCCGCTTGAGCTTCCATCCGAAGCACCCCGCCAACCGACACAACTCGCTGAACCTGAGGCCGGCAGGGTTGGCGGTGGCGCGGTCGAGCAGCGCCTTACACCGTGACATCAGCCGCCAAAGTAATGGTACCATATGCGGTACCATTCCACAACTGGCCTCGCTCGCCCCGACATCGCCCCGATCCACTGTGTTGCTCGTGCATGTCGGATAATGCCGACGGGGAAAAACTTTACTGCATCAATCCTTCGCCTGGAGGATTAAACGAATGCGGAGGCGGGTCGAGCGAAAACCTTGATCGATCAGTTGCAATCGATCATCCGTGGGCCGGCAGCACCTTGCTGTTGCGCAGCACCGCCGCGAGCCGCGCAGCGGGGAGCGGGTGAGTTCAACCCCATTCAGGTGCCAGTCGCACCGATAATCGCACCGGCGATAGCGCAACGGCGGGACCAGAGATCGCGGGCCGGGCAGGAACGGGGCGGCAGCGACGAGGGCTCGGCTACAGAGGAGCGCGGTTCATCCTATCGGGGCGGGTGGCCCTCTTGCGGGAGGGGTATCGACAGGCTACCATGGTCATGGTAATTAACATGGCCACGATAAATATCATGGCCGTGATAAGATTGAGTATAGGCAGTCATCTTTATGCAGAACAAAGACTTAGCGCCACGATCGTACAGCTCGGACAGCGGCCGAGGAGCGCAGCAGATCCTAGCGGAGATCTTTTCCCACGCTGGCTGGGACGTGGTGCCCGACCCCAGACAGCACAAGGCCCGGCGACCAGATCTGGTAGTCCGTCGCCGCGGTGCATCGTATGCAATCGAGGTCAAGGCGGCCTCGGAAGGGAGGAGCGATCGTCTTATTGCTCTGTGGTCGCAAGCGCACCTCCAGGCCGCTCGGTTGGCCCTCGATAAGCATCCCCCGCTGGCCGTCGTCGCGGCACCACGGATTAGCCCAAAGGTCGCGGAAAACGTACTCAAGTTCGCCGCTGAGAACGCGCCCGATGCTGCGGCGGGTGTTATCGACTTCGTGGGCCTTCGCCGATTTCGGGGCCCACAACTCGAGGAACTGAACTCCGCTGGCGATCACGCACCTTCCCAGTTCCACTCCCTACACAGTGAGCAGTCGGATCTTTTCTCCGATCTCAACCAGTGGATGCTCAAGGTCCTGCTTGCACCCGAACTTCCCGAACACTTGCTGTCCGCCCCCCGCGACCAGTGCCGCAACGCCTCGCATCTTGCTCGCATGGCAAACGTGTCTCCGATGAGTGCATCACGGCTGGTACGGCTACTCGCGCGCAGAGGGTACCTAGACGAGTCTGACCGCTATCCGAGACTAGTGCGCCGGGAGGATCTGTTCCGGCGATGGCAGGCATCCAGTTCGCGCCGCATCCGTGAGATGCCGATGCGGTTCCTCCTTCGCGGTGATCCAAATAAAGAACTCCATCGAGTCCTACTGAGCGATGGGGTCTGCCTAGCGCTCTTCGCGGCAGCAGAGGCTCTGAATTTGGGATTCGTTCACGGGGTACCACCATACATCTACGTGAATCGGTTACATCCGGCCAGTTTGCCAAAATGGAAGAACGTCGCTCCCGCCGATCCGGGTGAAGTACCAGATTTCATCCTCCGACAGGCGCCAGCACGTCAATCGGTGTTTCGGGCTGCTGTAAAGGTAGACGGGAAGCTCGTGAGCGATGTGCTTCAGGTGTGGCTGGATGTGTCTGCGAATCCATCGCGAGGCGAGGAACAGGCCGAGCTGATTCGGCACAAAGTCCTCGACAAAATCATACGAGGGGCACCCGCCGATGAATGATCTCGAGGCGATGGCACGACTGATCAACGCGCTCCGCCCCTGGCTCGCCCACCTCGTCGTCATCGGAGGTTGGGCCCACCACCTGCTCCGATACCACCCTGACGCAAGGGCACCAGCACATGAGCCGCTGCACACGAGGGACGCAGATGTCGCGTTCTCGTCGTCTGCGCCGCTCAAGGGAGACATCTCCGAAGCGCTGCAGTCAGCTGACTTTCAGGAAGAGCTACGAGGGGAGCATACGCCGCCGGTGACTCGCTACTGGCTTGGCGATGCCGATCAGGGTTTCTACGTGGAGTTCCTCGCACCACTCACTGGAGATGGCCTCAGGCGAGATGGACAGGCAGACGCCACCATTGCCAAGGCTGGAGTGACAGCACAGAAGCTCAGGCACGTGGACCTTCTCCTGATAGATCCGTGGTGCCTTCTGCTCGACAAAGCAATTGGTTTTCCGATTGCGGAACCGGCGAACGTGCTGGTAGCAAACCCCGTGAGCTTTATCGGTCAAAGGCTGCTGATCCATCATCAGCGTGATCCAATGAAGAGGGCCCAAGACGTACTGTACATCCACGATACGCTCGAGTTGTTCGGGCATCGGCTGGATGCCCTCCGAACAGAATGGCGAGATCGCATGCAACCAAGGCTTGCAGCAAAGACAGCCACGGACATTGACCGCAGTCGTGAAGTGCAGTTCGGCGCGGTCACGGATGTGATCCGGGAGGCGGCCCGAATTCCACAAGACCGGACGCTCCGCTCTGAACGCATGCGGGCAACGTGCGAGTATGGCTTGGAGAGAATCTTCGACAACGACTAGTCGAGCGGAGTGATGCCGTCGCGCGGGGGAGGCAAGAGTGTAGACGGCGTCAGAATTGTCTCATCGGTGCGCCAGGCATCTGGCGTAACCACTGCGCGCCCACTCGATACTCGGAGGTCTGTGACTCCCGTTCGTTGTGACGGCTGGATCCGACCGAGCACGTGAAGGACGATCAACCCGGCGATGTTAGCACGCTGCGCCAGCAAGACCGACCTGTGAGACAGTCACCAGAATTTGGCACACTATTGGCACACAAGCGCGAAAAATGAGCGAGCCGGCACGACTCGCTCATTTCTAAGTTGTTGCTGTATTGTCGGTTACGAAGTCGGGACGGCCGGATTCGAACCGGCGACCCCCTGAACCCCATTCTGTCAAACCCGGGAATCCAGATCCACGGCAGGCGGCGTAAGTGCGTACCCATTAACGTGATCCGCGCTCTACCCGCCAGGCTATCCCTGGCGATCCCGGGAGTGTAACGCTCGTTTCCCGCCGCAATCTATTGGCACCAATACTCAGACAGGATAGGACGGCCGGGCTGACGGGGGGTGCCGTTTGAAGCATATTGAGTGGCGTGGCCTTGCTTGATATGCCGCCAGGCGTTCTCCGGCCGGGCCATCTCAGCAGCTTGGCGGTGCAGAGGCTTGAGACTCGGTTGCCGAGGCGAGGCCGCAGCTGACTGGGGAGACAGGTGGCGCTTGAAGATGGGAACTAGAATGGTCCATCCATTTCGTAGTTAGCGGGCACGGGCAGGATTGAGATATTGTCAAATGTTGTGGATCGAGGTTTGATCAAGCGGCAACCTTTCGATCCGTTTTCTCGCGGTCAGTTTCCTGAATTCCATCGTTGAAACGTTCTCCCACCAACACCAGGGGTAGCAGTTGTGGAGCGTTGAGTTTCCGCCAGCGTTGCTGTGCCATCTCCAAAAGCTTGAACACCATCGTCAGCCCTTTGGTCCGAGAGCCCGCTCCCTTGGTCACGCGTTGACGTAACCGTACTGTCGCGAAGGCAGACTCGATCACGTTCGTCGAACGGATATGTTTCCAATGCTCGGCCGGAAAATCAAAATGGGTGTACAGGTATTCCTGGTCCCGCGTGAGCGAGGCGACTGCCTTGGGATACTTGGCCACATATGCGGAGTCGAAACGCTCCACCAGAGCCTCGGCCTCCGCACGCGACTCCGCATACATCATCTCTCGCAACGCCCGCTTTGCCGCCGGCTGCATACGCTTCGGAAGCTTGTCCAACACGTTGGCCATCCGGTGCACCCAGTCGCGCTGCTGCTGCGTCGCCGGCCACACCTCCCGCACCGCCGCCCAGAACCCCAACGCCCCATCCCCAATCGCCAGCACCGGGGCCCGCATCCCCCGACGCTTCAAATCGCGCAACACCGCCAACCAGCTCTCCGTACTCTCCCGATAGCCGTCCTCCACCGCGATCAGCTCCTTCGTCCCGTCCGCCCGCGCGCCCAGCATCACCAGCGTGCACAGCCGGTCTTCCTCGAGCCGAATGTTGAAGTGGATCCCATCTACCCAGATGTACACATACTCCCTGTCGCTCAGATCTCGCCGGCGAAACTCCCGGTACTCATCCTCCCACACAGCCGTCAATCGCGTGATCGTCGTCGGAGACAATCCCGAGGCGTCATCACCCAGCAAAATCGGCAACGCCTCGCGAAAATCTCCCGTCGAAAGACCCCGCAAATACAACACCGGCAATACCTCCGCCACCTTCGGCGACCGCCGCATATAGGGAGGCAAAATCCTGCTCGTGAACTGCTCCCGCACACGACGGTCATTCACCCGAGGCGCTGCGATCGCTACCGTCCCACAACCCAGCGTCACCTTGCGGGGACGGGCCTTCCCGTTACGCACCACCTGGGCCCGGCCCTCCTCGTCTCGATCGCGCCGGTGGCGCTCCACATACTCCGCAACCTCCGCGTCCAACGCACTCACCAGCATCCGCCGAGCTCCCTCCCTGGCCAGCTCGTCCAGGTCCGTTAACAGTCCGTTCCCTTTGCTTCCGGAACCATCCTCTATTATTCTCAACATCGGGTGGCGTGTCCTTTCTCCGGTCGTCACAACCGGATCTCGTGTGAATTTCAAGTGACTACACGAAAGGATACGCCGCCTTTCTCATTCCTCCAATCCACAACTTTCGATAATAACTCCACCCCGATCGCGCGATTAGACTAAAAACGCACGCGGCCGGCAGGTGCTATTGGCTAGTTAGCAGACTGTCGAAATACCTATAGGTCAACGACGAGGCGTGATGTAAATTAGCGCGGTGATTCGAGTAGTCGTGATCCCCCACTTCACGGAAGGTGACACGG
>JADFIT010000115.1 GCA_022566515.1 Gemmatimonadota bacterium
CGACGAGGTCATCGAACTAACGAAACAGGCCGGTGCTGGTGTGGTCCCAACGTCGGTGCTGTGGGAAATCGGCATCATCGGGCTCGGCGATGTCGACGAAATGGTGAATTATCCGGAGATGCGCTACTGGCCGCGGCAATCGGTGCCAGGGGTGCAAGGGGTGAATGGGTGGGCTGAAAGCGTGAGGAGGCGGCGGGCCAATCCGAACTTCGATGCAGAAACCGCGCGGGCGTTTGCCGAGAACCGTCGCAGACTCTTGAAGAGGCTCAGCGACGCCGGCGTGACGATCCTCATGGGAACCGATTCCCCGCAGATGTTCAGCGTGCCGGGATTCTCGATCCACCGCGAGATGCAGTACATGCAAGACGCCGGCTTGTCGCCGTACGAGGTGTTGAAGTCCGGAACAAAAAACGTGGGAGAGTACTTCCGCAACAACGACGCCTTCGGCACGGTAGGGGTCGGTCGGCGGGCGGATTTCATCCTCACGAACAGTAATCCGCTCGACGACATCGCCAACGTGGCGGATCGCGCCGGTGTGATGGTGCGGGGACGTTGGCTGTCCGAGGAGATGATTCAGCAGCGTTTGGAAGAGATAGCGCGCGAACTGGGAAACTGAGCATCGGGGAGTGGGGAGTGGGCCCCGCCCCGCCCCACCCCCGGGGCGGTGTGGTGGGCGGCCCACTCCCTACTCCCCACTCCCCACTCCCTATCCCTCCGGCAAAGCGTCGTACCAATCTGCCATCGTCTTGCGCATTGCCGCGTCGGGCAACGGCGCGAACGCTGCTCCGAAGTTGTCATTGAGGTAATCCATCTTATACGTGCCGGGAATGGCCACGGTGACCGATGGGTGGGAGATAATGAACTTCAGGGTAACCTGAGCCATGGTCTTGCAGTTCAATTCCGCAGCCCAGCCTGGCAACGGCCGGTCCCCCAGGCGCCGGAACACTCGGCCCCGACGTAACGGTAGATTGACCATGACCGCCATGCCCCGATCCGCGGCCAGCGGCAGCAGGCGTTCCTCCGCCAAGCGGCCGTCGAGCGAGTAATCCAGCTGGACGAAATCCAACTCCTCGTTGCGCATGACCCGCTCGAACGCCTCGTACTGGCGCGTTGACGACGTGGTGATCCCGGTGTATCGGATTCGACCTTCTTGCTTCCACTCTCTGATGCTCGCAAGCTGGTTCTCGGTATCGCCGAGGTTGTGGACCTGCATCAAGTCGATCACGTCCGTGCCGAACCGGCGCAATGACTCGGTCATCTGATCGATGCCCGCTTGTTTCAAATCGCCGCCTTGCCGTGCTCGTCTTCCCAGGCTGATCTTGGTGGCGATGAAGTACTTGTCGCGGTTCCCGATCTCCTGAATGAGATTGCCGCACAACACCTCGGCTGTTCCATACGTTGGAGCGGTGTCCAACACGCTGCCACCCATCTCGGTGAATGCTGCCAGCGTCCGTTTGCGTTCTGCAATCTCGGCAGGGTCTGCACCGGTGCTGAATCGATTGCGCGCAGTGCCGATACCGATCGGCGCAATCTTCTCTCCAGTCGATGGGATCGCCTTGAGCACGATGTCTTGCGACTGGGTGAGGTCCGGGTGCCATCCGAACGCGAGAGATGCGCCGGCGCCGGCGCCCAGCTTCACAATTTCACGCCGTGAAAGTTTCATGCTTTGCTCCAGAGTCTGGAAAATGGGATATGATCTGATCCTTTATCAGATTACGCTCAGAATGCAGCAGGCGCTGTGGTGTCGCAACGCCGTGAACAATATCTCATGAAAGAGAGTGGGACAGCTCGAGAAAGCTGACTCCGAGCGCCCGGAGGTAGCTCGGGCAGGTCAGGCCACGTCGGTAGCGACGGCCCCACGCTCCCGCACGATGTTCTCCTGGCGGCGCCCCAGAGCGAGTCCTGCGAACACCCATACCGCAGCGAATGGGACTGCGACGAGAGCAATGGCCCCCAGGGACAGGCCGACGAAGGCCAGGCCTGTATAGATCCACCCGCTGATGAGGTCTCCGCCGCGGTACACCGCGGTATCCAGAAACGGCTTGGACTTGTACTTCTCCTCTCGGCTGACCACGGTGAACAGCACCTCGCGCGCGGGTTTGGTGATTGCGTACCGGCCGGAACGGTACAGAACCTGAAGCACCACCAGCACGCCGAGTAGCGGGTAGACCCCGAGACCGAAAAAGCCGAGGAGCGCCACGGCAGGTACTAGGGCCAGGCTGAGGCCGATGCCGATGCGTCGGATAATGTGAGCCGTGAGGAAGGCCTGGGTGAAGATGGTGATGATATTGACGGCCAGGTCGATCTTGGCAAAGAAGGCGGTTCGGCCGAGTCGGTTGTCCACGAACGCCTCTCCGACCAACTGGGCTTGTTGGAAGTACAGTATCGTCGATGCAAACGTCATCAACGCGATAAACAACGCGATCCTGCGGAGATAGGGTGACTGGAAGACCACCGGTATCCCACTCAGTGCGCCTCCCCGAATGGGCTCGGTTTCTTCCCTGCGGATAGCACTCTTCCCGCCACTGGATTTTCGGTGAAGGATGGTGGCGCACCGCGCTGCGGCTTCCAGCAGCACAACAGCGATGAGTAGCACCGTGAACGAGATCCGTTCGATGAGCGAGGCTGTGATCACAGATCCAATGATCCCTCCCAAGGAAGAGCCAACGACGATGAACCCGAACAGCCGCTTGCCCTGCTCGTTCGTGAAGAGATCCACCATGAAGCCCCAGAAGACCGTGACCACGAAGAGCGCGAACACGCTGGCCCAGACATAGAAAACCCTGTCGATCCAGGGCCTTGCGTTTTCAGGGAGGGCATAGAGTACTGCATAGAAGATCAGCAGGTTGGCGGCAAAGAAGCGGTTTGCCAGTGGGATGAACACGCCTCTCGAGTAGCGCGATACGACGGCGGAATACAACGGCACCGCCACGAACACCATGACCAGGAAGACCGCGGTCCAGAGGTACTGGAGATTACCCCTGTCTGCCGAGCTGATCTCATCTCTGACCGGACGAATGATGTAGTAGCTCAGGAGGATGCAAAACCCATAGGCCGTAGCCAACAACATGGCGCTGACCTCGTCGTCCCTGACCGACACGAGTTTCTTCACGGTGGTTGCTATCATGGCCCGGGCGGACTCAGCCTTTCGTTCGATCCCTGCCTGCTATTCGTTCAGTGCGGCAGAAACGTTGAGAATCTTGCGGTCTTACCTCCCTGTTGAGTGCCACTCCGCCAGCAACTCTGCTTCCTTCTCCGCGGTGATGCCGCGGTTCAACCTGGCTTGGCGTTCCGCCGGCAGCGTCTTGTGCCAATTCAGGGTGTCCCTCGCCGTTACCGCCAGCGGGCGATATTTGAGACCCGCGGCCAAGGGCCTGGTCAGGTCGAAGCGTTGGAAACCGGCGCGATCTCCCCGGGCCGGCATCCAGCATGGGAAGTCGGAATACGGACGCAGGCCCCGATCGAGAAGGAAGTCTGTGTCAACCCAAGTGAACGACACGTTCGCGCTCGTGACCGCCCGGCACCCGTAGATCATCTCGGCGAACGACAGCGGCGCCTCGGGCCCCAATCCGTTGTAGGTGCCCACGGTGCCGTTCTCGAGCATGTGGATATACCACTCGGCGAGATCGCGCACGTCGATGAACATCACGGGGTTGTCCGGGTCTCCGGGACAGAGCATCTCGCCGCCCTTGTCCACGCGGATGGGCCAATAGCTGAAGCGGTCGGTGGGGTCGCCGGGGCCCACGATGAGGCCGGGTCGCACGACGAGCGACCGGTCGCCGAACGCGCGCCGGGCTTCCCGCTCGCACAATACCTTGTTGCGGCCGTACCCCTGGCTGCGCCGTTCGTCGATTGCCGATTCCTCCGGGTCGTACTGAGGACTGTCCTCGGTCATGCCAACCTGCGAAAAATCGGAATACGTGGACCGGGTCGAGGTGAAGAGATACCGGTCGACGGAATCTTTGAGCAGTTGCGCCGTGTCCCGAACAAACCACGGGACCGACGCCGAGTTGTCGATCACCGCGTCCCACGTGCGGCCTTTGAGTGATTCCAGGTCGTTCTCACGGTCACCGATCAATCGCTCGACGTTGGGAAACAGGTGCGTGTTCGTTCGACCGCGATTGAAAATCGTCACCGTGTGCCCGCGTTGGAGGGCATACCGCACCATGTGCGGGCCGATGAAGCCGGTGCCACCGAGCACGAGGATGCTGAGCGGCGCGCTCTGAGCCTGCGGCGTCACGACGCGGCCGAGAGGGTTTCGCATCATGCTCAGGCCAGCGACGCCGGCGGCGGTGGTCTGGAGAAAATCTCTACGAGAGGTGGTCATGCAAGTGATCCGTTTCGTAAGAGGTTGGAAGAGGGCGATAGGGCAATATCCGCTATCCCCTCTTTGCGATCGCGACCAGGAAAAACCGCCGGCCGAGCAGATGCGCTGCGTTCTCGAGGCGCGTGAACTCGGGCTCGCCCTCGGAGGCCACAAACCGATCGTAGCGGTCTTTCCCAAAGAAATTCAGGATGGTGTCAACGGTGTCGCCCCAAGCGCCCAGCCAGTCGACGTGCACCTCCAAGAAGCAATCGGGCGTGGTTGCGAGTGTCCGGGCTGCGCCACGCAACGCTTCCCCTTCGGCACCTTCGATATCGACAAAGAGAACGTCGGGCTGACCATGTTGGTCGGCCAGGTCATCGATGGACACTGCGGGAAGCTCGACCACCCCGGGTCCGGAGTTTCCGCTTCTCTCCAAACGGCCGTCGAGGGTATGGAAGAAGCACGTTCCGGATTCCGCGGTCGCGGCCGCGTTGATCACGGTGAGCTGATCGAGGCCGTTGAGATCTTTATTTCTGTTTGCGAGGTCTGCATCGCGCGGGTTGGCCTCAATCGCAAATACGTGACCTTGCGGCCCGACAGCCCTGGCCAGAACCGAGGCGACCACCCCTTGATGGGCACCCAGGTTGAACACCCGCGCTCCCGCCCGCAAGCCGTGTCGTCGCAGCAAATCGATCTCACGCATGTCTGAATCGTGGTCGTACCAGCCACACGCGAGAGGGTCGGTCAGCGCAATATGAATGTCGAAGCCACCGTGCCGATGCTCGACAATCCGCTCACGAAACCGCGCAACCGCGAATCGGTTGTGGAGCACGCGAATACGTGACCACATCCAGCCGGGCAGAATCGCCCTAGTGACTTGTCGTAACATGAATGATAATGTCTGAGACGGCCTCCCCCAGCCCACCGGGGCAGCGGGGAAGGGTGGCCCTCTCCCCTCTCCCCTCTCCCCTATCTCTTCGCCGACACCGGCGTCCCCCGCAGCACCTCCGCCGAATCCACCACATACACGTTGTAATCCCCGTCCTCGTACACGCTGAACGCGATCTTGTCGACATCCTTGGCAACCGACAGCGCCGGGCTCAGCGCCGTGATGCCGCTGATGCCGGTGAACAGGTTGGTGATCTGATAGATCTGATTCGTCGTGAGATCGAGGCGGTACGCATTCGTGATGCCGTTCGGATTGCCAAGGAAATACAGGCTCTTGCCGTCAGGGGACCATTGGGGGTTGATGTTCTTGGCCTCCGGGAAACTCACCAGCGGCTCGATCACCCCTGTGGTCGGATCCACCATAGCCAGACGGTAGTTACCGTATGCCAATCTCGCCAGGTCGGTAGAATAGCGATCGGTAACAAACGCAATGCTGCGGCCGTCGGGTGACCACGCCGGCTGCAGGTCCGCGTAGGCATCGTCGGTGAGGCGCCGCAACACGTCGCCCTCGAGATCGTAGACGTAGAGATCGGAAAACCCTCCGACGACCGCGGAAAACGCGACGAAGCTTCCGTCGGGCGACCAAGTCGGGTTGAAGATCTCCCCCAGGTCGGGGAAAATCTTCTCATGCACCGTCTCGCCGGTCTTCACGTCAAGGATGGTGAGCACCGGGTCGGACCCGGTGACGGCACCGAACACGAACTGGTCGCCGGCCGCGTTCCACGCGCCGGTCGAACGAATGAACTGAATGCTCTCGAAGTGGGGATCGGTGGCACTCTGCACTAACCGGTTCAGTACGTCACCCGTCTCGACGTCGGCGCGAAACATGTCTAATGAGAAGAGATCGCGGATCGAGAGAAAGATGAGTTCCTTGCCGTCCGGACTCAGGGCGGGGCCAAGGTTGTACCTGCTGTCGCCATCCTCGCGGGAAAGCATGACCTCGCCATATTTGTCCGGCTCCTCGGTTGCTGCCCGGATGTCGCGATACGCGAGGCGGACCTCCTCCTGCCACTCCGCGTTGATCGAATCGACAGGAATGTTCAACACCCGCTGAAGGGCCGCCTCGGCGTTGCCGCTCCGCGCCGCGGCATTGAGAATGCGACCCACCACATCATCACCGAACCGCCCGGCGACATATGCCCAGAACGCCTGCCCGAACCGGTAAGGGAAAAACCTGGGATCGTTGAGCTGGGCCATGGTGGGCAACTTGTCGTTCTCCGAGGCGTCACGAATCCACATGGCGGTGTGGGGATCCTCGGGTCCGACCGACAGGTATTCAGCCATGCCTTCGACGAACCACAGCGGCAGCCTCAACGCCCGTGGTAAGACCCTTGGCCCCTGGCCCTGCTGGGTCATGTCGAACTGAAACGCGTGAACCAGCTCGTGGCCCAGCACGTGATCGGTTTCCTTCAGCGGGCCGGCAAACGGCAATACGATGCGGCGCTTCAGGGCCTCCGTCACCCCACCCGTTCCCTCACCCGGAGACCCGCCGATCTGGGTCGTCTGTTTGAAATGCGGATGGCTGGCATACATGAAAAGAGGCTGCCGCCCCCGCAGCTCGTGGTTGAGCAGCTTCGACAGCCTGGCGTACCAGCGTTCCGCCATGCGCCCCGCCTGCACGACTGCCTCGCGTTCCTCTTCGTAGTAGTAGATATCGAAATGCTCGGTTTGCAGTATCTTGAAGTCGAAGTCGTCGTAGCGGACCACGTTCTGCCCGAATCCCTGCTGGCCGAACCCGGCGCCGCACGCCGTCAAGAGAGATACTGCAGCAAGGGCAACCCACGTTCTTATCTCAGGTCTATGTGATTTCATGTTCTGTCCTGTTTGACTCCATTGCGGCCAGTCGAGCGTAGCTGCCGACTCCCGAGCAACGGCACGGGAACCGCTGCTCATCCCGGAGCCGTTGCCATTAACGAAACCCCGGAGTCGTGTGGTGGTTCCACGGGCGACGGGCGGTAAGGCGGTAGGGCGGTACGGTTCACGGCGGCCGTGACCGTCCTCACTATCATCTCAAACCCGGTTTTGTATTATTGAAGATGCGTTCGCTCCTTGTCCTCGGATTGACTCTCAGCCTCGTTTCCCCCGCCAACGCTCAGGATATGGCCATGGCGGCGGACATCCGCTGGCAGCCCGAGCGAGCCCAGCAAGGCACGCTCATCTATCTCGTCGTCGATCCGAACACCAACGAGGAGAATCTCAGCGTCACCGGCCAGATCGCAGGACAGGAACTCCATTTCAACCGGGATCCATCGGGCGAGTTCCGCGCCCTAGCGCCGATTCCGGTCAATGCCCGCGAGACCATCCCCTTCACGTTCGCGATTATTCTAGGGGCCGACACGTCGCACCGCATGGTCCGCGTTCCCGTGCGGCCACGGGAGTTTCGTTCATCGCGTCTTTCGGTCGACCCACGCTTCTCCCGACCTCCGGACTCCGCCCTCCAAGTGCGCATTCGTGGTGAGTCGGCAATGTCGCGCGCGGTCTCTGCTCGCTCACACAGCACCCCGCGCATGTGGGAGGGCGAGTGGATTCCCCCGCGACCGAGTTCGATCACCAGTGAGTTCGGCGTTCGGCGCATGTTCAACGGCGAGCTGCAAAGCCGGCACATGGGAGTGGACTTTGACGGCGAGGCCGGCGATCCGATTGTCGCGTCTAACCGGGGCGTCGTCGCGTTGGTCGGGAGTTTCTATTATGCCGGCAACGTGGTGTATCTCGACCACGGCAAGGGCCTCATCACGATCTACATGCACATGACGGAAGTCGACGTGACCGAGGGCCAGCTGGTCGAGCGCGGCCAGCAGCTTGGCAAGGTGGGCGCCACCGGCCGAGTGACGGGACCGCACGTGCATTGGACGGCCCGCTACGGACGGATCTCCGTTGACGGCCTGAGCCTCTTTGATTTGAAAATCCCCCAGCGCAACGCCGCCGTCGACCGGGGCCACTGAAGCCCCGGACCGACTCTGCGCGATCCTCACACTCTCCTCACGATCTCTCGAAGCGCTGCAGCGAAAGGAGCGGGTGGGTGTCTCGGCCCGTCAAGACGCGTCGTGCAACGAAATCCCCCAACGCCGGGCCGAGTTTGAACCCGTGGCCCGAGCCGCCACCCACGAGCCAAACGTTGTCCGCGCTCGGGTGACGATCGACGATGAAGTGGCCGTCCGGTGTGTTGGCGTACTGACAGACTCGTGCTTCGATCAGCGGTGCACCCGCCAGCGCCGGGAAACGGTACTCCAAATGCCTCTGCGCGCGTCGCACCGCCTCGGCACTCGGCAACCGGTCGGCGTTGGTGGGATCGAGTGGCGGGCCTCGCGTGTCGTCCGCGATCTTGAAACCCCGGGTCGAGGTTGCCGGGAATCCGTAATAGATGGTTTCGCCGAAATCGATCCACACGGGGATGTTGCCCTCATTGAATCGGGAGTCACCAGCCGGCGTACCCATATAATAGACCTCTTGCCGCGTAGGGACGATGAGATCTCCGATGACATCCGGAAACATTCCTCCAAGCCAAGGCCCACACGCAAACACGAACTGGTCGGCCGACAGCGTCGTCCCGTCGGACAAGGTGAGATGGGACAGCGCGCCACCCGTCCATGCACCGACACGAACGTCGTGCTGGCGGTAGTTGCCTCCCTCTGCGACAAAGCGATCTCTCAGCACCCTACACGCGTGGCCGGCGTATAGAAACCCGGCATCGTGCTCCAGCAGCGCCCACTCCACTCCATCGAAGTTGATCTGGGGGAATCGCGCCGCCGCCTCGGTGGCACTGAGTTCTTCAAAGGAGAGCCCACACGCTGAGAGGTGAGTAAGCGACGCCCGAACGTAGCGCTCGTCTCCGCCGACCATCCACAGCACTCCGGCGCGACGAAAGAAAGTTTCGCCCGAATCCGCCTCGAAGTCCCGCCACATCCCAAGTGACTTGGCCGTCCACGCGACGTATGCATGGTCGCCACCGTAGACGCCTCGAATCGCACGAGTCTCGCCCCCGGAACTAGACCGGCCGTTCCCCGGCCCCCACGAGTCGAGCAGCGTCACCCTGGCTCCGGCGCGAAGCAAGTGCAGCGCCGTCCACCCGCCGAAGGCCCCTGCACCGACGACAACAACGTGCAGCGACCGGGCGACGGCCGGATCGACTGCTACGTCGTCATCGAAAGTGACGCTTGCGGAATCATCGGCCGCACCACTGTCCCACTGAGTAGATGTCTCACCCGCTCTCATCCGCCAACCGATCATCTCCCGCATACACGTTGAAACTCTCCCCGCGGGAAAAGCCTATCAACAACATGCCCGTCTCCCGCGCCAGCTCCACGGCGAGCGACGAGGGGGCGGACACACCGATCAGGCCGCCGATGCCGGCGAGTGCCGCTTTCTGTACGACTTCGAAACTCTGGCGTCCCGACACAACCAACACGGAGGGAGGCAAGGGCCAGTGTAGCTGCGTTGCCGCGCCGATCACCTTGTCGACAGCGTTATGTCGGCCGACATCTTCCCGAGCCGCGATCAAGCGCCCTCCCAGGTCGAACAAACCTGCTGCGTGAAGCCCACCGGTGGCATCGAAAGTCGGCTGATGCTGCCGCAGACGGCCGGTGAGGGAGGCGGCAACGCGCTTCTCGATGGTCCAGCGCTCAGCGGGCCGCCAGAATAGGCGAACCTGTTCGATCGAAGCCTTGCCACATACGCCGCACGAACTAGAGGCGAACATGTTGCGCTGGAACTGGGATGCGTCCACGTCTATCCCGTCCGCAAGCCGCACGGAAAGGCGGGACTCATCGATTCGATCGATGGCGCGAATCTCCGCCGGCTCGAGGAGAATACCCTCGGTGAGGAAAAAACCGCGGACCAGGTCGTCGTCGTCACCCGGCGTGCGCATCACCACCGCCAGAGGCACGTCGCCGAGGCGGATTTCCAGGGGATCCTCGACCGCCACCGTGTCGCTTGCCGTTCCCGCCGACCGGGCATCGTGTCGAGTGATCTCGACACCGCTGCTCCTGGGCGACATTTCCGAAGACCTTGATGACGTCATATAGGTCAAGGTATCTCGTGGCGTCCTCAGATCCTACGCACCACCGCTCTCCTCCACTCCCGGCTTCCGCCTCTCCTCCCCCGTCCACTCCCCCCCCGAGCGCAACACACCCATCAGAAGCGCTCCTCCCATGGCGAGGGCGCCCGCCGTCGCCAAGGTGGGGACGTACAGCAGGATCCTCGGCAGCGGCAGCACCACCCCGAACAGATCGGCGAGTTGCCCCACGGGTCCACCCGACCCGGTCAACAGCAGCACCCCGATCCATGCCGCCGGGGCGGCGCCGACGGCGGCCCAAACAGTCCCGACGAAAAATACGATCCACCAGCCAAATGCGAGCGTAGCCAACCCAAACACTACGGTGAGAACCGAGAT
>JADFIT010000116.1 GCA_022566515.1 Gemmatimonadota bacterium
ATCTACCCCGACCGGGTCGACGAGAGGAAGGCCGACCGGGAAGCCGCCGATTCGTGGTTCGAACGCGGCTGCGTGTTGGAGCCACACCGCCCCGCCGAAGCGCGGCAAGCGTACCGCCGCGCGGTGGGGGGGCACTAAATCCTACACATCACGACGCCCGGATCAATCTCGCCCGCCTGCTGCACGCCCTGGGGCAACCCGCCGAGGCCATCGAGCACTACCGCATCGTCCTCACCGTGGCCCCCGACCACGCCCCAGCGGCATACAATCTCGGAATCGTCCTCGAGGACGAAGGGCGGTTCCAGGAAGCTTTCACTGCGTACGCCCAGGCGATCGCCGTGGACCCGAGCTACGCGGAAGCCCACTTCAACATCGCCAAGCTGTACGAGCACGCCGGAGACGACCTTGCGGCGGTGCGGCATTTGCGGACTTACAGGGAATTGACCAAGAGCTAGTGGCCCGTTGAAGAACGGCTGAATTCCATCACCGCCCCCACCCACTCGGGCCCTCAGGCCCGCTTTCGCGGGATAGCCGCACAGACTATCCTGAGCAACGGCCCGGCCGCTTCGCGGACACTCCGGCGAGTTGACGCGCACCTCCGCGTCTTGAGTCAGTTAGCCCGTTACAGGACATGCCGTGTGAGCGTAGGTGGAGGTAGATTTGTGGGAGGGAGGAATGCGAATGAAATACCGAGTCTTGATTGAGCAGGGCGAAGACGGCGTGTTTGTGGCGGAGGTTCCGAGTCTCCCGGGGTGCATCACGCAGGGCTGGACACGGGATGAGGCGTTGACGAACTCCCGCGAGGCCATCGCTGTGTATCTCGAGAGCCTCGAGGCGCATGGGGATCCCGTACCTCCGTCGATCAACGAAGAGATCGTCGAGGTTTAGCCTGTGGCTCGGCTACCGGTCGTCTCGGGCCGAGACCTGGTTCGAGCGTTTCGAGGACTGGGCTACGTGTTGGATCGACAGCAGGGCAGTCACATGATTCTTCGCCGGGAATCGCCTCCGCACCGGCGACTCGTGATCCCTGACCACAAAGAGATCGCGAAGGGCACCCTGCGGGCGATCCTCCGTCAAGCAGGGATCGCCGTCGATGACTTGGAGCGACTTCTTTAGGCGCCCTTGCTCTTGTGGTTGAAAGGGACGTGTCGTCCAGCACTTCCTGTAACGCCCGATTCCCGCACGGCCCTGTCGTATGCTGTCGCTGGTGAGCGGGAGGCTCTAACGTGAGCAACGGGCCGGCCCTTCGGGACGCCCACGAGCAACCCCCGGCCGTGGAGACCGAGTCCGTGCCTCTCTCGCTCCAGGAAGCCCGCCGCCGCTGGGCGGAGCTGCTGCGCCGGATCTTTGAGGTCGACCCGCTCCGGTGTTCCCGCTGCGGACACGAGATGCGCATCGTCGCCTTCATTACCCAGCCCCGAGTGATCGACCGGATTCTCACCCACCTGCGGCGCGCGCGTGCCGGCTGGTGGCCCTGGCCCTGCCTGATCCCGGCCGCGCAACCGGCTCGCGGCCGCTGATCCACCCCGGATCAGACCGGAAGCAGCGGGTGGACCGCCACATCAGGCTCTCTGGACTGCTTACTCACCCAGCTCTACTTTGGGAGCGCCGATTGAAATTCCTATTTTAACCAAGGGCAATACTTGGGATAGGGGAAAGCAAGTCCCTATCCTGTATCCTGACGTGGTCATCGACCAATGCCTCATCGAGTTCTACGGTGGAGGAGCAGACCAGCGTCGCTGGTGACCTTCGCGCCATGCAATTCCAGCTTCAATTCACGATCAAAGTCGACTTGTAGCGCCCGCTTTTTCTTCTCCCCCATGGGAACTTCCTCTTCTGCAGCGTCGAATTCACTTTTCGGCGTCTATTTACGGGCGTTCACAGCAATATGTGGATCACTTTCTGTTACTCATCGGATCATTCCGGACAAGGCGTAGTTAAACCCTCGCGAGATTTGAATACGACCGTGTTCCGTTTGGCGGATGGTCATTGTGGGGAATGTTAGCAAATTCATAGAAAACGAACGGAACAAAAAAGCGTTTCGTCGTTGGAGTTTCTTTGAGGTAGACGCTGGCCCCATCGGTAAGTTGGGCATCCGCCACTACGCCCAGGGTTGCTAAACTGTCGGTCTTCTCGATGACGAATCCACCACCCGATATAATGTTATAGAGAATAAACAATCCTCCTCCGCCAAAGATGGCCAGCTTCCGTTTCTTGCTCATGGATCAAGCTTCTCATCAAACCATCGTCGAACACGATGCATTTTCGTAGGAATTCGACAACCGTGCCGTACAAGTTATTCTGACATTGACGACAGTTAACGGTTTTTTTTGGTTGGCTGTCAAGCCAGACTTCACCATGACCGATGGCGGATTCCGGGCGGACGGCACGTTCGTGGGGTTACCGCTGCACGACGTCACCACGCTAACCAAGGCCTTCCGACGAGCGGTGCTGCGTCTGTTCGTGCGCCGGGAACTCTGGATGTCGAGACGGCCCACGGCATGCTCGCCTGGCCGCACTCGGGGTTTCACGTGCATGATGGGGTGCGATGCGCTTGTTGGGGAGTCCCGGGCTCACGAGCCCGCGCTTCAGCGCACCGAGCATGTGCGCAGCGCGTGCTCTGACTGATGTAATTGACATGATGTAATGATGGTATTATAATTACATCATGATTAGAACCCAGATCCAGCTCACCGAAGAGCAGCATCGGCAGCTCAAGCGGTGGGCTCGCCGGCAGGGTGTGTCCATGTCGGAGGCGGTGCGGCGGTGCGTGGGAGATCGGCTCGCGAGCGAACTCGGTCCGTCGAGACGGGCGGAGCGAGTGAGTGAAGCGCTTGCCGTTTGCGGAGGGTATCGTGATCCCGCCGGCCGGTCGACGGTGGCCAAAGACCATGATGCCGCTCTCGCCGACGCGTACCGCGCATGAGTGTCTTTGTGGACACGTCGGCGTTGTATGCACTCCTCGTCGAGACGGAAGAGGACCATCGTTCCGTCCTGCGATCGTTCGAGCAGCTTTTGCGGAAGGGTCGGTCACTGCTCACCACGAACTATGTGGTGCTCGAGTCGGTGGCGCTGTTGCAACACCGCTTCGGGCTCGCCCCCATTCGCGATCTCGTCGACCGACTGCTTCCGGTCATCACCGTCCGCTGGGTGACCGAGTCGCTCCATCGCCGCGGCTTCGCCCGCCTCGTTGCACGGGATCGCCGGCAGCTGAGCCTCGTCGATTGTGTGAGTTTCGAGTTCATGGAGGAAGAGGGCATGCAACAGGCGCTCGCCCTGGATCGGGACTTCGAAGACGAAGGCTTCCACACACTGCCCTCGAAGCATGGGAGCCGCGGATGACGCTAAAGCTTTGGATGACGCGGAGTCCACGCTGTCCGAGTTTCCGTTCTCGTTCCCGATGAGTAGTAGAACGGCGCTGTGTGAGTTAACAAAGTGTTACCTTGGTCCCGCAGACGGCAACATCAGAGTGACTGTAGACACACCGAACCAGACGAGGCTGCGGTGAATACGTCACCGCAATTCCGGCCCGTAGTACTAGTGACGGCTCATCGTCATCTCGAAAGCCTTTTTCGGCCCGCCGATCATGATGTGGGCCCGGTGCATACCCGACTGCATGAGCCAGGGCTGTCCCACGCCCATCGGCCGTGTGGGGAGGCCGGTGGACTCGGCGGTGGCGTAGGGAACGTACAGGACGCTCAAGACCGACACCGTGTCGGGGTGCATCGCGTCGGGCCGGATGGTTCCCCGCAGCGTGGTCATGGCGCCATTCATGGGGATGGTGAGGGTACCGGCCTCCATGGCCGCCTTGCGGCGCTCCATCACCTGAGCGGCACTCAGCCCCTCGGCGCGGAGCCGGCGACCCATTGCCATGAAGGGCTCGAGGGACTTGTGATAGCACGAGACCTGGAAGGTCTCATCCCCGGGGGTGTCGGCGAGGCACAGGAAATCGTTGGTGCCTTCCCGGATCACAACGGCCAGGTCGGCGTCGTCGCGGAACCCGTACACGGTGGCCCCGTCCCGCTGCGCCTCGGGCAGCGGTGTGACCGCTTCGGCGATCTGGTGTTCGATGGGTTTGGCCTGCCCCGTCAAGGCGACCGGGAGAAACACGGCGGTGCACACGAGTGCCGGAAGCGCAAAGGAACGTCGCTGTAACATTACTATATACCCTCCTCTGGCGGTCGAGCGGCTTGTAGGTCGGGCAGAATGTAGTACAATCTCGGTATCATGAGCGGACTCGACTTGAAGACCCGGTGGGCCGCCGTGCGGCGGCGGCTGCGCGCTGCCCGCGACATCTACGAGGGGATCTTCTTCGTCCCGTACCGGTCCCAAATCTACCGGGAGTATCGGGATCGCCGGGACCTCTTCCTGCTCCTCAGCTTCTCGGATCTCACCGGTGTCCCCAATCCGGTGGCCTTTTACACCCTGGAGCTGTACCCCGAGCTCATCGAGCAATTCCACGAGTGGCACCTCCGCCTGGGGCTCGAAAAGGCACCGGAAGGGGGATTTCGGTGCTGCTGACAGGCGGCGCCCGGAACCCTGCCCCTCTGTTGCCGTAAGTCGGCTCCACCACGATACTTAAAGCCTACGCCGCGACCACAATCCTTCCCCGACGGGGGAGGCTCCGGATCACGTAAGTATGTCAAACACAAAGGTTTACAGCAAGAAGCACCCCATTCGGATCGTCACATCGGCCGCCCTCTTCGACGGCCACGACGCGGCGATCAACGTGATGCGCAGAATACTCCAGGCCTCCGGGGTGGAAGTCATCCACCTGGGCCACAATCGCAGCGCCGAGGAGATCGTCACCGCCGCCATCCAGGAGGACGCCCAGGGCGTCGCGATCACCAGCTATCAGGGTGGTCACATGGAGTTCTTCAAGTACGTGCGGCGGATGCTGGACGAGCGGGGCGCGAGCCACGTCAAGATCTACGGGGGTGGCGGCGGGGTCATCGTCCCCGAGGAGATCGAGGAGCTCCACCAGAGCGGCGTGGACCGGATCTTCTCGCCGGAAGACGGCCGGCGCATGGGCCTCCAGGGCATGATCAACGAGGTCGTCCGGGGATGCGACTTCGATCTCGCCGGAAGCGACGTGTCGCCCAACGGATCGGAACTGTTTCTCGCCAGACAGATCACCAAGGCCGAGGTCCTGGGACGGAACGGGGACGCCCCGGCCCCGGCCCACGGCACAACGCCGGTCCCCATCATCGGACTGACCGGCACCGGCGGCGCCGGCAAGAGCAGTCTCACCGACGAACTCGTGCGCCGCTTCCTGCACGACTTCGCCGACAAGAGGGTCGCGGTCGTTTCCATGGATCCCACCAAGCGGAAGACCGGAGGCGCCTTGCTGGGGGATCGGATCCGCTTCAACAGCCTGAAGGACCCCCGCGTCTACATGCGCTCCGTGGCGACGCGGGGCGCCCGGGGCGAGGTCTCGGAGCGGTTGGCGGAGATCGTGGAGGTCGTGAAGCAGGGTGGGTTCGATCTCATTTTCATCGAGACTGCCGGCATAGGTCAGAGCGACAACGCCATCACGCAGCTCGCCGACATCTCGGTGTACGTCATGACGAGCGAGTACGGCGCCCCCACCCAGCTCGAGAAGATCGAGATGCTGGACTATGCCGACTTCGTGGTGATCAACAAGTTCACCCACCGCGGGAGCAAGGACGCGCTGCGGGATGTGCGCAAGCAGATCCAACGGAACCGGCAACTCTTCGACACTCCTGTAGAGGAGTTGATGGTGTTCGGAACCAGTGCCGCCCAGTTCAACGACGCCGGCGTGAACGCCCTGTACGCCCATCTGATCGATTGCCTCAACAGACGACATGGCCTGGGTTGGGAGTCCCGCTATCCCGCCACCGAGGCACGAGTGACGGATACCGCCCAACACATCATCCCGGCGAACCGCGAGCGCTACCTCAGCGAGATCTCCGATGCGTGCCGCGAATACCGGTCTTGGGCGCGCCAGCAGGCCGACGTCGCTTCGGACCTCGACGCGTTGCGGCGATCCATTCGGGTGTTGGGCGGTCCGGGGAACGGCGAGCTGCGAGCGTACGCCGCCGCCGACATCGCCAAGGCCGCTGGGGCCCAGACCGACCTGATGGAGGAATTCAACCGAATGCTGGATCGGTTGGATCCGGCGTGCGTCGATCTGCTGGCCCAGTGGAAATCGTGGGCAGACAATTACCACGCCCACACGTTCACATATGAGATTCGCGGACGGTCCATCCAGGTAGAGAATCGGCGTACGACGCAGTCCAACACAAAGGTTTCGAAGGTTGCCCTGCCACGTTACCGCGACATGGGCGACAGGCTCTACTGGAGGCTCACCGAGAACGTACCCGGCGAATTCCCCTATACCGCCGGCGTGTTCCCCTTCAAGCGACAGGCCGAAGACCCCACCCGAATGTTTGCCGGCGAGGGGCCTTCGGAGCGCACCAACAAGCGGTTCCATCTCCTGGCGGACGGCCAGCCGGCCAAACGGCTCTCTACCGCGTTCGATTCCATCACTCTGTACGGTGAAGATCCCGACTGGCGGCCTGACATCTACGGCAAGATCGGCGAGAGCGGCGTAGCCGTGTTCACCGTCGAGGAAGCCGAGCGGTTGTATGCGGGGTTCGACCTCTGCGACCCTAGCACCTCGGTGTCGATGACGATCAATGGACCGGCGCCTACGGTCCTCTCCTTCTTCTTCAACGCTGCAATCCGCCAGCAGTGCCGCCTGTTCCTGCGACAGGAGGGCCGCCTCGATATCACCGAGGAGCAGGTGCTCCAACCCGATGCTGGACGGGGCGCGACGTGGCACGACGTGCGCGCACTGCTCACCAACGAAGAGTACGAGCTGATCAAGACCCAGACCCTGTCGAAGGTCCGCGGGACCGTGCAGGCAGACATCCTCAAGGAGGATCAGGGGCAGAACACCTGTATCTTCTCCACCGAATTCGCGCTGAAGCTCATGGGGGACGTGCAGGAGTATTTCATCAACCACGGCGTCCGAAACTTCTACAGCGTCTCCATCAGTGGGTACCACATCGCCGAGGCCGGGGCGAATCCCCTTCACCAGCTGGCGTTCACCCTCGCCAATGGATTCACGTATCTCGAGTACTATCGCGCTCGCGGCATGGACATCGACCACTTCACCCCGAACCTGAGTTTCTTCTTCAGCAACGGGATGGACGCGGAGTACAGCGTGATCGGGCGTGTGGCACGTAGGATATGGGCGGTGGCGCTGGCGCGGCGATACGGCGCGAACGCACGCAGTCAGATGTTGAAGTACCACATTCAGACCAGCGGTCGCAGCCTCCACGCCCAGGAGATCGAGTTCAACGACATCCGGACCACGCTCCAGGCCCTGCTGGCCGTCTACGACAACGCCCAGAGCCTTCACACCAACGCGTACGACGAGGCGATCACCACGCCTACGGAGGAATCCGTGCGCCGAGCGATGGCGATCCAGTTGATCATCAACAAGGAGTTCGGGTTGACGTTTTGCGAGAACGCCACCCAGGGCAGTTTCATCGTCGAGGAGCTGACGGACCTGGTGGAAGAAGCCGTTCTGAAGGAGTTCGATCGTCTCACCGAGCGCGGCGGCGTGTTGGGCGCTATGGAGCGTCAGTATCAGCGGGGGGCGATCCAGGATGACTCGCTCAAGTACGAGCAGGAGAAGCACTCCGGAGTACTGCCTCTCATCGGCGTCAACACCTTCTTGGCACGGGATGCCACCGAAGCGTCACACGGCACCAAGCTCACCCGGGCCACCAAAGAGGAAAAAGAGCTCTGCATTCGGCGGCTGGAGGATTACAAGGAGCGGCACGGTGATGATGCCATGGGCGCGCTGCGCCGCCTCAAAGAAGCGGCGCTCAACGGCGACAACGTCTTCGCTGAGTTGATGAAGGCCGCGGAAAGCTGCACCTTGGGACAGATCACCCATGCGCTGTACGAGGTGGGCGGGGAATATAGGAGGAATATCTAGCGGAATTTCAGATTGCAGATTGACAATTGCAGATTTGCGATTTGAGATGAAAAGAAATCTGAAATCGCCAATTGTAAATCGTAAATTTGCAATCGCATATCTGCCCTTTGCTGCCTCCTACCGCGTCTGATCCCATGACCTCCGCCCTCACCCAGCACCTATTACAACGCCGCACCCTCTTCTTCGGCGGCAAGGGTGGTGTCGGCAAAACCACCGTGGCTTCCGCGTTCGCACTCATGTCGGCAGACCGCGGCGATCGCACCCTCCTCGTGTCCACCGATCCAGCCCACTCTACCAGCGACATCTTGGAGCGGGAACTGACGGGGGAGCCGCAGCAGGTGGTGGACAACCTGTGGGCCATGGAGATCGATCCCGAGCACGAAGTGGATGCGTACATCGCGGAGGTCAAGGCGCGTATCGCCGACTCCGTGCCGCCTCGCCTCGCCGGTGAAGTCGAGCGGCAGATCGACATCGCTCGGATCTCTCCGGGCGCCGAGGAGTCTGCCCTGTTCGATCGCTTCACCCGCATCCTCGAGCACGAAGCAAGAGACTACGACCGGGTCGTATTCGACACCGCTCCTACCGGACACACCCTGCGCCTGTTGTCGCTGCCGGAGACGATGACGGCTTGGATAACGGGCCTCATCTCGCACCGGAAGAAGGTCAACATCTTGGGCCGGATGTGGCGCAACGTGGCAGGGGCAGGGGCGGGGGCGGGGTCTCACGACGACATGGACGACCCGGTTCTTCGCGTCCTCAACGAGCGAAAGCACCGCTTCGAGGAGACGCGGAAGCTCGTCACCGACGCCAAGCGGGCCAGCTTCGCCTTCGTGGTCATTCCCGAGCGTCTCCCAATTCTGGAGACGGGCAAGGCGGTGCGGGCCCTGGACAAGTATCGCATTCCTGTAGGCGGAGTTTTCGTGAACCGGGTGTTGCCGGATCACGCCGAGGGAGAGTTTCTACAGCGAAGACGCGAGCGAGAGGCGGGGTATCTCGACGAGATCGCAGCGACGTTCGCGACACATCCCATTCAGCATGTCCCGTTGATGGAGGCAGACGTAGTGGGGGTGAAGGCGTTGAGGGAGCTAGGGATGGTATTGGGGAGTGGGGAGTCGGGAGTGGGGAGCGAGAAGTGACGAGTAGGTGACCACATACTGCCACCATCTCAAGAGGAAGAGCAGGTTCCTGGAGCCACAACCCTTGATGAAGGGCAGGCCATTAAGTCATGGCATTCTCCAAAAGAGGAGACCGAGTCGGCCCGGTCTCCGATGACACGGTCCGCCGGTTTGTGGCAGGCGGTGAGATCGATCCTAACGACCTGGTGTGGCGTCCGGGTATGCCCGGTTGGACTCCAGCCGGACAGATCGAAAACCCCTCACATTAATCCCAATCACTGTCCAAATGAATTCGGAGGCTCTATAACCTCACCCAAAGTACGATTGTGCGGAATATCGGGGTGGCGGACAGGCCGGGCTCCACTTCAGCGCCCAAGAGCACGCCAATCCGTATGCCGAGGCGCTTGCGGCCGCTCGCGATATCACCAGGGTGCTCCGCACTGCCTAACGCGTTTCAACGAGAGCCGCCGGCACAGCTCAAGTTGTGGGGACAGTGACTTCTGACTGCGGACCTCATCGGAGCGGGAAATTCACGCCGACGATGAAGTCCGGTGCTCCATCGCCATTTAAGATATTCCTTCCGTAGTACCGGACCTCTATGAAGGGTCGCAACTGCCGCACGCGAACCTCAACACCGGAGAGAAGGCCCGATCCGATTCCGACGCTTTGCAGCACAGCGCCGGCACCAATGTACCAGACCGACTTAGCGCCGTGCTGGCCTAGAGGCCGGACTCGCACATTGAGAAGCGCCTGCCAAAAGGGTAGTCCGGATGGCCGATCCAGAAAAACTTCGAATGCCGGATAGAACTCCAGCGGACCGAACCAGGTAACGACATACTGAACTCCCAGACGGTGTGCGTTGGGGTGATTGACGGTGCCAACGTTCGCGCCCCAATGAAAGCCTATGGCGCGGCTTGGCGAAGGCGCCTGTCCAAAGGCATTCGTCGAGCCGACGATGCCAAGCAGGAATAACACACCGAGAAATCGGACCATGCGTACCGGACCTCTCCTAGGATCTGTCGAATCTACGGAACCAAAATAGCCTCGCTCAAGCAGCTATAGCAACCCACAAGCGGCACCCTATCCGTCCTAGATCTTGAGGACGGTGATGTACCTTGCCATGAGGACCTCCTTTGGACCGCACATGGCCCGGAGGCGCCTCGTCACACCCCCCGCAATCTCTTTGCGACTCATTCGCAAGCTAGTCCGAAGCCCACGCCCCGCTATCCATTTCCGTGGGGCCGTTGATAGTGACTGGAAAGGACGTACAGATCGGTGAGCGCGTACCGAACTGAAAGTCCAGCCATATGCTGCCAGCGACCGCGTGGCCTGACGAAGGCTCATAGAGGCCGAACTTCACCGGGCCGGTGGGCGCCCAACACCCGGCTGCGGGTCCATAGATCGCGCCAACAATGTCATCCTGACTCTCGCAGCAGGGCGTGGTCCCTAGCGAAACGGGAACAGCCATAGAGATTGTCGAAATCGTCTTCCCGCCGCCACCACTAGTTACCTGGACTACGGTTCTTGTCCCCCAGCTGTTA
>JADFIT010000012.1 GCA_022566515.1 Gemmatimonadota bacterium
CCGACTTCGTGCACCAAGAGGGAGTACATAGCAGGCAAATGAGCTTGACGAAATCATCGGTTGCGATCGAAGTGCATAGTACACTTCACAAAAATGGGCATCCGGCGCCTCGTCTATGAGCTTGCAGAATAATCTCTGCGATCTCCGCGTGCTCCGCGGTGAATACGTCACCACAATTCGGGCCCGGAGAACTAGAGGGCGCGGGAAAAAAGCGATTACCTTTCGCTATTCTCATACTGAAAACACCATCTGATGTCATACGTGCGATCCCGAATCCTCATCGCGTCGATCCTTGCAGCGCAGGCCGCCGGAACGGCCACGGCGGCGGCCCAGAGTGCCGGCACGTCTGCGGAGCGCATCCTTGCACACATCACGTTCTTGGCCGATGACGCGAGAGAGGGACGGGGCGTGGGCACGGCCGGACTGGATTCAGCCGCCCAGTACATCGCCAGCCGTTTCATGGAAATCGGCCTGGAACGAGCCACTCCTCACGGGTTCCTGCAACGGTTCACGATTTCACCTACGGCACCGGCAGCCGCTCACAGCGGCATTGGCGGCGCTGCCGTCGCGAACGTCGTGGGGATCCACCCGGGGAGCGGGAATCTCAAGAATCAGGCCGTGGTCGTCGGCGCCCACTACGATCACCTCGGCTACGGTGGATTCGGCAGCCTCGAGCCTGATAGCGTGCCTGTCATTCACAACGGAGCGGATGACAACGCGTCGGGCACGGCGGTGTTGATCGAGGTGGCGCGACTGTTGCAGTCCCGGTCTGCAGACAACGTGCGGTCGCTGGTGTTCGTCGCGTTCACCGCCGAGGAGTCCGGGTTGATCGGTTCGGACTACTACGTAAAGAACCCCGTCATCCCGAACGACTCGACGTTCGCAATGCTCAACATGGATATGGTGGGGTACGTAACGGAGAACCGCCTCACCGCCTTCGGCGCGAAGACGGCGAAGGAGTTCGATGCACTACTCGATTCAATCAATGCCTCCTACGGATTCCAGCTCAGTGCGTTGGGAGATGGTTACGGCCGCAGCGACCAGCAGTCGTTCTTCGTGCAGAAGATTCCAGTGCTGCATTTTTTCACCGGGACGCATGAGAACTATCACCGTCCGACCGACGACACGGAGTACATCAACGCCGATGGGGCGGCCCGCGTGGCCTCCCTGGTCGCCGACCTGACATGGAAGCTGGCGACACGGAACGAACCTCTGAGCTTCGTCGATGCCGAGCCACCTACGATGACAGCCTCCGGGGGGTACGGCGCGTATCTAGGATCCATTCCCGACATGTCGGAGTCCCCCGACGGGGTGCGCCTCACCGGCGTGCGTGCCGGGAGCCCGGCGGCCGCCGCCGGCATCCGAGCCGGCGACATCATCATCAAGATCGGCGAGTTCGACGTGTCTGATTTGTATGAAATGACTGACGCGCTTCGGTCTCACAAGCCGGGAGACGCCGTTACGATCCTGGTGCGCCGGGACGGCGAGGTGCTCGAGCTGCTTGCGACCCTGGGTAAACGCGGTGCGTGAACCAAAGCTCAAAGCGTCATCCGTCGTCAAGAGCCTCCACGGCGCTTTCTGCCGAGACGTGCCACAAAAAGAGCTTCTCACAATAGCCGTCACCAAGATTCGCGAGGCCGGTGCACCGTACACGTCCGTGTTCATCTACCTGCTAGACGAAACCCGTAACACGCTCGTTCTCGAGGCGTTTGACGGCCGCGCCACCGACCTCACCAGCATACCGGTGGGAGAGGGCATCTGCGGCAAAGCCGTGGCGGAAAAGGCAGACCTGAACATTCCGGATGTTTCCGCCGCTTCCGAGTATTTGGCATGCAGCAGCGAAACGAATTCCGAACTCGTCGTGCTGATTCGGCGGCACGACGAGATCCTCGGCGAGATCGATATCGACAGCGACGTGCCCAACGGCTTCGACGACGTAGAAGTCGCTGCTGTGAAAGAGGTGGCCGACGCGCTGGCAACCCTCCTCTGACTTTACCTTGCGATGAGCGAATCCTCTCCACACGCCGTCGATGCGTTCCTTCCACTTCAGCCATGATCCGCCTGCACCCGTTCGAACTCGTGTTCTCTGATTACGCCGGTACTTTCTTTCCTGAGATTCGAGCGGAAGCACCGGAAGGTGCGATGAACCTGGCAACAATAGCTAAGCTCCAGTCCACACAGCGGCTCCTCCGAGAACTCGGATCGCCCGACTTGGCCGAGGAGGACGCAGGAGCGGTCGGTGAATACCTCGCTCTCCTCTTCGCCGCATATCGATATTGGGAGGCCGAGGAACCCACGCTGTCTGTCGACAGGGACAGACTGACCCGGGCCATCCAACACCCGCCCACGCAAGGGCTTGCAGCGCACCACGACGCCTGCTATCTCGAGTTTCCGGAACGCTGGTTTTGGGCCACGATCGGCGAGGGCCAGCCGCACGAGCCCCTGGAGGGAATGTTCGTGGTGAGTACAGGACCACACACCGGCATCACCGTGGTCGCAATTCTCGGACTGCGACCAGGTCGTGAGGGATTCTCTCAGATAACGGTCACGGGCGGTGCGGACGCCGTCGCCGCCGCGTCGGGAACGATGCGCGATCCGCCCTTTGCTCCGGTCATGGATGGCGGTTTGGCAGCCGGGTTCAAGTCGGTGACCTCAGATGGGGAGCTGCTGCACCTGGCCCGCCTCGCGCTCGAATCGGCTGCTGAGTAGCTTCACTATCATATACCTATGAGCAGCAAGAACGAAGTCACCAGAGTGCTCGAGCAGATTGCGGCCTATCTCGAACTCAAGGGAGAAAACGCATTCCGCGTAAGGGCGTATCAAACCGCGGCTCGGGCGGTATCCGGCTTCACCGACGATTTCGCAGAGGCGGCCGCGAGCGGCAAGCTCGCCGAGCTGGGTGGCATCGGGCCGGCCACTCTCCAAATCGCCGTCGAAGTGCTCGCCACGGGTCGAGCCACCCTGCTCGACGACTTGAGGAAGGAAACCCCTTCGGGTCTCGTCGACATGATGCAGATTTCGGGGCTCGGCGTCGCCAAGATCCGCCAAATCCACGAGAGCCTCGGCATCAAAACGCTGTCCGAGCTCGAAGAGGCGGCGAAAGACGGCAGGCTAGCGAGCTTGCCGCGTTTCGGACCCAAGACGGCACAGAAAGTTCTCAAAAGCCTGCAGTTTCTCAAACGGGTCGGCGAGTTTCGTTTGTTTCATCATGCCAGGGCCGAGGCACAGACGCTGCTGCCGGCGTTGAGAAAACTTCCCGGCGTCTCCCGGGCGGAAATTGTCGGGGGCATCCGCCGACGGCGTGAGGTCATCGAGAACATGGAGTTTCTCATCGAGCTCGACGGATCGTGGAACGCACTCGTCGATCGGTTGGACTCTCTGGTCGATGTTACGGAATTTGCCAGCGAGACCGAGGGCATAATCACCATCAAGTTTGGGAGCGGTTCCGTTGCAAGTCTCTGCACGAGCCCGCCCGATGAGATGGGGTTCCACATGGTGCGTACCACCGGGAGCGCCGAGCACTTGGAGGCGCTGGCCCATAGGGGGCAAGACCTGGGACTCTCATGGACAGAGAGCGGTGTGGTCTTGCACGGCGACAAGATCGATTGCCCCACGGAGGAGGACGTGTACGCCGCGTTTGAACTCGAGTGGATTCCTCCGGAGTTGCGGGAGGGCCTGGGTGAGATCGAGGCGGCGGCCCGAGGAGGCCTGCCCCAGCTCGTTGACGGCGCCGACTTACGCGGCTTCATCCACTGCCACAGTGACTACTCTGACGGAACCAGCACCGTTCGCGATTGGGCGATTGCTGCGCGCGACGCGGGGTACGAGTACGTGGGAATCACGGATCACAGTGAGGCTGCCACATACGCCGGTGGACTGTTCCGTAACAACGTCAAGGATCAACATGAGGAGATCGACCGCACCAACGCAGAATTGCAGGGCATCACCGTTCTCAAGGGCATCGAGGTCGATATTCTCCAAGACGGGAGTCTCGACTACACGCCCGAGATACGCTCCTCTTTCGATTTCGTAATCGCGTCGCTGCACAGCAGATTCAGCCAGGATCGCGAAACCATAACGAAACGGATTCTTCGTGCCATGGACGATCCTGACATGGCGATCTTGGGGCATCCAACCGGACGCTTGTTACTGTCGCGCGATCCGTATCCCATGGATCTCGACGCGATCTTCAGCAAGGCTGCGGAATGCGGTATTGCAATCGAAATCAACGCCGATCCTCAACGATTGGACTTGGACTGGCGGTTCGTGCGCAGGGCAGTCGCGCAGGGCGTGAAGATTTCGATCGGAGCCGATGCGCACAACGTGTCGGGGATGGCCAACATGGACCTCGGTATCGGCATCGCACGCAAAGCATGGCTTGCTCCGAGTGACGTCCTCAACGCGCTTCCATTGAAGGGATTCCTTCGATTTGTGGCCCAGCGCAGAAACAATTGACCACCGACGACAAGAAGACCCGCACTAGAGCAATCATTCGAAAGCTCAAGAAACGCTTCCCGGACGCGATGTGCTCGCTCAATCATCGCTCTCCACTGCACCTTCTCGTCGCTACAATCTTGAGCGCGCAGTGTACCGACGAGCGCGTCAACATCGTCACGAAGGACCTCTTCAAGCGTTACCGGACGGCCCGAGATTTTGCCGGTGCACACCCGGACGAGCTGGAGCAGATAATCAGGTCTACGGGCTTCTATCGAAACAAGACGAAGTCGATTATCGGCATGGCCCAAACCCTCGTCGAGAGCCACAGCAGCAAGGTTCCCCGAACAATGGAGCAACTCACCCGCCTTCCTGGTGTCGGTAGAAAGACCGCCAACGTCGTGCTGGGTAATGCATTCGGCATCGACGAGGGCATCGTAGTTGATACGCATGTTACGCGCATCTCCAACCGGCTAAAACTCACCACGAACAAAGATGCTGTGAGGATCGAACAGGATCTGATGTGCCTAGTGCCGAAGAAGGATTGGACTATCTTCCCCCACCTCATGATCCACCATGGGCGCGCCATATGTCAGGCGCGCAAGCCAAGATGTGAAGCATGTCCAATCAACACGCTCTGCCCGTCCTCACTGGCTTGATGCCTACTGCAATTCGGTCTTGGATCAGAGGGAAACGTGAAAATCGATCTCGCCCTCGCATGTGATTACGCACTAATAGACCAGTTCGGCAAGCTCTCCGTCATGGGGATCTTCGAGCACATCTGGGTACATCACTTTCCGGTCGTACACCAGCGCCTGCACCTCGTGTTGCGCCTGAAAGGGCGACGCACAGAACTCGGCGAGCATCGCGTACGCATCCGTCTCGTCGACGAAAACGACAGCGAGATCATCAACGGCAACGGCACGGTGACCTTTGCAGAGCCGCCCGCTGGGGTCACAGAGGTCGAAGCCGGTACCGTTCTGGTGTTCGACGTGCCGCTGGACCACGCCGGATCCTACCGTTTCGAGATCTTTATTGATGACGAGCAAGTAGCATCCGTCCCACTCACAGTGGGCGTCGCTCCCAACTCGGCCTCGTCTGAAACTGCGGGATCGCCTTGACGGGGAAGTCGAGCCCGTGACCGCGCCAAAGTACAATCGTTGGCTGATGGCATCGCTCGCAATCGTCGTCATTGGGCTGGCCTTCCGCATCAACGGCTATCCCCTCCTCGAACCCGACGAGGGCCGAAACGCCGAAATTGCCCGAGAGATGGCTGAGTCAAACGACTACATAATCCCGCGACTCAACGGGCTGCCGTACCTCGACAAACCCATCCTCTACTTTTCCGTGGGCGCCGCCATCATGGAACTGCTTGGCCCCACGGAGCTGGCCGCCCGTCTGCCCTCACTTCTCTTCACCGTTGCCACGCTCATGTTGGTGTGGTGGTTCGGTCACCGAACCCTCGGACCTGCCGGCGGCCTTATCGCGGCGGCGGCAACCGGTGCGATGCCGCTCACCCTCGCCTTCGCCCGAACCGTAATCTTCGACAGCGCCCTCACCTTCTTCATCACCCTGTCCATATTCGGCTTCTATCTGGCCTCAGAACCGCCGCCGGGCGCCACGGACGCGGCCGGCCACGAGCACGCCGCGTCGTGGACAGCGGTGGGATGGATTGGCCTCGCGCTCGGCGTGTTGACCAAGGGACCGATCGGGTTGGCCTTGCCCCTCATGGTGATCGTGCCGTACCTCGCCTGGCGGCGGCGCTGGTACGCGCTCTGGGATCCGGTAGCCGTGCTGCTTTTCGTCGCACTCCTCCTCCCATGGCTGTTCGCCATGTCGCGCGAGGTGCCGGACTTCCTGGAGTACGCCCTGGTGACGGAGACTTTCCAGCGCCTCACCACCGACGAACTCCGCCGCACCGGACCCTTTTGGTATTTCTTGCCGATCATCGTGGCCGGCTCGCTGCCATGGTCCCTCGTTGCCGCCGTGGGGTGGAAGCGTGGACGTCCCGACCGCGACGCTTCAGGCAAATGGGATCGACGACTAGTTCTGTTGCTCCTGTGGATCGTCATCCCGCTCTTGTTCTTCTCACTTTCACAATCGAAGCGCCCGCACTATGTGCTTCCTCTCATGCCGGCCATCGGCCTCCTCGTGGGACTCCTCTGGAGCGGCAGAGATAAGCGGGCTTGCGGCGCTCGAGGCGGAGGCGTGGCACTCGCCATCTGCGGTATCGTGATTCTCCTCGCTCCGATTATCGTGGGCGCTCTCCTGGAAGTCGAGGCGGGTGTTGCACAGGCCATTCCCGGCACGGCAAGGATGCTGGGCATCGTCTGCGTGATCGCGGGTGCCACCGCCTTCTTCGTCTCACACCGGAGAGACTTGTCTCTCTTTGCTCTGTGCGTTCCGGTTGTCGCTATCCCGTTTGTGAGCATGAACCTCATGAGCGCCATCGGCGAAGATCGGTCCGGCCGGGAGATGGCACGTGCCATCCAACGCATCATGACGGACCGCACGGAGATCATTGCCATTCAGACCTATCCACTGTCCCTGCCGTTTTATCTGAGACGCCAGTTCCTCATTGCTACAGGAGACGGATCTGAACTCACCAGCAACTACCTGATCCGCACCTACTCCCGCTGGACCGGCACGCCCGGCACACCCTTCCGGCCCGTGGATTGGTGGGTGGACATCTTGGCGAATTGTCGCCTGCCCCACGTGTTCCTCGCGCGTGTCGACGATGTGCGGGCACGCAGCCTCTTGTCCGACCGGCTGCCGCTCATCAGCACCACCCGCAAGGTGGCGGCTTACGGCCCCTGCGGCGGCTCCGACTTGGCCGCGCTTCCCCCAGGCCAGACACTCCCGAGTTATTAGGCAGGGACCGCATCGTGTGTGGCATCTACGGGATGGTTTCGCTGACGGAACATCCGCTCCGGCACCCGCAGTTGCTCGATTGCATGGGGGCTACCCTTCGGCACCGGGGTCCCGACGATTCCGGCGCACTGCGATCCGCACATGCAGCAGTTGGCGCGGAACGGTTGAGAATCATCGATAGTCGATCGCAGGCCAACCAACCGTTTCGGAATCCTTCAAACAGTGTGTGGCTCGTGTGCAACGGCGAGATCTACAATGCCGCAGCACTCCGGGAACAATTTGCCAGTTACCCCTTTCGATCGCGTTGCGATGTGGAAACGCTGGTACCCCTGTTCGACGCCAGAGGCGTCTCCGGTTTCGCTGATGTGGAAGGCATGTTCGCCATCGCGATTTGGAAGGAGGAAACACGATCCCTCACCCTCGCCCGCGACCGCGCCGGAGAGAAGCCGCTCTTCTATCTGGACATCGGTGGAGAGATCTGGTTCGCTTCTGAGATACAGGCACTCTTGCGGCACCCTGACGTCTCTAGGGAATTGAGCAGCGCGGCGCTCTACGAATATCTCGCCTTGGGCTACGTACGAGAGCCTAACACTCTCTTTCGACAGGTCCACAAAGTACCCGGCGGGTCGAGCCTGACGTTTCACGCCGGACGCGCCGTATCTACGCAACGCATCGCTGTCCCTACCGTTGCGGTGCCGCCGTCCGCCCCGGCGGCCCGGCGACTACTGCGCGAGTTGCTGGAAGACGCGGTCGCCAAGCAGATGACGGCAGACGTGCCCGTGGGGGTCTTCACCAGCGGCGGCGTCGACTCGAGCCTCATAGCGGCGCTGGCCAGCCGCATCGCCCCATATCGTGTCCACACGTTTACTGCGTCATTCACCAACCGGAAGTACGACGAAGGCGTATACGCGCGTCGGCTGAGTCGCAACGTGGGAACCGAGCACATCGAAATCAAGATTGGCGAAGACGAACTGATGGATGCGCTGCACGCCGTCGTACCGCGAATGGCCGAACCTCTCGCCGATCCCGCGTTGCTACCCACCTATCTGCTTGCCCGAACGGCGAAGGACTACGTGGGCGTCGTCCTGACCGGAGAAGGAGCCGACGAACTCTTCGGCGGATATCCCACGTACCTGGGCCATCGGGCTGCTCGAGCCTACGCGTCGCTGCCACACGCAGTCCGGGGAGCTATTGAAACGCTCACGTCCAAGGTGGCGGCCACCGACAGCCCCGTGCCCCTGTCGCTCATGATGAACCGATTCACCACCTACGCTCACGCTGACTGGCTCGAGCGCCATATAGGCTGGTTCGGAACCGGTCTTTTGCCATACCTGCCGAGAGAGGCCCAAGAGTCTTTCCGCGAGTCGCTTCCCGAGATCACGGCTCGCGATCCGGTGAGGGCAGCCATGGAGTTCGACTACATCACCTATCTGCGGGACGGACTGCTGGTCAAGCTCGACCGCGCAGGGATGCTGGTTTCCCTGGAATCACGGGCGCCGTTCCTCGACTCCAGGGTGGTCGCCTTCGCCCGAGGCCTGCCGCCCGATTTCATCATCCGCGGATTGCGCACCAAGCGGCTCCTCAAGGAGGCTGCGGCGACGTTGGTGCCAGGTTGGGCCCTGCGCCGGCGAAAGCGCGGGCTGAGCGTTCCGATTGCGGCGTGGATCAACAACGGACTGCGGAGCGAAGTGGACCGGCTGCTCGACCCGGCGCGGCTCCGGAATCAGGGGGTGTTGCCGGCCCTACCAATCGACGAACTTTTGTCTGACCACCGGGCCGGAAGGGCAAATCACGCACGCGCCCTCTGGCCGCTCGTCGTGTTGCAATACTGGCTCGAACATTGGGTTCCCGGAGGGGAGACGTGATGACGCGGGAAGAGGCCTTGTCACTGATGCACGAGTACACCGAGTCGGAGAGTCTCCGCCGGCACATGTACTGCATCGAGATAGCCATGAGGGGGTACGCGAAACACTATGGCGAAGATGAGGAAGCATGGGGATTGACGGGGCTGTTGCACGACCTTGACTACGAGAAATACCCCAACGAAGAGCACTCGGCGACAGAGGGTCACCCCTCGTTCGGCGTCAAGCTCCTTCGCGAGCGCGGGCTGCCGGATACCATGTGTGAGGCGATCCTGGGCCACGCCACCTATTGCGGCGTGCCGCGCGAATCGCTGATGGCGAAGGCCCTCTTTGCCGTGGACGAACTCGGCGGCTTCTTGGTAGCCTGCGCCCTGGTGCGGCCCGGCAAGCTCGATGACCTTCAAATCAAGAGCGTGAAGAAGAAGCTCAAGGACAAGGCCTTCGCGAAAGGCGTAAACCGGGACGACATCCTCCGGGGCGCCGAGGAGTTGGGAGTCCCGCTGGAGGAGCATATACAGTTCATGATCGATACCCTGCGACCCCACCAGGAGCAATTCGGCCTGCGTCTGGGGTAGAAGAACTGTTGCTGGGGTCGCGCCGTTGCCGCTGCCCCCTACCGAGGGTCAACGTGGCCTCAACACTGAACGTAGAATGAGTGTGAAAGAATCTACATTGGCGATCCGGGCCCAGGCCGGCGATCTGGAGGCCTTTGGAGAGCTGATCGAGCTGTTTTCAGGCCAGGCGCGTCGGGTGGCCCGAGCGGTTCTGGGAGATCCAGACGACGGAGACGATGCGGCGCAGGACGCGTTCCTGTCGGCGCTCCGGCACCTGAAGCGGTACGATCCGAGCCGGCCGTTCGGGCCGTGGCTGATGCGGATCGTGGCCAATGCCGCGGCTGACCGACGCCGGAGACGGAAAGTCCGGGCTGCCGAGGAGCTGTCGGAGTCCACGGCTGGTGGCGGTGTGGGCCCGGACGTCGAGACCGACCGCCGGGCGTTCCTGGAGGCGTTCCGCAACGCCCTTGCCCGGCTTCCGGAGCGGCAACGGATGGCTGTGACGCTCTTCGACGTGGAGGGTTACTCCCACGCCGAGATAGCCGACATACTCAGCATCCCCCAGGGGACGGTGCGTTCGGACGTGTTTCACGCACGCCGGCGACTGCGCTTGGCACTGACGTGCTGGCAGCACCACTGGAAGGAGGAGGTCGTATGAGACATTCACCATTTGATCACAGGCCTTGGCAGGACCTCGGTAGGGTGTTGCGTGAGGTTCTCGATGCGGGTGACAACCGGGTGTTTGTGGCGCGGGTGATGGCAGAAATCCGTGCGCTGGATGTCCGACCGTTTCGCAGTGATTGGTTGGAGGTACTGGGTGCGTGGGCGCGGCCCGGGTTGGCGGCGGCGGCGGCCCTAGTCGCACTCACCATAGGGTTGACGATCTCGAGCCGCACGACGGTGGCTGTCGCGGAGACGACGGCCGACGACGCACTCCAGGCATCGACGGAGGCATCCGTATTGACCGTGGCAGCCAACCCGCCGGATGTGGGGTTCCTGTTGGCGATATTTCCCGAGCGCTAACGGAAAGCCACCGATAGATGTCTTCTAGTCAGTGGGAAGTGCTCCATGAATAGATCGAAGGTGGCAGCCGGCGGCCTTCTCGTGGCGGTGTTCGTGTCCGGCGCTATCGTGGGCGGAGCCGCGTCAGCCGCCCTACGGGAGCGCGACCAGACACGGGAGCGGTCGCCTCGCCGTCCCTACGCAGAGATACTCGAGGAGAGACTCGGTTTGTCGCTCGATCAACGCCAGCAGATCGAGCCCATCCTCAAGGAGTTTGGCAACACCTGGCAGACGCTAGCGGAGGAGTTGCGGGAAGAGGAGAGGCGACGGATCCACGAAATTCGAATTGACGCCAGGGCCAAGATCATCGCCACTCTCGACAGCAGCCAGGTTGAGGTGTATCGGCAGATGATAGCCCGTGACGACAGCGCTCGGGCGGAACGGGCCAACAGACGACGGCGGTAGAACCCCAACATAAAGCATTATGATAAAGAGCAGAATCATACTGGCGATCGCCTTGGCGGTAGCCATCTCGTTGGGCTCTGTAGCTGAGCCCGCAGTGTCACAGATCCCCACGATAACGCTGGAGGAAGCCGTTGCCCTGGCGATGGAGCACAGCCCGACCATCATCCAAGCCGAGGGCGACATACGGATCGCGCAGGCGACCAAGCTACAATCGGTCAGTGACTGGCTGCCGACATTGACCGGCACCTCCGGGTGGAGCGCCAACTCCACCAACCGGTTCGACCCGCAGACACAGCGATCGGTTTCGGGGTCGGCGACTTCGATCAATGGTTCGTTGACTGCACGTTACACCTTGTTCGATGGGTTTCGCCGTAGGGCACAGGGCCGCACTCGGAGCGCCGATCTGGTGAGCACCGAGGCGACATATACTTCTCAGGAATTTCAGACCTCCTTACAAACGAAACAGACCTTCTTCAGCGCTCTTGCTGCAGACGAGTTGGTGCGCGTGTCGGAGACGCGCATTCAGCGAGCCGAGCGGCAGCTACAGGTGTCCAGAGATCGGCTGGCGGCTGGCAGCGCCATCCGGTCAGACACGTTGCAATCGTTTGTAGAGCTTGCGAATGCACGTCTGCAGTTGATCAATGCCCAGACACAGCTCTCGACGGCATCCGCCAATCTCGCGCAACTCATCGGTTACGACAGCGAGGTTCGCGCCGTAGCCGATGAGTCGATCGAATTCATCGTCGATATCGACACCTCGGTTATTCGGGCGGAAGCGCTGGAGCGGGGACCCCAGATCGAGCAGGTGATCGCGGAGGCCAGTGCGGCTGATGCCCAGGTTTCCATATCGTGGTCCGATTATTTCCCGACGGTCACGGCACAGTACAGCCGCTCGATGGCCGGCGCCCAACTCAACGACCTCCGGAGCAGTTGGTCGGGCAGGATCAGTCTATCGTGGAACATTTTCAACGGATTTGGCCGCGAAACGAGTGTTGTGCAAGCGCATGCCAGGCAGGAGACGGCACATGCCCGGGTCGCTGACACGCGGCGTCAGATCAACGCGCAGACGACACAGCAGTTTGCGGCACTTCGATCGGCGACCGTGCGCATCCAGATCGCCGAGGCGAGCCTGGCTGCGGCAACTGAAGATCTTCGGGTGCAGCAACAGCGGTACCGCCTAGGAGCGGCAACCATCGTCGAGGTCATGAACTCTCAGGTCAACGTCGATCAGGCGGAGGTCGACGGCGTGCAGGCGCGGCTGGACTATTTCCTCGCCAAGGCGCAGATCGAAGCGATTGTGGGGCGCACGATATGACCGGCGCGGCACCGGCACTCGACTTCCGCACTGGTGACACGCCAACACCGGATGTCATCATCCTCACCCACAAGTTGACGCGAGATTACCAACTCGGCAGTGAGGTGGTACACGCGCTGCGCGGCGTGGACATCCAGATCCGCCGCAACGAGTTTACCGCGATCATGGGCCCGTCGGGGTCCGGCAAATCTACGTTGATGAACCTTCTCGGTTGTCTCGATACACCCACCAGCGGCGAATACTGGCTCAACAGTCAAAAGGTGAGCGAGCTGACCGACGACGAACTCGCACACATTCGGAACAAGGAGATCGGCTTCGTCTTCCAGACGTTCAATCTCCTGCCACGAGCCACGGCGTTACACAACGTAGAACTCCCGCTGATCTACGGCGGTGTGCCTGCGAAGAAACGGTTGGAGCGAGCCAAGTGGGCATTGGAAAAGGTCGGTTTGGCCGACCGGATGCACCATCGACCTAACGAGCTATCGGGCGGACAGCGGCAGCGTGTCGCGATCGCCCGGGCGCTCGTCAACGATCCGAGTATCGTCCTGGCAGATGAGCCGACGGGAAACCTCGACAGCGTAACCAGCGAGGAAATCATGCTTGTCATGGAGACCTTGCACGATGCCGGTCAAACAATCGTGCTAATCACGCACGAGACCCATGTCGCCCGACATGCAACAAGGCAGATCCATCTCCTCGACGGATTGGTCGAGCAGGATTTTGCGACACCCAAGGAACCAGCATGAAACACTTGCGATTCGTCCGCTGGCCCGCACCGCTCATCGCCATTGCTCTTCTGGCGGGGTGCGAAGAGGAGGTCCAAGCTCCGGTGTACCAGCTCGTTCCGGCTGCCGAGCGCGACATCATCGTGTCGGTGAGCGCCGCAGGGATTGTAGAGCCGATCAAGACCATCGAGGTAAAGTCAAAGGCGTCCGGAGAAATCATGGACGTGAGAGTGGAGACCGGCGATGTCGTCCGCCGTGGCGACCTCTTGGTCTCGGTCGACCCCCGGATTCCCCGTAACGCCGTGGTGCAGGCCGAAGCAGAACTGAGTGTCGCTCGGGCGCAACTGGCCAATGCGGAGTCGCAGCTGCGCCGGGCGGAGGCGCTCTATGCGACCCAATCCATCACCGAGCAGGAATGGGAAAACGCCCGCTTGCAGCGCGCCAACGCCAACGCCCAACTCGTGCGCGCACGACGTTCTCACGAAGACGCAAAGATCGCGTTCGAGGATACAGAGGTCAGGGCGCCGGCAGCCGGCGTCATCCTGGAGCGCACCGTGGAGATTGGCTCCGTTATCTCCTCGGCCACCCGAGAGGTCGGCGGCGGCACGGTACTCCTGAAGATGGCGAATCTCGACACCGTGCAAATCCGCGCGCTGGTGGATGAAACGGAGATCGGCAAGGTCAACCCCGGACTCGATATCACGATCACCGTAGACGCGTATCCCAACCAGCCGTTCAGCGGCAAGGTGCTCAAGATCGAGCCGCAGGCTGTGGAACAGCAGAACGTGACCATGTTTCCCGTGTTGGTACGCATTCCCAACAAGGGAAATCTGCTGCGGCCCGGCATGAACTCTAAAGTCGAAATCCACGTCGGCTCGCGGGAGCGAGTCCTGGCGATACCCAACGCTGCATTGCGGACAGAACGCGATATCTCGTCTGCCGCGAGCGTGCTGGGACTCGAGATGGACATGGTTCAACAGCAGTTGGCAACCGCCCGCGAGGCGCCAGGTGCCGAACGGAGAAGCTCGCTGGGAGGTGCCACCGCGGCCGGCGACGGCGGGTATGGCGACGCGAGCACAGTCGAATTCGGAGGCCGGACCGTGAGGCTTCCCGACGGACTGACCCGGGAGATGGTGCAGCCGATCCTAGATAAGATGGGCCAGGGCGGTGGACCCCAGGCTTTCCAGGGACTGTCGCAACATGACCGCAGTATCCTCACGAGGGTCATGCGCGCGGCCGGTGGCGGTGGTGGTGGGCGGGGTAATTTCGGTGGCGGCCGACGGGGAGGCGGCCGACGCCCACAATCAGGGAATTTCCAGTTCGGCGGCGAGTTTATCGTGTTCATCATGACCGACTCCGGCCCGGAGGCGAGGCCGATCCGCACGGGCTTGACCGACCTCGACTACGCCCAAGTGATGTCTGGTCTGAGCCCCGGCGACCAAGTGCTGATCCTCCCCAGTGCGAGCCTCGTTCAGTCGCAGCGTGAGTTCCAGGAACGCATGAGCCGATACGCGGGCGGTGGCATTCTCGGAGGACGCCGCTAATGCTCACCGGAGAGATCGTCCAAGTCGCCTTCGCAGCCATCATCACGAACAAGCTGCGGTCCTTCCTCACCATGCTCGGCATCGTGATCGGTGTCGCAGCCGTTATCACGATGGTGGCGCTGGGAACAGGTGCTCAGCGGGCCGTCGAGGAGCAGATCCAGGCACTCGGCACCGACCTGCTCTCCATCTATGCGGGGCAATCGTTCCGCAGGGGCGTGGCCCGGGACAATCGTGTAAGCCTCACGACGGACGACGCGGAGGCCCTGAGGCGCGGCGGGTACGCACTCAAGGCGGTCGTGCCCGAGTTGTCGCGAAACCAACAGGTCAAGTACGGCAACAGGAACATCAACGTCAGTGTTGTGGGATCAACGGCGGACTACCCTGAGGTAAACCACTACGAGATCGAGTCCGGCGAGATGTTCACACATGGCGACGACAACTCCCGTCGCCGGGTGGCCGTGCTAGGATACGGCGTGCCCCAGATGCTGGACGTGAACGGCGCTGCGATGATCGGCCAGCAGATTTCCATCCGCGGCATTCCGTTCGAGATCGTCGGCATCTTCGCCGAGAAGGGAAGTGAAGGTTTTTCAAATCGGGACGAGCAGATATTGGTCCCCCTCAAGACCGGGCAGTTCCGCGTGTTCGGTACCGACCGGCTCCGCTCGATCAACGTGCAGGTGGTTGACCCGGATTCGATGACCGTTGCCATGATCGGGATCGAGCGGGTGCTCCGCCGTGAGCACGGTATCGCGCCCGGTGCCGCCAACGACTTCAATATTCGGAACCGCGCCGAGTTTCTCAGCACCGCACAAGAGACGACGCAGACCTTCACCTTCCTCCTGGCGGGAATCGCCGCAGTCAGCCTCCTAGTGGGAGGCATTGGCATCATGAACATCATGCTCGTTTCCGTCACCGAGCGCACGCGCGAGATCGGCGTGCGCAAGGCTCTCGGCGCCACGCGACACAACATAATGCTGCAGTTCCTCGTCGAAGCCGTCACACTGTGCATGCTCGGCGGCGTGGTGGGTATCCTGCTGGGCAGCGCTGGTGCGGTAGCGCTCGCGCGACTGCAAGGATGGCCGACGGCTGTGTCACTTCAAGCTGTTGCGATGGCCTTCGTATTCAGCGCCACCGTAGGTATTTTCTTCGGCCTCTGGCCCGCACGACGAGCTTCGACTCTGGATCCGATAGAGGCGTTGCGGCACGAATAGCGACGTCAGGGGAGACACTCCCCTTTCTCGGTTCCTTTTTCTCCTCTCCGACGCCATAGTCACACCATGACTCACACGGTGCGTGTGCCCGCGTCGACGTCGAACCTTGGCGCCGGGTTCGACTGCCTGGGCCTGGCCCTCGATATTTGGTTGGAAGCAAGCCTGATTCCCGGCAGTGGAGCGCCGGAGTACTCGGGTACTCTTGCGGACCTTGCGGCGGAGGTCGACGTCGTTCACGCACACCTGTCGGCCTGCGGTGCGACCAAGGGCTACCACTTGCGCATGCACTCCGACATTCCATTGGGCCGCGGTTTGGGCTCGTCGGCTGCCGGGCGGGTGGCCGCGCTGGTGCTGGAACGCCTGGTTCGTGGCGAATCGATCGATAACGACGAGCTTTTTCGGCAAGCGACAGGCCTCGAGGGTCACCCGGATAACTCGGGGCCGGCCGTGTACGGCGGCCTCGTGCTGGCGGCCCACCACCCGACCCACCTCGCCTTACACCGCAACATCGCCGTGGCGCTCGCCGTGCCCAAGCACACCATAGAGACAGCAACCGCCCGGCGATTGCTACCCGACACCGTGTTGCGAAATGTCGTGATTGAGCAAGCTGCGCGCGCCGCGGCGTTGGTGACCGGCCTAGCCCGTGACGACGGCGGGCTGATCGGCTACGGCATGCAAGACCAGCTGGCCGTACAGCACCGCAAAGACTCGATCTCGGGATTCGATGACGCGGTACATGCCGGACGCGACGCCGGCGCCTACGGAGTTACAATATCGGGGTCCGGTTCCACTCTGTTGGCCCTAGCACCGCCCGGCGCCGCTCGTGACGTGGCGCACGCCATGGCCGAGGCCCTGGACCGCAGCGACAACCCAGCCACACCACTCACACCGGCCGTAAGTCAGCAAGGGGTTACGGTGACGGAGGGGACGGAATGATGGAATGACGGAATGTTTTCAGCCATTCATGCCCCGTGTGCCGTGCCGCCCCATCGTCAGTTGATCCTTCCGTCCTTCCGTCTTTCCGTCCTTCCGTCCGGAGCAAGATCGGCGGCTATAATCGCCTGAATGATGCTCTCGAACAGCTTGCCCTGCTCTGTCAGCTCGCCCGTATCGGAATCGGTACGCACGTACCACTCGCACATCTCGGTCATGGCCATGGACTCGTCCTGACCGAGGTCAACCAGCACCACATCGCCATCGGCTTCCGCGCTGCGCAGGCAGGTGAGGAGATTATCCGGAATCTCCGATGTCTCCGTGAGCGCGTTCACCATTGTCTCCGTCATCCGTACTTTCATCATCCCCTCCGGTTTCATCTATCACGGCCTGCCTGCCCGAATCGTAGCTGTCACCGGGCTCCCCGGGGCCGGCATATCCCGGGCACTGTATCACCGGGGTCCGCGGATACTTGGGGTAGCTCGGGTCGTCGATCGACCGCCGACACAACAAAAAACCCGACCCTCGCTTGCTGCTCACTTTCCGGCCGTGGCGGCATGTCTCACACAGGCCGAGGTACGATTCACGCAAGACCATTGAGCGCAAAACCTGACGTCGCGCCCGTATCCCCGCAAGGTTAGATTACTCTCATGAGCCAGTTTACGTGCACGCGCTGCAACCACACTGAAGAACGACTACCGGCTCCGCCGCTCCGCAGTGACCTTGGAGCACGCATCTACGACACGATATGCCGGAGTTGTTGGCAAGAGTGGCTGAAAGAACAGACAGCGATCATCAATCATTATGGGTTGAACCTCCTGGATGCTACGGCCAAGCACCTTCTGGCGGAGAAGACTGAGGAGTTCTTTTTTGGAGAACAGTCCGAATAGGCCCGCTGGGAAGGTGCCCATCTCGCTGATCGTAAACGGCGAGCATACCGAAATCGCGTTTGCACCACACAAAACGCTGCTGGAGGTACTCCGGGAAGACCTCGGCCTAACCGGTACGAAGCACGGCTGCGAACTCGGCGAATGCGGCACGTGCGCCGTCCTGATGGACGGACAGCCGGTGCTGTCGTGTTTGGTGCTCGGTGTCGCTTGCTCCGGACGGTCGATAAGCACCGTCGAGGGCATGGCTGATGGGCCTACTCTTCATCCGCTGCAGAAGGCGTTCGCCGACCTGGGTGCCGCCCAGTGCGGCTATTGTACGCCGGGATTGCTGCTAACCGCGGAAGCGCTGCTGCTCGACAATCCCAGTCCCACTCGCCAAGCGATCAAGGAAGCACTTGCGGGCAATCTCTGTCGCTGCACCGGATACATAAAGATCTACGAGGCTGTCGAGCTCGCCGCCGCATGGATGCGGGGTGAGTCCGCCGAGCCGGCACGTGAGATACTCTATGGCCAGCGGTAACGGAGATGCGCTGCGCGTCATCGGCCGGCCGCACCGCAAGGTCGATGCGGTGGACAAGGTCACCGGGCAGACCAAATTCGCGGACGACCTGTATCTCCCGCAGATGCTGTATTGCAAGATCCTCCGAAGCCCACACCCACACGCCCGGATCACTAGCATCGATACCTCGACGGCAAAGGAACTCCCCGGCGTCAAGGGCGTGCTGGTTGGGCGCGATATCCCGATTGCATTCGGCATTCTCCCGGTCAGCCAAGACGAGCACGCCCTCGCGCCGGATAAGGTGAGGTTCATCGGCGATCCAGTTGCCGCCGTTGCCGCGATCTCAGAAGAGATCGCGACAGAGACCCTCGATCGCATCCACGTCGAGTACGAACAGCTCGACGCGATCGCCTCGATCGAGCAGGCTTTAGCAAATCCCGAGCCGCGCATTCACGACTACGGCGACAGTGGAAACCTGCACAAGCTCGTCAGCCTCGAGTTTGGCGATGTGGAAGAGGGATTCGAACAAGCATATCTGGTGCGCGAGGATCTCTTCTTCTACGGTGGGAGTACACACCTACCAATGGAGCAGCACGCAGCGTTGGCTAGTTACTCCGCAGATCACAAGTTGACGCTCTGGAGTTCCACGCAAACCCCTCACTATGTGCAACGTGCATTGGCCAAGGTACTGGAGATGCCGGCCTCTCGCATCCGGGTCATCGCGTGTCCCAACGGAGGCGGTTTCGGGGGGAAGAGTGATCCCTTCAGCCATGAGATAGTGGTCGCCAAATTCGCCATGATGACGGGACGGCCCGTCAAGATCACATTGACCCGGGAAGAGGTCTTCTACTGTCATCGGGGTCGCCACCCCACGCTCATGTGGGCCAAGACCGGTGTCACCAAGGACGGACACATCACGGCGATGCATTTCCGGACCGCGCTCGATGGCGGGGGCTACGGTTCCTACGGTGTTGCCAGCACGTATTACACTGGTGCACTGCAAACCGTCACCTATCAAGTCGATCGCTACAAGTTCCAGGGAATGCGGGCGTTCACCAACAAGCCACCATGCGGACCCAAGCGCGGGCACGGCACACCACAACCGCGCTTCGCCCTAGAAGTGCAGATGGACAAGCTAGCCGAGCAGTTGGGCATGGACCCCGCAGACATGCGGCTCAGACATCTCGTTCCTGAGAACTCCCTCACCGCAAATTATTTGCGCGTGGGGTCGATCGGCTTGGGCGCGTGCATAGAGAAGGTGGTGGACGGTTCCCAGTGGAGAGACAGGTTCCGGAAGCTTCCTGAGGGACGCGGCGTCGGCCTCGCCTGTTCGAGCTATCTCAGCGGCGCGGGCCTGCCCATCTACTGGAACAACATGCCCCACTCGGGGGTGCAGCTGAAATGCGACCGCGGCGGCGGCATCACCGTGTTCTGCGGCTCCACGGACATCGGCCAAGGATCGGACTCCATTCTGGCGTATATCGTGGCCGAGGTTCTCGGCGTGGATCCCTTCGAGATACGCATCGTTACCGCGGACACCGACCTCACACCCGTCGATCTCGGCAGTTACGCGAGTCGCGTCACGCTGATGTCCGGAAACGCCGCGCTGCAGGCTGCGGAGCGCGCGCGTGACATGATCGCACCCGAGGTGGCGCAGAAGCTCGACGTTCCCCGCGACCGGCTCGTGTTCGCCGACTCCCGTGTGTTCGACAGTGAAGACCCCGAACGAGGAATGACCTTCGCCGAGGCGGTACAGGCCGCCGAAGGCGCACTCGGCACCATCGGCACGGTGGGGTCGTATACGCCTCCGAAGAGTCCTGGCCGGTATCGCGGAGCAGGAGTGGGCCCGTCGCCGGCGTACTCCTATAGCGCCGCCGTGGCCGAGGTCGAAGTGGACATCGATTCAGGCATCGTTCGGGTTCTCAAAATCTGGATTGGACACGACATCGGCCGGTGCATCAACCCAACCACCGTGATGGGCCAGGTCGAGGGAAGCATCTACATGGGCCTCGGTGAGGCGCTCATGGAAGACATGGAATACCGGGAAAACTTCCACGTGGTGCACAAGATCCCGAGCATGCTCGAGTACAAGAGCCCCACGACGCTCGACATGTGCGAGGTGGAGACCTACTTGATCAGCGACCCGGATCCTAACGGTCCGTTTGGCGCGAAAGAGGCAGGACAGGGTCCCCTGTTGCCGGTGGCACCTGCGGTGGCCAACGCCGTGTACGATGCCGTGGGCGTGCGGATCGACGAAGTGCCGATCATGCCGGAGAAGGTGCGTAAGGCACTCAAGCAAAAAGCCAGCGGCAAGGAAGCCCGTTACGGACCGACGTCCTTTCCCGACATCCCGTGGCCGGAGCCAATTCACGTACCCACGCCCTGGGAAGGCGGCGACGGGAAGGCGTTGCAGCACGAAGAAACCACGACAGGCCCACCGCCCGAGAGGCAACATTAGATGCTGCGGCTTCCTACCTTCACCTACCTCCAGCCCACGTCCATCGACGAAGCGCTGAAGATGAAGCAGGACGCAGGGCCCGACGGCATGTACGTGGCCGGCGGCACCGACCTGTATCCCAACATGAAGCGTCGGCACCAAGAGCCGAAGACGGTCATCTCGCTCAGCGGTCTCGACGACCTGCACCACGTGACAATCAACCCTGCTGAAGGCACGGCAATCGGTGCCGGCACGACGTTGAGTGAAATCGAAACCCACGGGGCGCTCGCGCAGCGCTACCCTGTCGTCACGCAGGCCACGAAGCTCATCGCGACACCCCTGTTGCGCAACATGGGAACCATCGGCGGCAATCTCTGCTTGGACACGCGCTGCAACTACTACAACCAGTCGTACGAGTGGCGAAAGTCGATCGACTTCTGCATGAAGAAGGACGGTGAGATCTGTTGGGTCGCACCGAGCAGCCCCCGGTGCTGGGCCGTATCGTCTACCGATCTAGCCCCGGTGATGGTGGCTCTCGACGCGCAGTTCACGCTCATCGGCACCAACGGTGAGCGGCAGGTTCCAGCCGGCCGCTTCTACAACGACGACGGGATCGAGTACCTCACGAAGCGACCGGAGGAGATCCTCGCGGATGTGCGGCTCCCGGCGGCGAACGGCTGGGACGCCACGTACTGGAAGTTGCGCCGCCGGGGCTCGTTCGATTTCCCCGTCTTGGGGGTGGCCGCCTGGGTGGAGTGGGATGGCGACACCGTGCGGGATGCGCGTGTCGTCCTCGGCGGCGTCGCGAGTTTCCCGAAACTCATAGCCGCTGCGAGTGAAGCGATCGTCGGCACCGATCTCAACGACGACGCCATTGCCTCAGCCGCACAGGCGGCGTTCAAGCCTGCGAAGCCGATGGACAACACCGACTTCGGGCTGGCGTGGCGGAAGGAGATGACGCGCAACTACGTGAAGGGCGCCCTGGAGGAACTGCGTAACCGACACCGAAAGGCGTGACGGGTTGGGGAAAACCAAGGCCTCCCCCTCCTCAGTTTCGATTCAGGTCGCCAACGCCTCCAGTTCTTTCAGTGCCTCTTCCAGCACCTCCGCAATCCGCTTTCGTTTTTCCACGTCGCCGTGAAGCTGCCACGAGCTACGGTACACCTGCGCCACCAGCTTCCCGACGGCCCGGTTGACGTCCGGCATCGAATCGCCGACGAAGCGATCGATCATCTCGTCGATGCGATCGAAGATCTCCTCCACGCTCGACTTGTTCTCCTCGAGAAACTCACGGCCGGCATCCGTGATGGAGTAGACCTTTTTCCCGTCCCGATCTTCACTCTGAACCAGCCCCTCGTCCTCGAGCCATTGCAGCGTGGGATAGACCGTGCCCGGAGACGGCGTGTAGCAGCCGCGCGTCTTGTCCTCCAGCGCCTTCATCACTTCATAGCCGTGCATCGGCTTGTCTTTGATGAGTCTCAGGATCACGTACTTCATGTCGCCTGATCCGAACCACTGGCGACCACGGCGGTGTCTCCCCCGCCCCCGCCCCCGCCGCCGGCCCATGCCCCAATCGCAGGGGTCGAATCCGAACCAGAAGTCTCCTCGGTAATTCATGCTAACCTCCTACTCTCTTGCTAGACGATATATCGGCACGATATATCTTCACGATATATCGAGTAAGATATATCGTACGGCTTCCATGTGCAAGCCGTGGGATCGAAACAGAGGGTCGTCAGTGGGGGAAACGCAAAAAATGGGGTGACCCGCAGTCACCCCCTTTGGGCCGGCAAGAGGTAGGGTGTCTTAGCTGATCCGGTGGAGCCGACGAGGCTTGACCAGCTCCAGGTGGGGCACGTGGCGGAGCTCGGCGTGCTCCAGCTCCAGATGGGGAGTCTCCAACAGCTCGATCTCGTCCAGCTCCAGGTGCGGCACCTCCAACTTCTGCTCTCGCCGCTCCCTGCGGCTCTCGAACCGGGACCAGTTGTTTTCCCGCTCGGGCACCACATACGAGACCGTCATGCGGTTCCGGTCGCGCATGATCTCGATATTGAGCGTCTCGCCCTCTTCGTAAGATCGGAGGATCCGCAACGCCCTCGACGGCGAGCGCGGCTCTCGGCCATCGATGCCCAGTATCACGTCGCCGGCCTGGAGATCCAATTCATCGTTGTCCGGCGGACTGATGACGAGCAGCCCTTCGGAAGTTCCGAAGTACCGGCCCAGGTCCTCATTGAGACGGACCAACTCGATATCGGCCCACCTATCGCCCCACAGCGATAACACGGTGAAGCCCAGCCGGTTGCTATCGCCGAAGAAACGCAATTCCGGCCAACTCGGAACATTAATCCGCGGAGGTCTCACGGAATATGCTTGGAACAACGAGTCGCGGTCGAAATATGTTTGGAGCCAGGAATCGCGCTCGTCCAGCGTCACCACGGTGCTGTGCGTCTCACCGTCGCGTTGATATTCGATCGTGACCTCGTCACCGGGGTCCTTGTCTCCGATCAGGTCGATCAGCTTCTTGGCCGGTTCCGACTCGTCGGGATCGGCCTCCGGATAGCGCCCCGCCAGACGCTCGCCGTCGAAGGAGATAATGATGTCTCCGTCGTGCAATCCCGCTTCCTCCGCGGCACTGCCCTCAGTCACGGACTGGAGGAGCGCGCCGATGCGGTCGGTTTCCGAATCAGCTTCCAATCGCACCAACACACCGAGCTGCGCCCGGTTGGTTGACCACGTGAGCACGCCTCCGAAAAAGCTGGTGGAGCCTCGCACGTCGCGAAGTTGTCGTTCGACGTCGCGCAACTGCTGCCGAAGCTCGCTCAGACGGCTCTCCAGCTCGCGGCGCTGTTCTCGCTCCTGCGCAGCCATCGGCGCGACACCAAGTCCAATTGCCATCGCCGCGATGGTCAGCAAAAATCTCGTCTTCTTCATTGCACTCAACTCCTGTTGCCACAGGCAACCAGTCAAAATCCAATCAGTATCACGGGTCGGGCGTGAACGTTCACCAAGAGATCCATCAGGCCGACGCGCTCCTGCCACAGCACAATCACTCTCTCTCTCGACAGCCGCTGCACTCTGGCTTGCTCAAACCGCAGGTCCAACAGCTCCAGTCGATCCTCCACCGCCGCCACGGCAGCCGCCATCCGCCCGGTGAGCACACGGGTCTCCGGTCGCATAGTGCGAAGCGCTCGCTCCAGCAGCTGAGCTTCCGACACGAGTTCGGCGAGCGGATCCGGCTCCTGCGCCGCGGGCGTTACCAGATCCCCCAACCCGATCGCCAGCGCCACCGAGGCCGCCGCCGCCGCCGTCAACCATCCGCCAAAGCGTCGTCGCGTACGGGCACGCCGTGCCAGCACCTCATCGCGCACCACTGACCACCGGTCTCGGGGCGGCCTGAGGCTGGGGAGCGCCTTCAACGCCGCAACGCGCTGATGCAAAAGCTCGAGTTCGTTGCAGCACTCATCACACTCGTCCAGGTGGCGCAGAGCCCCCTGCGAGCCCTGGCCATCCCGAATGGCCAGAAGCTCATCCATCGTGCAGTGAATCAGCATACCGCCTCCTCACCTAGCCATTTCCGAAGCCGTGCGTGTGCCCGCGACAGCTGAGATTTCGAAAAACTCACACTCTTTCCCATTAACTCAGCTATGTCCTCGTGCGTGTAACCCTCTACGTCATGCAACCACACCACAGCCCGCGCCGTGCTCGACAGACGTTGCATGACAGTCTCCAAGTCCATGCGAAGGCTCGCGTCACCCTGGCTCGGGGCCGGAGCCGCGTCCTCGAACAGCTCCTCGGTTTGCCGGTACTTTCCTCTACGGATCTTCATCAGCGCCTTACTGGCCGCTAACCGCTTGATCCAAGCCGTCAGGCTGCCGTCGCCCGAGCCCCGGAACGCTCCCATGCTCCGGCACACTTCCAGGAAGGTTTCCTGAAGCACGTCTTCGGCGTCCTCGGGTGATGAGCAAATCCGCCGAGCCATGCTGTACACCATTCCCTCATAGGCCCGGTAGACATGCTCTAAAGCGTTGATATCACCAGCTTTAGCTCGCTGAATCGCTATGTCGTCGATGGCAGCGATCACGGCGTTGGTCATGTCAGAACTATAGATGCCCGGTAGCGTGCGAGGGTCGCAGTGGGAACAAGAACCGGGAGTGGGGAGCGAGCAGCGGGGAGTCGTTACTTCCCGTCAACTACGATATTGATCAGGCGTCCCGGCACGAAGATCACCTTCTTGATCTCCATGCCGCCGACGTGCTTCTTCACCCGTTCATCTTTCAGCGCGAGTGCCAGGGCGTCGTCCTGGGAGATGTCTCGCACGGCGTTCACTCGTCCCCGGACCCTTCCCCTGACCTGAACCACGAGTTGGATCTGGTCTTCCAAAGCGAGTGCCTCGTCGAACTTGGGCCAATCAGCATCGAAGATGCTTTGAGAATGTCCCATGCTCTCCCAGCATTCTTCTGCCATGTGTGGGGCAAACGGTGCCAGCATGATCAACAGGGGATTCAAGGCTTGGGCATTTATGGCTGTACGCCGACCATCGCACTCGGCCCTGCTCCTCACGGTGTTGAGGTATTCCATGAGGCTCGATATCGCCGTGTTGTAGCGGAGGCCCTCGATGTCGTCTGTGACCTTCTGGATCGTTTGGTGCAGCTTGCGCTGTACGACCGGGTCCAGGGGGCGGGAGGAGCCGTTCGCCGAGCGGGCTTCGTCAACGGCGCTCCAGACCTTGTCGAGGAACCGGCGGATGCCGGCGATGCCCTCATCCCGGAAATCCCCACCCTCCTGGTAAGGGCCGAGGAACATGAGATACATCCTGAACGTGTCGGCGCCCCACCGCTCGATGTAGGCGTCGGGAGTGACTACGTTGCCGCGCGACTTCGACATCTTGGCACCGTCGCGTATTATGGTGCCGTGTGCGCGGAACCGTCGATAGGGCTCCTCGAACGGAAGCCACCCCAAGTCGTACAGGGCCATCGTAATGAACCGAGAGTACATCAGGTGGAGCACGGCGTGCTCGTTGCCGCCGATGTATTGCGCTATCGGAAGCCAGCGCTTCGTTAGTTCCGGATCGAAGGCACAATCCGGATAGTCAGTAGAGGGATACCGCAGGAAATACCACGCCGAGTCGAGAAACGTGTCGGACACGTCCGTTTCCCGTCTGGCGCTGGTGCCGCATTTCGGGCATGGCACGTGATACCACTCTTCCAAACGCGCCAGGGGCGACACTCCGCTTTCGTCCGGCCGAAAATCCTTCAACTCCGGTAGTATGACAGGAAGGTCTTTTTCGGGTACGGGAACGGTTCCGCACTTATCACAATAGATGATCGGAATCGGGGGTCCCCAGTACCGCTGCCGCGAGATGCACCAGTCGTGGAGCCGGTAGTGTGTCTGGGAAGTTGCCTTTCCTTTTTCTTCCAACCACTCCGTGATCGCCCCGACCGCTGTGGCACACGACATGCCGTCGAACTGGCCACTGTTGACGAGCTTGCCCTCCCACGTTGTGGTCGGCAGCTCCGGCGCTTCGCCGTCAGGACCGGTTTGGGTCGGCTCGATGACCCTTACTATCGCAAGTTCAAACTTTTTCGCAAAATCAAAATCCCGCTCGTCGTGGCCGGGGACGGCCATGATAGCACCGGTGCCGTACTCCATGAGCACGTAGTCCGCCACCCAAACGGGAACGTCCTCGCCCGTGGCTGGATTGCGAGCGTACGACCCGGTGAACACTCCTGTCTTCTCCTTGTCCCCCACCTTGCGGCTGACGATATCCATCGCCGCCGTTCGGCGGCGGTATTTCTCTACATCGTTCCGCTTCTCGGCTGCCGTAAGAGACTCGACCATCGGGTGTTCGGGGGCGAGCACCACCCACGTCGCTCCGAAAACGGTGTCGGGTCGCGTTGTGAAAACTCGAATCGATTCGCCCTTAGAGGTCTGAAACTCCAAATCCGCCCCTTTGGAGCACCCTATCCAGTTGGCCTGCATCGAGCGCGTAGAATCGGACCAGTCGAGCGTCTCGAGATTTTCGAGGAGTCGCGCCGCGTACTTGGTGATCGTGAAGAACCATTGCTCGAGAAACCGCTGGTGCACCTTGGTCTCCGGATGCCGCTCGCAAAAACCATCGATCACCTGCTCGTTGGCCAGCACGGTCTTGCACTCCGGACACCAGTTCACGGGAGCCGCCTTCTTCACGGCGAGCCCGGCCTTGAACAACTGGAGGAAAATCCATTGGGTCCACTTGTAGTACGCTGGATCGATAGTCGCGAGTTCGTGTTCCCAATCGACCATCAGCCCCACCCGCTTCAGCTGCTCGCGAAACCGTTTGATATTCCGTGGAATGAGCTTCCCAGGGTGCGTGTTCACCTTGAGGGCGTAGTTCTCCGAGTGGATGCCGAACGCGTCGAAGCCGAGGGGCTCGAACACGTCGAATCCTTGTAGCCGGCGGGTTCGGCCGTGGATGTCACTCCCGACAAACGCGAACACGTTCCCCACATGGAGTCCCTCGGCGGACGGGTAGGGAAACATCATTAGGTTGAAATAGGGATTCGCCGCATGGCTGAGATCGGTGGCGTTGGTACGCCTCTCAGCCCAACGGGCTCGCCACTTGGCCTCGACGGCTCCCGGATCGTATGCTTCTGTCGTTTGCACCGCTTTATTCATCGTGGCGGTAATCTATAACAGCTTGCTCACCATGAAAGCCTTCCGTAGCTTAGCCGCTCATGCCTGAATCAGCATCGAAACTTCGTAGAACCGTCCTCTCGATCGGTGCACCCGTAGCCGTGTTGGTCATCGGCTCGATCACCGTCCTCACTACGCGGAGCACGACCGCCGAGATGGAAAAGAGCATGGCAGACGGTCTCATCGCCGATGCTATCCGTGCCTCCGATGTCCTCGGTCAATACCTGAACGAACGCCGCTCAGACGTGGAGTTTCTGGCCCAAATACCGCAGATCGTGTCCGCCGCCCGTAGGGCAGGCGACGAAGTCGACCAGAGGGGACTCGTCCGGTTCTCCCTCCAGGAACTGGAGCGTCGCTTTGAGATCAACCGCACCCTCGGTGCCGGCACCGAGTTGGGCGATTATCTCCGTCGGTTTCGGGATCGGACCGACTTCGCCGAAATCTTCTTCACCGAGCGCAACGGATTCAACGTTGAGGCCACGAACCGAACGTCTGACTTCGTGCAGTCTGATGAGGTGTGGTGGCAGCGCGCCATGGCCGACGGGTCGTTCCAAGGAGACCCCGCAGCGGACGTGTCTGCTGGAGTTGTGGCTCTGGATTACTCTGTGGCCATCACCGATCCCGAGGACGGCGCACGACTCGGCGTCATCAAGGGCGTAATCGACCTCTCACCATTGGCGAGACTTCTCAATGGAAGCGGAGATAACGTTGCACTGCGCATAGAGGTCGTCGACTCCCTCGGACGGCTGGTAGTATCCAGCGACAACGAGCGCTTGCTCCAGGCCGCGGACAACGCCGACGCCATTCCCAGGACCCAACGACCGGAGGTGATGGAGACGAGAGCCGCCGACGGGTTCGGGGAGATCGTGGCCTCCGTTCCGGCCGAAAACGCTCGATGGTGGGTCCTTGCCCGTGAACTCACCGCTACCGCTCGAGCCCCGGTCGCCGCCGTGCGAAGCTCCGGCTACGTCACCGGCGGTGTGATGATCGTCCTGTCACTCATCATCCTCCTCGGCGTCACGAGCTGGCTGGACACTCGTATCACGAAACCACTGCAAGCAGTGGGAGCAGTGGCCCAACGCATCGCCGAGGGAGACCTCACAATGGACACTATGACCGAGGAAGGTCGCGATGACGAGGTCCGCGATCTAATCAGTTCCGTGAATAAAATGGTTGGGACACTAACCACGCTCGTAGGAGCAATTCACTCCTCGGCGGACGAATCTGCCGCGATGGCACAGGAGATCTCTGCGAGTACCCAGCAGATGTCCGCCTCGACACAAGAAATGTCGAAAACGTGCCAGCACTTGGCCGCTCAGGCAGCAGATCAGGCGAGCATGATCCAAAATGCGACGTCTAAGGTGCAGCAAATCCTCGATATCGCCTCACAGCTCGCCCAGGGGACCCGAACGGCCGCCGGCCGCAATGCTGCCCTGCAAACAGTGGCGGAGCACCACCGGTCGTTGCTCATCGAGAGCAGCGATAAACTTACGACTTTGACGGCGGACATCGCGAAGGGTTTGGAGGATGCCCAAGCGCTCTCCGAAATGTCACAAGAAATCCAAACCTTTGTCGGCCAGGCAAAGTCCATCGCGACCCAGACTAATATGCTGGCGCTCAACGCGTCGATTGAAGCGGCTCGGGCTGGTGCGTCGGGCAGTGAGGGGCGTGGTTTTGCGGTAGTTGCCGACGAGGTGCGCAAGCTTGCCACCCAGGCCGCCCGAGCGGCCACCATGACCTCCGACACCGTTGCCAAGGTTCTGGCCAACGTAGAGCGAACCCGGACACGGTTGGAAGGAATCGCCGCCGGAAGCGTATTCGTTCAGGAAATAGCTCAGTCAGCAGCCAACGGGCTGAAGGAGGTGGCCGAGGCTGCCGATGGCAACAAGAAGTGGACGGCCGAAACGTCGGAGGCAGCCGATCAAGCCCAACGGCTGGTGGAGGATATCTCGAAACAGTTGCACGAGATTTCCGGACGCACAGAATCGTTTCTGTCAGCCGCCGAGGAGATCGCGGCTTCGGCCGAGCAGCAGACCGCGTCTACCGAAGAGATTGCCAGTTCGGCGGCGCAGCTCGCCGAAGTGGCTGAACGCCTCATGGGAGACGTGAGTTCGTTTCGTCTCCGTCCGGGATCGGCCCCGGCGGTCTCTGGGGAGGCCGCCGCTGGGGAACTCTAGCTCCCGCCCCCGTTATACAAGCTCACCAGCCACACGTCCAGAACGTCCGGCAGCTCCTCTAGTTTCGACAGCAACTCGCGAGAAGGTGGCTGATCCAACGCCAGAGCCGCCAGGGCTTCGGTGCCGGCCCCGTCCAGCCGCCACTGGTGGCGGAAGTCAATGTGCACATCACCATCACGCAAAACGCTTTCGACACGCTCGATGATTCCCGGAACATCGATGTTCTTGAGAATCAACACGTCGTTTGCCGGTGGGATGTCCACTCTGTACTCGTCAATTCGGGTGATGCGACTCTCTTGATTGGCGGCCAGGGCCCCAACAACCGTGGTCTTTCGCCCGGGCGTCTCCACGGTCACGCCAACGGTGGTCTCGTAGTCCCCATCCGGCTTGCCGATGCGCCGGTAGACCGATATGTCGCGTTCCTCCGCCAGCAACGCGGCATTGATGAGACTCACCGAGTCCACCCCAACGGATCGCAGCACGCCCTCGAGCGCCGCCAGCATGACGGGCTTTGGCGCCCCGTCGTCACGGCCGCCGTAGTCCACCTCAACCACTTGAACCGGCCCGCGAGCCAAAGCCGCCGCCACTCCACCAATGCGCCTGGCAAGGTCCAGCGCCACCCGGGAGCGGGCCAGCACATCGCTGGACACTCCCGGAACGTTTATCGCCCTACCCACGTCACCGGTTCGCAGCGCGTCCCGCACGGACCGACTGATTTCGACCGATACACGGGCCTGCGCCTCCTGCGTCGAGGCGGCAAGATGCGGCGTGAGAATGATGTTGCCACAATTCCGTAGCGGAGAGTCGCAGGCCAGCGGCTCGGGGTCGAATACATCCAGGGCGGCGCCTGCCAGCTTCCCGCTCTCGACCGCCTCGCACAACGCATCGGTGTCGATCAAACCGCCCCGCGCGGTGTTGATCACTACGGCAGTCGGCTTCATGAGCGCCAGACGCCGCTTGTTGAGGAGGTGGCGCGTCTCATCGGTGATCGGGGCATGAAGAGAAATGACGTCCGCCCGCTCCAACAAGTCGTCCAACTCTACCAGATGCACATGCAGCTGCTTGGCACGCTCATCCGACAGCACCGGGTCGTACGCAATGACATCCATGCCGAAGGCCAGAGCAATTCCGGAGACGTGCGCGCCGATGCGTCCCAGGCCGACCAGGCCGAGCACCTTGCCTCGAAGCTCAGTTCCACCAAAACTCTTCCTGTCCCACTCCCCTTTGCGCATGCTGGCGGACGCCCACGGCACTCGTCGCACCAAGGCCAGCAGCAAGGCGAATGCATGTTCCGCCGCGCTCACTGTGTTGGCCCCCGGGGCGTTGATCACCGCAATGCCGCGCCGGGTGGCTGCCTGCACATCGATATTGTCGACACCGATACCGGCACGCCCGATCACGCGCAGGTGCGGTGCGTGGGCCAACAACTCCTCTGTCACCCGGGTAGACGAGCGAACCAAGAGCGCCTGGGCGCGGGACAGCTCTCGCGGTAGCCGCTCTGCATCTCCCACGGTCGAGACAACCTCGAAATCCGGCTCTTTCCTGAGCAGGTCGATCCCCTGCTCGTCGATACTGTCGGCCACCACAACAACAAACGTCACGCTACGATCTCCTCAAGCTGCACCAACAAGTCTAGCAACTCGTCGACGGTGTGATCTCCCATATGACCGATCCGAATGGTGGACTTCTTGAACTCGCCGTACCCCGACGCGATCATCCAGCCGCGGTCGCTCAAGGTGTGTTGAATTTCACGTCCGTTCCTCCCACCAGGGACACGGATGCAAGATACCGTCCAACTGCGCCGGTCTTTCGCAGGAAAATAGCTCAGGCCCAAGGCGCTGCCACGATCATCCACCCATTTCTCCGTAGCCTGGAGCATTTCCCGGTGACGTTGCCATCGCGCCTCCACTCCGCCTTCGGCTTCGATGCGCCGCAACTGTACGTCGAGGGCGTACAAGAAAGAGATGGCCGGCGTGTTGGTGGGCTGATGGTTCTCCGCCGCATCTGCGTAGGCCACGAGATCCAAGTACCCGCCCCGCTCCGGCAGCGTGGTCGCGCGTTCGAGCATCCGCTCAGAGTGGGCCGCCAGAGCCAACCCAGGGGGCAACGCCAGAGCCTTTTGTGCACCCGTCAGCACGAAATCGAGCTTCCACTCGTCGGTTTCCACCGGAGAGCCGGCCAATGACGTCACGGCGTCGACAAGAAGCATGACGTCGTCATATTCGTGGACGACCTCGGCGAGTTGCTCGAGTGGCGCCAGAGCCCCCGTTGATGTCTCGGAATGAACTAACGTGACGGCGTCAACTTCGCTACGTGTCAGTGCATCGCGGAGCATGTGGGGCTCGATCGTCTGTCCGGGCGCCACTTCTAGCGTCACCACGTCACGGCCACACGCCTGGGCAATCGCCGCAAATCGCTTGCCAAACGCGCCACTCACGAGAGAGAGCACGCGGTGTCGCACTCCCGATCGGATCGCCATCTCCATGAACGCCGTAGCCGAGCATGTTCCGATGATCGGCCGGCCCTTCGTCCGGAAGAGTCCCCGCAGCCGGTCCTCAATGCCGGCGAGGAGATCGGTCATCGCCCGCCCTCGGTGGGCAATCATTGGCCGGGTCAGCGCGGCCAGAACGTCTGGGTGAACCTCTGTAGGGCCGGGAAGGAAGAAACGGCCGAAGGATGTCGTCATGAAACCAATTCGGAAAATTGGACGTGGATCAAACCAAAGCCAAGCCAATAACTTATCTAAGGAACTAGAAAAAGGGGAAAACTCCTACTCCCTCTCGTGGTCTTCCAGGATCCGATATACCAGCCGCCGCCTGAGCAGCCACCTGACGCCAAAGGCGTCCCACAACCCGACCCAAAGCCGCCCCCACATCCCATACTTGGTGCGACCGTGCCAGCGCGGCCGATGCCCCACCTCGACCTCGATCACCTCCTCGCCGGCCCGCCGCAAGAGCGTCGGCAAGAAACGGTGCATCCCCTGAAAGCTCGGAATCTGCCGCAGCACTGCGCGACGCATCACCTTCAAGGAACATCCCGTGTCGCGCACGGCATCACCGGTGATGGCATCACGCACTCGATTGGCGATGCGGCTCTGAATCCGCTTCCACCGAGTGTCCACTCGCCCCATCCGGTAGCCCACAGCAGCCGTCGCGGGGCCGGGGCCGCGCACTACGTCCAGTAGCTTGAGACCATCGGCGGGGGCGTTCTGCCCGTCCGCGTCCATCGTCATCACGTATTGGCCACGTGCCGCTTCGAACCCTGCCGCGAAGGCAGCACTCTGCCCCGCATGCGCTTCCAAGCTCACTACGCGAAGTGCTTGGCAATCGTTGCTCAGGCGACTCAGCTCTCGCAGCGAGCCGTCCGTCGACCCGTCGTCCACGGCCACGATCTCGTAGGCCAATCCCCCAAACACCGACTCGATCTCCGCGATTAACGGCGCGAGGTTCTCGAACTCGTTGAACACGGGAAGTACGATCGAGACGACCGGAGTTTCCCCTTGCACCGTCAATCTGCTTCCGGCCCGGCCTTCATCTCCACCAGCAACTCCGAGAGTTCGCGACGGACGCCGTCGATATGCGGGGAATCGGGAAACGTGTCGATGAAGCGCCGCAACTCCACCATCGCCTTGCCCCTATCGCCCAGTCGGCTTCGGTACAGGTCAACCAGTCTCAGGGAATAGCCCATCTTCCGACGGTCGTTCGTGGTCACCTCACGAGCCTCCTTCAGATACCGGGCCGCGGCCGTAAAATCCTCGAGGCGATCCATGAGGAGTTGGGCCAGGCGGGACCGCGCCTCGGTGTCGGACGGGTCCGCGGCAATTTCCCGCCGGTACGCGACCGCCGCGTCCTGGTAGCGCCCCCCGGCCACCATGGCCTCGATCGCCGAATACCCCTTGGTCGGCGGCGTTGACGAGCCCGACTGGGCACCGAAGAATCCCACCAACGTGTTGGCCGACGGCACCACAAGGAACTTGAACACCACGTACAACACACACGTGAGCGCGCCCAAGACGAGGCCTGCCAGAATCAGGAGGAAGCCAAAGCCCGCTCCCACTACCATCAAGAGCCCGCCGCCGATCACGAGAACGGCGCTCACCAGGGCTGCATAGCGAACCACCACGATCTCTGGCTGATTGTCGGTCTCTGTCATCGACGCTAACGCAGGGCGAGGGAGAAGATCGGGCTGAACGTAGGCCGGCCCGGGGGCCCCGTGCAAGTTGACGCTCACAGGGTGTCCGGTTAAATCCCGAGTCCCAGCAATTTAGCCCCGGAAGAGGAGGTATGTCGTGTCGGATTCACTCTCTCGCCGCGAGTTTCTCGGCGCCGCCACCGGTGTGGCCGCCGGAGCGACCTTGGGCGCGCCATTCACCGAGGGCACGGGTTTCCCCGCCGTGCATATCCGCCCCGCCGCGGGCCCTGTGGCCGTGGCGTCGGCCAATGGTCTGCGGGGTGTGGAGCTGGCCGGCCGGCTGTTGATCGAGGGCATGGATACGCTCGACGCCGCCATTGAGGGTGTCAAGACGCAGGAACTCGATGCAGAGGACACCTCGGTGGGATACGGGGGCCTGCCCAACGAAGAGGGCGTGGTCCAGTTGGACGCGTCCTGCATGCACGGGCCGACCCGACGGGCCGGGTCGGTAGGTGCCCTCGAGGGGATCAAGACGCCGAGCGTCGTTGCGAAGTACGTACTGCTGTACACCGACCACATCATGCTGGTTGGGGAGGGCGCCAAGCGGTTTGCGTTGTCCTACGGGTTCAAAGAGGAAGATCTCCTCACAGACAAGGCCCGAGAGATCTGGCTTCGCTGGCGTGCCAACCGAGGACCCAACGACGACTGGATCAATGTGCCGGACGACGAAATGATGGTTCGCCGGGAGACCGGCACGATCAACCTGAACGTGGTGAACGCCAGCGGAGACATCTCCTCGGTCACGACTACGAGCGGTCTTTCGTGGAAGATCCCGGGACGGGTTGGCGATTCGCCCATCATCGGGGCCGGCCAGTACACCGACAACGACATTGGTGCGGCGGGATCCACCGGTCGTGGTGAAGCAAACATCAAGGTGTGCGGAGCGTTCTTGACCGTGGACAACATGCGGCGAGGGATGAGCCCCACAGATGCAGCTCTGGAAACGCTCCGGCGGGTGGTGACGACGACCGAGCCACGTCTCCTCGACGAGCGGGGACGACCTAGATTCGGCCTCAATTTCTACGCCGTGAACAAGAACGGCGAATTCGGTGCCGGGAGCCTTTGGTCCGGCCGGCGGTACGCGACATTCGACGGAGAAACCGCGTCGCTTAGGGACATCCCCTATCTGTACGAGCGAGACTAGTTGCGGGCAATTCTCCTTACGGCATTAGCACTGCTGATTCCTGTTGGAGCTCGTGTCTCGGCTCAGGTTGACACCGCAGGCGGCTTCGATTTCGATGCCGACTATTGGTTCAACGTTTTCTATCCCAAAATTTTTTACACTCCCACAGAGGGCCTCGCCGTCGGGGCCTACTACGCCGTGATCCAGCCGGTGCGCGCCGACGACTTCTACAGTCCGGCCCCTTACAGGATTGCCCTCTCTCTCGACGGGCAGATCGCTACATCGGGCAGCCGGTTTCTCAAGCTCCAGGCCAACGCGCCGGGTCTGGCCAACGGCTGGCGTTTCAGTGCACGATTGACCGCACGGCGGCGGGCAAAGGACAATTACTTCGGACTCGGCAATTCAACGGTCTTCGAACCGGACAGCGTCACCGACGCCCAGCCGAATTTCTACCGGGCGATCAGGACCCAATACACTCTTCGCGCAGAGGTGCAACGGCGCCTCGTCGGTCCACTTCGCGTGCTGGCAGGACTGAAGGCGGAACACTGGAAAATCTCACCACCCGACGGACCCAGCGTCCTCGCAAAGGATCTGGCGAATCGAGTGGACCCCACGATCGACGTGGGGACAGATGACGTCTCCCTGCGCATAGGCTTGGTCTTCGACACCCGCGACGACCAAGTGGCTCCCAACAGCGGCGTCGTGATCGGTGTGGGGCTGGGAGTGGCAGACGCGGATGTCGCAGGCGACCTGACGTATACCCGCACCACAGTGAACGTACAGGGGTATTGGTCGGCATCACCTTTGCTCATATTCGCAGCCCGTGCCGTAGCTCAGGTGACGGATGGGACACCCCGGTTGGGGACGTTCTATCTCATAGAGGGAGGGACGCGTTTTTACAACACCCTGGGAGGCAGCGCCACGCACCGAGCGTTGGCCGGCAACCGATTCCTGGGTCGTGACCAGCTCTTTGGTAACCTGGAGGCGCGATACACGCTGTCTGCCATCCCAACGCTGTACCGCATAAGCCTACTCGGATTCCTCGACGCTGGCCGAGTCTTCGAGACCGAAGATTTCCGCATCACCGCCGACGACCTCAAAGTGGGGGCAGGCGGCGGCCTGATCTTCCAAGTTGGGCGGGCCGGCATCGCCGGGATCACGGTGGGATTCGGACCCGACGGCGTGCAGATGGATTTTCACACGAGGTGGACGTTCTGAGCCCTACTGCCCACCCAGCATCCCCAACACCTCCCTCAAGGTCCCTACTCCCCTGTCCCGCGCATACCAGCGCCTGACCTTGGGGTAACGCTCCTGGGCCGGCACCTTATCCTTGTTCTCCATTACCCACTGCTGGATTTCGCTGGGCCGTGGGCCCCAGTGACCCAATTCGTTGAACTGCTGGTCCAAGGCGATCACGATGGGGACGGAGCGTGATCCATTCGTGAGATACCGATCCATGACGTCGGGATGCTCGTCGCGACGAATCACCTTCATGTCCAGGCAGTCCGCTTCGTGACCGAGCCTCGCCAGCACGGGGATCGTGTTGCTGGCATCACCGCACCAGTCCTCCACAATGCCCAGCAACTTCACGCCCGGACCAAGCCGGCACGCCATTTCGTACGCCCAATCAGGGATATGGGCCATCCTATAGACGCCCTTCCACAGGGATTCGTTTTTCTCGACACTCTCGACGAATTCCTCGTAGGGAATCGCGTCGTTCTCCCAAATGGAGCGAAAATCCAAGACCGTCAATTGTCGTTTCTCTGTCACATGCTGGGGTTGGCACCGGGGCGAAACATAGACGACGGGAAGAGCAGGCGGTAGGACGGTAGGGCGGTAGGGCGGTAGGGCAGCACCGCCCGACCGCCTGGAAGGGGAGGCAGCGGGCGGGGTACCGCCGGGCAAAGTCGGTGGTGGGGTGGGATTGACACCGCGTCATACGGCTGGGTTATACTTGCCGAGTCATGCCCCACACCTCAGATCAACTCGGACTCGCCGAAACGGCTTCCAGGCCACGACGTCGCGATCCGAAGAACACTCGCGAGCGACTCGTCCGGGCGGCCTTGGAGCTGTTCACGACCCAGGGCTATCACGCGAGCACGACGCCTCAGGTGGCCCGCAAGGCAGGCGTCGCCGAAGGAACGATCTATCGTCACTTCAGCAGCAAGGAGCAGCTGCTCAACGAGATCTATCGCGGTGCGGTACGGATGTTCACTCAGATCGTGGCGCAGACACCCGCCCGAGGCTCGTGTCGGGATCGAATGAAGGACGTTGCCGACCGATGGGGCGAGGTTGCAGCCCAGGACCCACCGTTGGCCAAGCTCGTGTTCGTGGCTCCCCCATTGTCCTTGCTGGACGAGAAGAGCCGCGAGGCTTACGAGCAGATGCGCTTCGAGCTGGAGAAAGTGGTGGCGTCGGGGAAGGCATCAAACGAGATCCGGCCCGGCCCCGCCTACCTCTGGACGGACGTGTGGTTGCAATTGGTGCGGCTCATGATGGAGCGCGTGGCGGCTCATGAGTGGGCTACCGAGCACTCCGCCCCCAGGCAGGTTATCAACTCGGCCTGGGACGCAATCGCAGCGCCGGCAGAGGTCTCTCAGCCCTCCCCTCAAGCATCACCCGCAGGCTTGCCTCTAGGACGATAGCCGCGCGGTGCAGTTGCCACCCGACCCCCGAAATCCGAGCCGCCGCCGTTCCCAGCAACCAGTCAACCAGGCTTTCCGCGGCGCGGAGACACTAGACAACGTCAATCGATCACACGACCTTCCTGCACCATCTTTCCCAGGAGCACCCTACATATGACGAATCCGCCGGCAACCGGGCGTGGCGTGTGGAGTTCGAAGACGGGATTCATCCTCGCTGCATCCGGTTCAGCTATCGGGCTGGGGAACATTTGGCGGTTTCCATACATGGTGGGCGAAGGCGGCGGCGCGGCATTCGTCGTCATCTACCTCGGTTTCGTGTTCCTCCTCGGTGCGGCGGTGATGTTGGCGGAACTCGCCCTCGGGCGCCGCACCGATCGAAACGCCGTCGGTGCTTTCGAGGCGACCGCACCGGGAACGCTATGGAAGCTCGTCGGCATGCTCGGCGTTATCACCGGTGTTGCCATTTTGTCGTTCTACGCCGTCATCGCGGGATGGACGGTAGGCTACCTCTTCAAGACGGTCACCGGCAGTTTTTCCCAAACTATTACGGCACAGGAATCTCAGGCGATCTTTGAGAGTTTCGCCGCCAGTCCCATCGCGAACGTCGGGTTGCTCTTCGTGTTCCTCGCCGTCACCTCCTTGGTGGTGTGGCGCGGCGTGTCCGGCGGCATCGAGCTGGTTTCCAAGACGTTGATGCCCGTTCTCCTGGTCTTGTTGATTCTCCTGGCGATCCGGTCGGTGACGCTGTCCGGGGCCGGCGCCGGACTCGAATTCTACCTGGCGCCGGATTTCTCGCGGATCTCGGCGGCAACCTTCCCGGCGGCGCTGGGGCAGGCATTTTTCTCGCTCAGCCTCGGGATGGGCGCGATGATTACCTACGGGAGTTACGTCTCGAAGAAAATCAACCTCGTGACTTCCACAGGAATCATTTGCCTCTTCGACACCCTCATCGCACTGCTGGCGGGCCTCATCATCTTTCCCGCACTTTTCCACGCAGGGCTGAGTCCCTCGAGTCGGGCCCGGGCCTGGTGTTCCAGGTTCTCCCGACCCTGTTCGCAGAGTTGCCGGCGGGCCAGCTGTTCGGTGCCGCCTTCTTCCTACTTCTCGCGATCGCCGCCCTGACCTCGACGATCGCCTTGCTCGAGGTGCCGGTATCGTATGTGATTGACGAGTGGGGATGGTCCCGTGGCAAAGCGGTGGCGGCAACCGCGATCGCGACGTTCCTGATCGGCGTCCCGTCGGCGCTGGCGTCGGGCGCCGTACCGTTCTTCTCGGATCTGCCGGGCGCCGCACCCGATTTTCTCTCGCTGATGAACATCATCTTCGGGAATTACGCTCTCACGATCGGATCGCTGGGCTTAGCGATCTTCGTCGGGTACCGGTGGGGCGTGAAGGCCGCAGCTGCAGAGATAGAGTCGGAGGGGGTGACGTTTGGTCTCAAGCACGCTTGGGGCTTCCTGCTCCGATTCCTGGCGCCCGTGGGCATCACCGGGATCCTCGTCTACATCATCGCGACGCAGAACTACTTCTAGGGAGCGGCTAGCGGGGAGCGGGGAGCAGGAAGCGGGGAGCAGGAGAGCGGTGTGAGCAGCCCACTCCCCACTCCCCACTCCC